>NZ_JBIBZU010000004.1:0-454043 GCF_043088245.1 Streptomyces sp. NPDC014623 | reverse complement strand
GGGTTCGAGCGTCGTGACGACCGGCCGCGTGGCCCGCGGCGCGACGACGACCGTCCCAGCGGCGGCGGTTTCCGCCGCGACGACAGCCGGGGCGGCACCGGCGGCGGCTTCCGCCGCGACGACCGAAGCCAGGACCGGGACCGTGGACCGCGTCGTGACGACCGGGGCAGCGACCGTGGTGGCTATCGGGGGCGCGACGACCGTGGCGGTTACCAGGGACGCGACGACCGGGACCGTGAGCCCATCAAGCGGCTGCCCATCCCCGATGACGTCACCGGCGACGAGATCGACAAGGACGTCCGGCAGGAGCTGATGAGCCTGCCGAAGACCCTTGCCGAGGATGTCGCGCGGAACCTCGTCATGGTGGCCAACCTGATCGACGAGGACCCCGAGCAGGCGTACGCCTACTCGCGTATCGCCCTGCGTCTGGCATCGAGGGTCGCAGCGGTGCGCGAGGCCGCAGGCTTCGCCGCCTACGCCACCCAGAAGTACTCCGAGGCGCTGGCCGAGTTCCGGGCGTCGCGCCGGATGACGGGTTCCGTGGATCTGTGGCCCGTCATGGCGGACTGCGAGCGTGGCCTCGGGCGGCCCGAGCGGGCGATGGCCATGGCTGGTGAGCCCGAGGTACAGAGGCTGGACAAGGCGGGGCAGGTCGAGATGCGCCTGGTCGCCGCCGGTGCCCGCAGGGACATGGGTCAGATCGACGCCGCGATCGTCACGCTGCAGAGCCCCGAACTCGCCTCCAGCGCCGTCCACTCGTGGACCCCGCGCCTGCGGTACGCCTACGCCGACGCTCTCCTGGAAGCAGGCCGCGAGGACGAGGCCCGTGAGTGGTTCGGAAAGGCCCTGGAAGCCGACAAGGACGGTGCGACCGACGCGTCCGACCGGCTGGCCGAACTCGAGGGTGTGGAGTTCGTCGACGCGCTCGGCGATGACGACGAGCACACCGGCGAAGCGGCCGACGCCGACGTCCGGGCCACGGACGTCCAAGGCGCCGACACCGGCGGTCAGGACGCGGACGATGACGACGATGACGACGCGGAGGGCCCCGCGAAGGCCTGAGCACCGCTGACGTACGGGACGTAGGAAGAGGGCGGCACCCCCGCGGGGTGCCGCCCTCTTCTGCGTTCGCCCCGGGCCCCGCTGAAGGGCTGCGCGACGAGCACCTCGGGTGCGTGGTGTGCCTCAGCCGGCGCCGAGACTGCGCAGGACCAGGCCCGTGGCCGGTTTGGGGCCGAACGACGTCGACTTGCGAGGCATCGTGACACCTTGTCTGGCCAGGTCCCGGACCACCTCCTCGCGCACCGGACGCATCAGCACCGCCGTGGCGTCATGCCGTTCCGCCTGCTCGACCGCCGCCGCGGCGTCATGGATGTAGGCGATGTGCTCGGGGGTGTCAGGGACCCGCCACACGTCGTCGAGGAGCGTGGAGTGCAGCACGGTCGCATCCAGCGAGCGCCAGGCCGCCGGCCGGTCGGCTCGCACCGTGCGGGCCAGCAGCTGCTCGTCCGGCCGGTCGACCAGATGGAAACAGCCGTCACCCGCGAGGAGGAAGGCGTTGCCTTCCGTGGTGGCATCCGTGAGCGCGCCGAGCGCCCGGTGCAGCGGCCCCTCGACGGGCCGGACGCGGAAGCGGCCGTCGAGGGAACCCAGCGCACGGGCGACAGGCAGGCGGTGCAGCAGACGGTGGATGGCACGGACCCGCAGCGGATAACGGGCGGTGTCGACGAGCAGCACGAGCCCGAAGTCCCAGGGGCCTGGGGCGGACTGCTCCTGCTGGAGCCGGAGGTAGGTGGCCCAGCGGTGGTGGCCGTCGGCGATCAGCGCCTGGTGACGGGACAGATCGGACTCGATCTCCGTCCGTTCCCCGGCATCGGTGACGGCCCAGAGGCGGTGGCCGACACCGTCCTCGGTCGTCGTGGTGAGAAGCGGGAGCCGCTCCACCACCCGCTCGATGACGGCCGTCGCGCCGCTCGGCGTACCGTCACCGGCGTAGCTGAGGAGGAGGGGTTCGAGGTGGGCGGCCGCCGTGCGCATCAGATCGGCGCGGTCCTCCACGACATCGGCCATGACGTCCTCGTGCGGCAGCACGACGCCCTCGGAAGCGGGGGAGAGCGCCAGGGCGCCGATCACGCCGCGCTGGAGGGCGTCGCCGGCCCGCTGCTCGTAGACGTAGAGCACGGGCGCCGGGTCCGGGGCGAGGACGCCTTCGGCGACCCAGCGCTTCAGGGTGTCGGCGGCCTGCCTGTGGCGCGCGGCGGGCGTGTCGCCCTGCGGAAGGATCAGCCGCACGATGTTGTGCGGGTCCGCCGACTCCAGGTGGTGCAGACCGTCGGGCCGGACGACGACGTCGTACGGGGGGGAGGTCACCGCCGCCAGGCTGCCGACCCGGTCGGGGACGTATCGCAGTCCGCGGAAGGGGATCAGCCGCAGTCCCCGGCCGGCGGCGGGGCCGGATGTGTTCATCAGGGCATCGTATGCGCGCTTCCGTGATGCGCGATGATCGGGGGAGAGGCAGGAAAGAGGAGCGCAGGCATATGAGTCAGCAGTTCAGGTCCCGGCCGCTCGGGAGCAGCGCGGCGCTGAGCGAGGCGTACGACACCGCCCTGCTCGATCTTGACGGGGTGGTGTACGCGGGCGGGCACGCCATCGTCCACGCCGTCGAGTCGCTGGGCAGAGCGCGTGCGGACGGCATGCACCTGGCGTACGTGACGAACAACGCGCTGCGTACGCCGGACGCGGTGGCCGAGCACCTGACGGAGCTCGGCGTGCCGGCCGAGCCCGCTGACGTGATCACATCAGCGCAGGCAGTGGCCCGGTTGATGGCTGATCAGCTGCCGCCCGGGGCCAGAGTGCTCGTGGTCGGGGGTGAAGGGCTGCGGGTCGCGTTGCGTGAGCGCGGACTGGTGCCGGTGGAATCGGCCGACGAGGCCCCGGTCGCCGTGGTGCAGGGGTTCGGCGGGCCCGACCTGCCGTGGGGCCGGTTCGCCGAGGCGGCGTACGCCATCTCGCGGGGGGCCGAGTGGTTCGCGTCCAACACGGACCTGACGATCCCGGGCGCCCGGGGCATCGCTCCGGGAAACGGTGCGGCGGTGGAGGTCGTACGGATCGCGACCGGTGCCGAGCCGAAGGTCGCGGGCAAGCCGCTTCCTCCGATGCACCGCGAGACCGTGCTCCGTACCGGGGCGAAGCGGCCGCTGGTCGTCGGGGACCGGCTGGACACGGACATCGAGGGCGCGTTCAACGGCGGGGTGGACTCACTGCTGGTCCTCACGGGGGTGACCGACGCGGCGCAGCTGATCGCGGCCGAACCCAAGTACCGTCCGACCTACGTGGACCTGGACCTGCGAGGGCTGCTCACCGGTCAGCCCGAGGTCTCGGAGGAGGACGGCGGGTTCCGCTGCGGCGGCTGGACGGCCGTGATCCGTGGGGACGCCCTCGTCCTGGAGGGCGGCGGCGAAGGCGGTGGTGAGGCGATCGACGGGCTGCGTGCCCTGTGCGGGGCGGCGTGGACGTATGCCGGGGAGGGATCGTGCCGGCTCGACCCGGCGAAGGCCGTGGCGGCACTGGACCTGTAGACCCGGGGGCCCGTGAATCCGTGGACCTGCGGGTCCGTTCCGCGCGGAGCCTCCCGCGCCGCGCGGAACGGACCCGTGGATTGCAGGATCCTGTGCGTCACCGGAGAGCCGAGAAAATTAGAGGATAGGCTAACCTAACCGGGTGTTGGTCGAAAGTCCCCCCGAATCACGTTCCGGCTCTCCCGCCACGCCGGAGACGCGCGCCGGGCGCCATGCGGTACGAGCCGTGGGCCTGCTGGTCGCCGTGTGTGCGTTGGTCCTGGTGTGCCTCGCCAGTATCGCGATCGGCGCCAAGGGTCTCCCGCTGTCCGCGGTGTGGCACGGCCTGTTCCACTACTCGGGCACCAGCGGTGACGTCCTCGTACGGGACGTGCGGGTCCCGCGTACCGTGCTGGGTCTGATCGTGGGCGCCGCCCTGGGGCTGGCCGGCGCGGTGATGCAGGCGCTGACCCGCAACCCGCTCGCCGAGCCCGGTCTGCTGGGCGTCAACGCGGGTGCGGCGGCGGCCGTCGTCTCGGCCATCACCTTCCTCGGCGTCACCTCGCTGACCGGATACGTCTGGTTCGCCTTCGGTGGCGCCGCCGTCGTGTCCGTGGCGGTGTACCTGCTCGGCGGCAGCCGGTCCGCGAACCCGGTACGGCTGGCCCTCGCCGGTACGGCGGTCACCGCGGCACTGTTCGGCTACGTCAACGCCGTACAGCTGCTGGACTCGGCGGCACTGGACCGGCTGCGCTTCTGGACCGTGGGGTCGCTGGCCTCCGCGAACCCGGAGACCGTCGCCAAGGTGTGGCCGTTCATCGCGGCCGGGGTGGTGCTGGCCCTGCTCATCGCCCGGCCCCTCAACGCGCTGGAGATGGGCGACGACACGGCCAAGGCCCTCGGCGCGCACCTGACCCGTACCCGTGTCCTCGCGATGGTGGCCGTCACCCTGCTCTGCGGGGCGGCGACCGCCGCCTGCGGGCCGATCGTCTTCATCGGGCTGATGATCCCGCACCTGGTGCGCACCATCACGGGTCCGGACATGCGGTGGATCCTGCCCTACGCGGCCGTGCTCGCGCCCGTGCTGCTGCTCGGCGCCGACGTGGTGGGCAGGGTCGTCGCCCGCCCCTCCGAGCTGCAGGTCGGCATCGTCACCGCTCTGCTGGGCGGACCCGTCTTCATTCATCTCGTACGGCGCAAGAGGATGGCCCAGCTGTGAAGGCCGCACAGGACACCACGAGGACGGTCCGCGCGGTGCGGACGGCCGGCGGGCTCTCGTTCCGGGTGGACCCGCGGGCGTTCGCCGTCATCGCGCTGCTCATCGCGGTGGCAGCCTTCGCCGCCGTGGTGCTGATCGGCAGCGGCGACTACTCCATGTCACCCGGCCAGGTCCTCACCACGCTGTTCGGCAACGGCACCTTCCAGCAGGAGTTCATCGTCACGGAACTGCGGCTGCCCAGGGTCCTGGTCGGACTGCTCGTCGGTGCCGCGCTCGGGGTCGGCGGCGCCGTCTTCCAGAGCGTCTCCCGCAACCCGCTCGGCAGCCCCGACGTCCTCGGCTTCGGCCAGGGTTCCGCGGTCGGCGCCCTCACCGTGATCGTGCTCTTCCACGGCGGACCCGCCGAGGTCGCGGCGGGCGCCGTCGGCGGCGGCCTGCTGACGGGCGCCGCCGTCTACCTGCTGGCCTGGAAGCGCGGAGTGCACGGCTACCGGCTCGTGCTCGTCGGCATCGGTGCCGCCGCGATGCTCACCGCCGCGATCCACTATCTGATCACCAAGGCCAACCTCGTCGACGCCACCCGCGCCGTCGTCTGGATGACCGGCTCGCTGGACGGCCGGGACTGGTCCCAGGTCTGGCCGCTGCTCGCGGTCTGCTGCGTCCTCATCCCCCCGGTCCTCGGCCACGGGCGGGCACTGCGCATGATCGAGATGGGCGACGACTCCGCCCACGCCCTGGGCGTACGGGTGGAACGCACCCGGCTCGTCCTGCTGAGCTGCGCCGTGCTGCTCGTCGCCGTGGCCACCGCCGCCGCGGGCCCCATCGTCTTCGTCTCGCTCAGCGCCCCGCAGGTCGCCCGCCGCCTCACCCGCGCGCCCGGCCCCAACCTGGCCGCCGCGGCCGCCACGGGCGCGGCCCTGCTGCTCGTCGCCGACTGGACCGCCATGAACGCCTTCGGGGACCGTCAGCTCCCGGTGGGTGTCGTCACCGGCGTGCTCGGCGGCTGCTACCTGCTGTGGCTGCTCGTGTCCGAGCGCAGGGCGGGACGCATATGAGACCGGGCACGCCGGCCACCTCGCAGACCATCTCCACAGACTCCGGGAGCACGACCATGCAGCGCCTCACCGCGGACTCGGTGACCCTCGGCTACGACCAGCGGATCATCGCCGAGAACCTCTCGGTCGAGATCCCCGACCACTCCTTCACGGTGATCGTCGGCCCCAACGCCTGCGGTAAGTCGACCCTGCTGCGCGCCCTCTCCCGGATGCTGAAGCCGAGCGGCGGAGACGTCCTGCTGGACGGACAGTCCATCCACCGGATGCCCGCGAAGAAGGTCGCCAGGACGCTGGGCCTGCTGCCCCAGTCCTCCATAGCCCCGGACGGCATCACCGTCGCCGACCTCGTCTCCCGCGGCCGCTACCCCCACCAGGGGCTCCTGCGCCAGTGGTCACCCGAGGACGAGCGGATCGTGAAGGAGTCCATGGAGTCGACCGGCGTCGGCGCACTGGCCGACCGCTACGTCGACGAACTGTCCGGCGGGCAGCGCCAGCGGGTCTGGATCGCCATGGCCCTCGCCCAGCAGACCCCGCTGCTGCTGCTCGACGAGCCGACGACGTACCTCGACATCCAGCACCAGATCGACGTCCTCGACCTCTGCGCGGAGCTGCACGAGACGCAGGGCCGCACGCTGGTCGCCGTGCTGCACGACCTCAATCACGCCGCCCGGTACGCCACCCACCTCATCGCCATGCGCGAGGGCGCGGTCATCGCCGAGGGGGCGCCCGGTGACGTCGTCACCGCACAGCTCGTCGAGGACGTCTTCGGGATGCGGTGCCAGGTCATCGACGACCCGGAGACGGGAACGCCGCTCGTCGTCCCCGCCGCCCGCAAGAAGCGCACGCCGGCCTCCGTCTGAGGCCGTCACAGGTCACAGCAGGGACCTGAGCTTCAGCAGATCGCGGAAGCCCGCCTCCAGCCGCACCCGGCCCGACGCCCAGGCCTTCGCGAAATTCAGCTCGCCGTCGACCATGGCCACCAGGTCGTCCCCGGTCATCGCCAGCCGGATCTCCGCCTTCTCCCGGGGCGGTCCCTCGAGCGTGTCCAGCACCTGGATCCGGCCGTTCGCCAGCCGTCCGGTGAATGTCACATCGAGGTCCCTGATGTGGCAGCTCAGCGAGCGGTCGAGGTCGGCGGCGCGGCGTACGTCGCCGTCCGCCCCCGCCAGATTGTCGGAAAGTGTGTCGAGTGCGCTGCGGCACTCCGCCATGGTCGCCATCGTCACCGACGGTACACCGGCGCTTCGGGGTAGCGTTCCCGCATGAGCGACTGGATGCCGGGACCGGACACGGAGCAGCGGGGCGAGGCGGACGAAGCGGCCGCGGTGGAGCCCGCCGCGCCTCCCGCGCCCTCCTTCGAACCCGCCCCGCCCGCGCCCCTCGGTGTCGCACGCACCTCCACCGGACACGCCGGCGTCGACGCGCGGCTGGAGCGGCTGGCCGACGCGGACCACCTCGCGGCGGACAGCCACACCGAGGTGTACGAGGATGTACACCGTGGACTGCGTGACGAACTGACCGCGCTGGACGCGCGGCCCGCACCCGCACCGACGCCCGCGCACGACCTCAGGAGCTGAACCGAACGTGGCAGGAGTGGCACGTCGCCGCCTCGACGCCGAGCTGGTACGCCGCAAGCTCGCCCGCTCGCGCGAGCACGCGAGCCAGCTGATCGCAGCGGGGCGGGTGACCGTCGGCGGGAACACCGCGACCAAGCCGGCCACCCAGGTCGAGACCAGCGCCGCCGTCGTCGTCGTCAAGGACGACAGCGACCCCGAGTACGTCTCGCGCGGCGGGCACAAACTCGCGGGTGCCCTCGCCGCCTTCATGCCCCTGGGACTGGAGGTCGAGGGACGGCGGGCACTGGACGCCGGGGCCTCGACCGGTGGCTTCACCGATGTGCTGCTGCGCGCGGGCGCCGGCCACGTCGTGGCCGTGGACGTCGGCTACGGTCAGCTCGCCTGGTCCCTGCAGTCCGATGAACGTGTCACTGTCAAGGACCGCACCAACGTACGTGAGCTGACGGTGGAGCAGATCGACGGTGAGGAGGCGGACCTGGTGGTGGGCGACCTGTCGTTCATCCCGCTCGGCCTGGTGCTGCCCGCCCTCGCGCGCTGTGCCGCCCCTGACGCCGACCTGGTGCTCATGGTCAAGCCGCAGTTCGAGGTGGGCAAGGAGCGCCTCGGCAGCGGTGGTGTGGTCCGCAGCCCCGAGCTGCGGGCCGAAGCGGTACGGGAAGTGGCGCGCCGGGCCGCTCTGCTGGGCCTCGGCGTCCAGGGTGTCACGGCGAGCCCGCTGCCCGGCCCCTCGGGAAATGTCGAGTACTTTCTGTGGCTGCGGGCCGGCGCACCTGAGCTGGATCCCGCGGATGTCGACCGTGCAGTGGCGGAGGGACCCCGTTGACGACACATGCGGCACGATCCGGGAACGCGGAACGCACTGTCTTCCTGCTGGCGCACACCGGCCGGCCGGCCGCGATCCGCAGCGCCGAGCTCGTCGTCCAGGGCTTGCTGCGCAACGGCCTCGGCGTCCGGGTGCTCGCCGTGGAGGCGCAGGACCTGCCGCTGCCGTCGTCCGTGGTGACGGTCACCGACGCGACCCCCACGGCCGTGGACGGCTGCGAACTGCTGATCGTGCTCGGAGGGGACGGGACGCTGCTGCGCGGCGCCGAGATCTCCCGCGCCTCCGGAGTCCCGATGCTCGGAGTCAACCTCGGGCGGGTCGGCTTCCTCGCCGAAGCCGAACGCGACGACCTCGACCAGGTCGTCGACCGGGTCGTCACCCGCGCGTACCAGGTCGAGGAGCGGATGACGCTCGACGTCATCGTGCACAGCAACGGCGATGTCGTACACACCGACTGGGCGCTGAACGAGGCCGCCGTCCAGAAGGTCTCGCCCGAACGGATGCTCGAGGTCGTCCTGGAGATCGACGGCCGCCCGGTGACCGGTTTCGGGTGCGACGGGATCGTCTGCGCCACCCCGACCGGGTCGACCGCGTACGCCTTCTCGGCGGGCGGCCCCGTCGTCTGGCCGGAGGTCGAGGCCCTGCTCATGGTGCCGATCAGCGCCCACGCGCTGTTCGCCAAGCCGCTGGTGACCTCGCCCGACTCCGTGCTGGCCGTGGAGGTCCAGCCGCACACCCCGCACGGGGTGCTGTGGTGCGACGGGCGCCGGACCGTCGAGCTGCCCTCCGGGGCCAGGGTCGAGGTGCGGCGCGGTGCCGTGCCCGTACGGCTCGCGCGACTGCACCAGGCGTCGTTCACCGACCGCCTGGTGGCCAAGTTCGCACTGCCCGTCCAGGGCTGGCGGGGTGCTCCGCACTGATTTCCGGGAACGCTGCTCACACCCGCGTGAGTGAATCCGCGACCGGGGCCCGTCGCACACCGGGCCCCGGACCTCGTAAGGTCATGACCGTGTTGGAGGAGATGCGGATACGGTCGCTCGGAGTCATCGACGACGCGGTGGTGGAGCTGTCACCCGGTTTCACCGCGGTGACGGGTGAGACCGGCGCGGGCAAGACCATGGTCGTCACCAGCCTCGGGCTGCTGCTCGGCGGACGGGCCGACCCCGCCCTGGTGCGGGTCGGCGCCAAGGCCGCGGTCGTCGAGGGACGGATCACGGTGTCCCGGGGCGACGCGGTGGCGGTACGCGCCGAGGAGGCCGGGGCCGAGATCGAGGACGGTGCGCTGCTCATCAGCCGTACCGTCTCGGCGGAAGGGCGCTCCCGCGCCCATCTCGGGGGCAGATCCGTGCCTGTGGGAGTGCTCGCCGAACTCGCCGACGAACTCGTCGCCGTGCACGGCCAGACCGACCAGCAGGGACTGCTCAAGCCCGCACGGCAGCGCCAGGCCCTCGACCGTTACGCCGGTGGCGGTGTGGAGGGCCCGCACACCAAGTACGCGGCGGCCTACCGGCGGTTGCGTGCCGTCGTCACGGAGCTCGACGAGCTGACCGCCCGGGCCAGGGAACGCGCCCAGGAGGCGGATCTGCTGCGCTTCGGCCTCGACGAGGTCGCCGCCGTGGAGCCGCTCCCCGGCGAGGACACCGAACTCGCAGCGGAGGCCGAGCGGCTCGGCCACGCCGAGGCGCTCGCCTCCGCCGCCGCCCTCGCCCATGCGGCGCTCGCGGGCGATCCGGAGGACCAGGAGGGTGTGGACGCCACCACGGTGGTCGCCGCCGCCGGACGGTCCCTGGACGCCGTGCGGGCGCACGACCCCGCGCTGGCCGCGCTCGCCGACCGGATCGGCGAGATCTCGATCCTGCTCACCGACGTCGCCGGGGAACTCGCCGGATACGCCGACCAGCTGGACGCCGACCCGCTGCGGCTCGCCGCGGTGGAGGAGCGGCGTGCCGCGCTCACCGCCCTCACCCGGAAGTACGGCGAGGACATCACCTCCGTGCTCGCCTGGGCCGAGGAGGGCGCCTCTCGGCTGACCGAGCTGGAGGGCGACGACGACCGCATCGGCGAACTGACGGCGGAGCGCGACGCTCTCCGCCGCGAGCTCTCCGTCCTCGGGCAGGAGCTGACCGACGCGCGCACGGAGGCGGCGGCCCGCTTCGCCGCGGCCGTCACCCAGGAGCTGGCGTCGCTCGCCATGCCGCACGCCCGGGTCTCCTTCGCCATCCGGCAGACCGAGGCGCCGGACGAGGAGTCCGGCATCGACATCGGCGGCCGGAGCGTGCTCTACGGACCCTCGGGCGCCGACGAGGTGGAGCTCCTGCTGGCGCCGCACCCTGGCACCCAGCCCCGGCCGATCGCCAAGGGCGCCTCGGGCGGTGAGCTGTCCCGGGTGATGCTCGCCGTCGAGGTGGTCTTCGCGGGTTCCGACCCCGTGCCGACGTACCTCTTCGACGAGGTCGACGCGGGTGTCGGCGGCAAGGCGGCCGTCGAGGTCGGCCGGCGGCTGGCGAAGCTCGCCAGGACCGCCCAGGTCGTCGTGGTCACCCACCTGCCGCAGGTGGCGGCCTTCGCCGACCGGCAGCTGCTGGTCGAGAAGACGGTGGACGGTTCGGTGACCAGGAGCGGCGTCACGGTCCTGGAGGGCGAGGACCGGGTGCGGGAGCTCTCCCGGATGCTCGCCGGGCAGGAGGACTCGGAGACCGCCCGGGCGCACGCGGAGGAGCTGCTGGAGACCGCTCGGGTCGACGGATAGCGCACCACGGTGTCAACTGTGAGCCGTCTGTCTCACTCGTACGGGTGAGGTGGGCGGCCCCGCTCCGGCGCGAGGACGGGAACAACGTTTCGGCGGTCCCGGAACGCGCGTACGGAGCTGGCATCCTTGGCGCTGTACATTCCACCGACTCGGGAGCCCCGGGGAGTCATCCAACGTGTCACAGCTGCGTACGGTCCAAGTCCTGGGCGGCGGCGCCGGAAGCAGCGCTCATGTCAGCCCGCTCGTCGCGGGCCTGGTCGCCAGAGGTGTGCAGGTCACCGTCTGCGCTCCGGCAGATTCCGGCCGCGCCCACGGCCTCCCCGCCACGGGCGCCCGCTTCGTCACGGTGCCCCGGTGCGGTGATCCCGCTGCCGTCGCCGCACTCCGTACCGCCTGCGCCGGGGCGGACATCGTCCACGCCCACGGGCTGCACGCCGCCGTACGCGCCGGGATCGCACTCAGCGGCCGGAAGACCCCGCTGGTGGTGACCTGGCACACCCGCCCCCATGCCGAGGGCGCCCGCGGCCGGCTGCTGCGGCTGCTGGAGCGGAAGGCCGCCCGCTCGGCCGCCGTCGTGCTGGGCACCTCAGGGGATCTGGTCGAGCGGGCCCGCCGCAGGGGCGCCAGGGACGCCCGGCTCGCGCCGGCCGCGATCCCCGCGAGCCGTGTTCCCGGTCCCCCTGACGACGGCAAGGCGCGTGCCGAACTGGGAGTGGTCGGCAGGCCGTTGATCGTGTCGGTGGCTCAGCACGGCCAGGACACGCTGCTGGGCGCGGCGCGGGAATGGTGCGGGCTGGACCCCGCGCCGCTGCTCGCCGTCACGGGGGAGGGGCCCCGGGCCGGCGCCCTGCGGCGCCGGATCGCGGCCGAGGGGCTGCCCGTCGTCGCCGGCGGCCCGGACGGCATCGGTGAACTCCTCGCCGCCGCCGACATCGCCGTACTGTCCGGCCGTGGGGAGGGCGGGCCGCTGCTCGCCCGGGAGGCATTGCGGCACGGTGTCCCGCTGGTCGCGGCACGCGTGGACGGCCTGCCCGAACTCGTCGGTGAAGCGGCGGAGTTGGTTCCGTACGGAGACGTGGAGGCGCTGGCCGGGGCCGTCGTGGGGCTCCTCGGCGACCCCGGGCGACGGGCGCGGCTCGCCGACTCGGGACGCGCACAGGCCGCGGGCTGGCCGACCGAGGACGACACGGTCGCCCATGTGCTGTCCGTCTACGACGAATTGGCGCAGCCGTAGGCGGTGCAGGGCCTCAGCGGGTGTGGCGGCGGGCCCGCAGGGCCAGGCTCAGGGCGAGCACCGACTGCGGATCGTCCAGGTCGGTGCCGAGCAACTCGCCGATGCGGGCGAGCCGGTTGTAGAGCGTCTGCCGGTTCAGATGCAGCTCGCGTGCCGCTTCCGCCTTACGGCCCGCGTGAGCGAGGTACGCCTCCAGGGTGGGCAGCAGCGCGGGACGCGACGTCCGGTCGTGCTCGCGCAGCGGCCCGATCGCCCGGTCCACGAAGGACGCCAGGTCCGGATGGTCCCGCAGCCGCCACAGCAGCAGATCGATGTCCAGACGGCGAGCGTCGTACCAGGGGTGTTCCCCGAGCCCCCGCGCGGCCGTCGCCGCGTCCGCCGCATGCCGCAGCCCCGCGCCCGCCACCGCCCAGCCGCCCGCGGCCCCGACCACCACGACGACCGGTGAGCGGTCCCCGGCCCGCTCCAGGCCGGCCCGCCCGGCCCCCGTACGCAGCGCCGCCGACACCCGGTCCGCGAGCGCCGTGCGGGTGGTCCCCGGGCGCAGCGCCAGCAACAACGGGACCCTGCCCTCCACCGGGCGCACCCCCACCAGCACCGGCGCCCCCACCGCCGCGAGCTCCTCCGCCACTGCCCTGGCCAGCAGGGCCCAGCTGCCCGAGGGCGCCGACTCGGGGACGAGCCGCATCACCACCGGCAGCAGCGGATCCCCGCCCGGCCTGAACCCCAGTACCCCTGCCTGCGCGGGGGCGTCCTCGGGAGCGATCCGGCCCTCGGCGAGATCCGTGAGGAAGTCACCGCGCCCTCGCGCCGCCACTTCCTCCTCCTGGCGGGCCTGCATCAGCACGACCGCCAGGATGCCCGCCGCCCGCTCGGCCGCCATCCGGTGCACCGTCACCAAGGGGCCCGACACCGCGAGCAGCACCAGCCGGGCCCGCACGGAACCGGTCCCGGGCCCGCCACCCGGCACCTCCACCAGGACGGCTCCGGCCGGCGGCGCCTCACGGGCCGCCGCGCGCGCCCCGCGCAGCCCCTCCCAGACCTGCAGCGGATCGGCGCCCACCGGCCCGGCCTCCGGCCCCGAGGCGAACAGCAACCGGCCGTCCGGTGTCTCCAGGAAGACCGGATTCGCGGCGAAGTCCGCCAGGATCCCCAGGACCTGCGGCACCCCGCCGCCGCCGAGCACCGCCTGCGTACACCGCCGGTGGATCTCCTCCGCCCGCTGGAGCAAGGCGTAGTGACCGTTGACGATCTCGGTGTGGATCTCCTCGGTCACCGCCACGAACGGCACCTCGCGGTGCAGCTGGACGAGCGGCAGCCCCGCTGTCCGCGCCGCCTCCACGATCGCCGCGGGCAGCCGGCTGAAGCGCGGGCCGAGCTCCACGACCAGGGCGGCGATGCCGCGGTCGGCCAGCCTGCGGACGAAGGCACGCTGGTCGGCCGGCCGGGACCCGAGGCCGAGCCCCGTCGTGAGCAGCAGTTCCCCGCCCTTGAGGAGGGCGGGGATGTTCGGCGCCTCACCGGCGTGCACCCAGCGCACCGTACGCTCCAGCCGGTCCGCGCAGGTCAGCACCTCCGGGACCCCGCCCCGCAGCCCCGGCAGTTCCAGCGCCCGCCGCACGGTGATCCCGCCCTCTGTCTCCACCGGCTCCGGCCTCGTGCTTCCGTCGGTGCGCGTCAGCGCTCGTGCCCTCGTGTACGCGGGGCACGAAGGCCCGGGTCAGGAAGTTACCGGCCCGCGCCCGGGTGCGTCACACCACGGCCACGGCCGGCTTGACGTTGTGGTTCAGGTGGAACACGTTGTCCGGGTCGTAGCGCGCCTTGACGCGGGACAGCCGCTCGTAGGCGCGTTCCCCGAATCCGGCGACGACCCGCTCCTGGCCCTCACGTCCGATGAAGTTGAGGTAGACCGCCCCGCTCGCCCACGGCATGACGGAGCCCCGCACCCGGCGTACCCACGCTCTGGCCTGCTCGTCGTCCGTCTCGCTCTCCCAGACAGCGAACGGATGCACGGCCCACGGGGAGGAGCGCCAGGGCAGCGGGTAGTCGCCGGGCCCCCGGGCCACCGCCCCACCCATCGGGAACAGCACGTGCTGCGAATGGGAAGGGACGGGCATCGTGGCCGCACCGGCGCAGAAGGCGGACACGGCCTCGTCGGGAAAGCCGTCCAGGTACTCCGCCGACCAGTAGTTCCGCATGCCGGGAGGGTCGTCGAGCATGCTCTGCAGGTCCGCGTAGTCGATCGCGGAGATCATTTCCGCCTCGCGCTCCAGCGCCAGCAGGGGGGCCGCCACGTCGCGCAGCTCCGCCTCCGTACCCGCGTAGGTGAGCAGGACCGCGCACACCAGGTGGCCCACCATGGCCTCGGGCACCCACTCCTCCGGCGGCCCGGTGATGTAGAGGCAGGCGCCGCCCGCCGCGTCCGGGGCGGACCCCATCACGTCCCGGTACGCGCGGACCGCCTCCGGGCCGTTCTCCGGACGAAGGAGCAGCAGGGCCATGCTCATCGCCGGCAGATCGTGCAGCCGCAGCGTCAGGGAGGTGACCACCCCGAAATTGCCGCCGCCGCCGTGCAGGGCCCAGAAAAGCTCCGGATTCTCTTCCGCGCTCGCGCGTACGGTAACGCCGTCCGCGGTCACCACATCGGCGGCCAGCAGATTGTCACAGGCCAGTCCGAAGGCCCGCTCCAGCCACCCCGACCCGCCGCCCAGCGTGAAGCCGCCGACGCCGGTGGTGGAGACCCGTCCCCCCGTGGTCGCCAGGGCGTACGGCTGGGTGGCCCGGTCCAGGTCGCTCATGACGGCACCGCCGCCGACACGGGCCCGGGCGGCACCCCTGTCGACCTCGACCCCGCGCATCCCGCGCAGGTCGATCACCAGACCGCCTTCGCTCAGAGCCATACCGGCCACGCTGTGACCGCCCCCGCGCACGGCGACCTCCAGGTCCTCGTCGCGTGCGAAGCGCAGTGCCCGCGCGACATCCGCCTCGGAGGCGCACCGGGCCACCACCGCGGGTCTGCGGTCGATCATGCTGTTGAAGACGGTTCGGGCCTCGTCGTAGCCCGGGTCGCCGGGGACGTGGACCTCACCGGCGAAATCGGAGCGGAAGCCGGCCGAGGCGGTCTCCGTGGGAGGGGTCCGGGGCGTCATGTGTGCCCCCTTCGCAGGGCGTGACAGGACTCTCCCATCGTAGGCCCGGCCGATGGAATCGGCCGTTCCGCCCGGGTCCCGCCACGCCCTGCGGAGTCAGCCCACGTACGCCCCGCTGGCCGTGAGCCGCAGCGCCGTGTCGATCAGCGGCACATGGCTGAACGCCTGGGGGAAGTTCCCCACCTGGCGCTGGAGTCCGGAGTCCCATTCCTCGGCCAGCAGACCGAGGTCGTTGCGCAGGGACAGCAGCTTCTCGAAGAGCCGGCGGGCCTCGTCGACCCGGCCGATCATCGCCAGGTCGTCCGCCAGCCAGAACGAGCAGGCCAGGAACGCGCCCTCGTCACCCTCCAGCCCGTCGACGCCCGCGTCGTCACCCTCGGTGGGGTAACGCAGGACGAAACCGTCCTCCGTGGACAGCTCCCGCTGGATCGCCTCGATCGTGCCGATGACGCGCTTGTCGTCGGGGGGCAGGAAGCCCACCTGCGGAATCAGCAGCAGGGACGCGTCCAGCTCCTGGGATCCGTAGGACTGGGTGAAGGTGTTGCGCTCGGGGTCGTAACCCCGCTCGCAGACATCGCGGTGGATGTCGTCACGCAGCTGGAGCCACCGCTCGAGCGGTCCCTCCACGTCCCCGGACTCGACCAGCTTGATCGTGCGGTCGACGGCGACCCATGCCATCACCTTGGAGTGCACGAAGTGGCGGCGCGGGCCGCGCACCTCCCAGATGCCCTCGTCCGGCTCCTCCCAGTGCTTCTCCAGATAACTGATCAGTTTGAGCTGGAGCCCCATCGCGTAGTCGTTGCGGGTCAGACCCGTCATGTGCGCCAGGTGCAGCGCCTCGGTGACCTCGCCGTACACATCGAGCTGGAGCTGGTTCGCCGCACCGTTGCCGACCCGGACCGGACCGGAGTTCTCGTAACCGGGCAGCCAGTCCAGCTCCGCCTCGCCGAGCTCCCGCTCGCCGGCGATGCCGTACATGATCTGAAGGTTCTCCGGGTCGCCCGCGACCGCGCGCAGCAGCCACTCGCGCCAGGCGCGGGCCTCCTCGCGGTACCCCGTGCGCAGCAGGGAGGAGAGCGTGATCGCCGCGTCCCGCAGCCAGGTGTAGCGGTAGTCCCAGTTCCGCGAACCGCCGATGTCCTCCGGCAGCGAGGTCGTCGGGGCCGCCACGATGCCGCCGGTCGGCGCGTAGGTGAGCGCCTTCAGCGTGATCAGCGAGCGCACGACCGCCTCCCGGTAGGGGCCGTGGTACGTGCACTGCTCGACCCACTCGCGCCAGAAGTTCTCCGTCGCCTCCAGGGAGGTCTCGGGTTCCGGCGTGGCGGGCGGCTCGTGGTGCGAGGGCTGCCAGCTGATGGTGAACGCGATCCGGTCCCCGGGAGCCACGGTGAAGTCGGAGTACGTCGTCAGGTTCTGGCCGTACGTGTCGGTGTCCGTGTCCAGCCACACCGAGTCGGGGCCGGCGACCGCGACCGTGCGGCCGTCGACCTTGTGCACCCAGGGGGTGACCCGTCCGTAACTGAAACGCATGCGTAGCTCGGAGCGCATCGGCACGCGGCCGCTCACGCCCTCCACGATGCGGATCAGCTGGGGGGCCCCGTCACGCGGCGGCATGAAATCGGTCACGCGGACCGTGCCGCGGGGGGTGTCCCACTCCGATTCCAGGACGAGCGAGTCGCCGCGATAGCGCCGCCTGTCCGCCGCCGGGGGTTCCGCCCCTTCGGGACGGGCGGGTCCCAGCCGCCAGAAGCCGTTCTCCTCGGTGCCGAGAAGTCCGGCGAAAATTGCGTGTGAATCGAAGCGGGGCAGGCACAGCCAGTCCGCTGTGCCGTCCCGGCAGACCAGGGCTGCGGTCTGCATGTCTCCGATGAGTGCGTAATCCTCGATGCGCCCGGCCACGTGCGTCTCCAGTCGAACGGCCATGTCGCCCCGAAGGGCGCTTACTGCTGGTCAAGGGGTCGTTGTAGTAGAACCGACGAGCTCTTGCACGGGTGAGCGGGCTGGGGTGGAGCCGCTGGGCCGGCCAACTCGGCAGCGAGTGTCCGAGCAGGATACGACGCACCCGGGGGTTCCGCGCGACTGTCCACAAGTTGTCCGTCACCTCTCCCCGTCGAATGGGTGGGACCTGAAACGGACGTAGCGATCTTGTGTCCACTTCGGCGGACGTGTGGCCGGAAGCGGCCTCCCTTCGTCGCTGTTACCCTGGTAGCCCGTGGACCGGTGGTCGTCCCGTCAGTGGACGAGGCCCCCGAACCGCAGCGACGGCACCTCCGGAAATCTCCGTACGGCACGCCGGCACGCACCTCACTATCGCGACCACGGGAGCCCCCTTTGGCTATGCAGCCCACATCCACGACGACCAAGCACATCTTCGTCACCGGGGGTGTCGCCTCCTCCCTCGGCAAGGGTCTGACTGCCTCCAGCCTGGGTGCCCTGCTCAAGGCACGTGGCCTGCGGGTCACCATGCAGAAGCTCGACCCCTACCTCAACGTCGACCCCGGCACGATGAACCCCTTCCAGCACGGTGAGGTGTTCGTCACCAACGACGGCGCCGAGACCGACCTGGACATCGGCCACTACGAGCGCTTCCTCGACGTCGACCTCGACGGCTCGGCCAACGTCACCACCGGCCAGGTCTACAACACGGTGATCGCCAAGGAGCGCCGTGGCGAGTACCTCGGCGACACGGTCCAGGTCATCCCGCACATCACCAACGAGATCAAGCACCGCATCCGCCGCATGGCGACCGACGACGTGGACGTCGTCATCACCGAGGTCGGCGGCACGGTCGGTGACATCGAGTCGCTGCCCTTCCTGGAGACGGTCCGCCAGGTCCGCCACGAGGTCGGCCGCGACAACGTCTTCGTCGTGCACATCTCGCTGCTGCCCTACATCGGCCCGTCCGGCGAGCTGAAGACCAAGCCCACCCAGCACTCCGTCGCGGCCCTGCGCAACATCGGCATCCAGCCGGACGCCATCGTGCTGCGCGCCGACCGCGACGTCCCGACCGCCATCAAGCGCAAGATCTCGCTGATGTGCGACGTCGACGAGACCGCCGTGGTGGCCTGCAAGGACGCCCGGTCGATCTACGACATCCCCAAGGTGCTGCACACCGAGGGCCTGGACGCCTACGTCGTCCGCAAGCTGGACCTGCCGTTCCGCGATGTCGACTGGACCACCTGGGACGACCTGCTGGACCGGGTCCACAACCCCGACCACGAGGTCACCGTCGCCCTGGTCGGCAAGTACATCGACCTGCCCGACGCCTACCTCTCGGTCACCGAGGCCATCCGGGCCGGCGGTTTCGCGAACAAGGCGCGTGTCAAGGTCAAGTGGGTGGCCTCCGACGACTGCAAGACCCCGGCCGGCGCCCGGAAGCAGCTCGGTGACGTCGACGCCGTCTGCATCCCCGGCGGCTTCGGCGAGCGCGGTGTGGTCGGCAAGGTCGGCGCCATCCAGTACGCCCGCGAGAACAAGGTGCCGCTGCTCGGCCTCTGCCTCGGCCTCCAGTGCATCGTGATCGAGGCGGCGCGCAACCTCGCCGGGATCCCGGACGCGAACTCCACCGAGTTCGACGCCGCCACGGGCCACCCCGTCATCTCGACGATGGAGGAGCAGCTCGCCTACGTCGAGGGCGCGGGTGACCTGGGCGGCACCATGCGGCTCGGCCTGTACCCGGCGAAGCTCGCCGAGGGCTCCCTGGTCCGCGAGGCCTACGCCGGCGAGCCGTACGTCGAGGAGCGCCACCGCCACCGCTACGAGGTCAACAACGGCTACCGTGCGGAGCTCGAGAAGAAGGCCGGGCTGGTCTTCTCCGGCACCTCCCCGGACAACAAGCTCGTCGAGTACGTCGAATACCCGCGTGAGGTCCACCCCTACCTGGTCGCCACCCAGGCGCACCCGGAGCTGCGCTCCCGCCCCACCCGCCCCCACCCGCTCTTCGCCGGTCTGGTGAAGGCCGCCGTGGAGCGCAAGGTCGCGGCGCACGGAACGGCCGCCGACGCGTAAGACGATACGGTTGACCGGGGTACGGATCCTTGACGGGATGCGTGCCCCGGTTTCTGTTCGTTCGTGGGAGGACGCACATGGGTTTCCAGGACACACCCGAGGAGTGGCAGGTCACCGCGACGGTGACCCCCTTCACCGGTAACAAGACCAGCGTCCGCACCGACGACGTCGTGATGCCCGACGGCAGCGTCCACAGCCGCGACTACCAGGTCCACCCCGGCTCCGTGGCGGTGCTCGCGCTCGACGCCGAGGGCAGGGTCCTCGTCCTGCGGCAGTACCGGCACCCGGTGCGCCACAAGCTGTGGGAGATCCCGGCGGGGCTGCTCGACATCCCCGGCGAGAACCCGCTGCACGCGGCGCAGCGCGAGCTCTACGAGGAGGCCCACGTCAAGGCCGAGGACTGGCGTGTGCTGGCCGACGTCTACACCACGCCCGGCGGCTGCGACGAAGCCGTACGCATCTTCCTCGCCCGGGACCTCTCCGAGGCCGAGGGCGAGCGCTTCGCCGTCTCCGAGGAAGAGGCCGACATGGAGCAGGCGCGGGTGCCCCTCCAGGAACTCGTGCGGGGTGTGCTCGCCGGTGACCTGCACAACAACTGCCTGGTCGTGGGCGTCCTCTCGCTCACCGCTGTGCTCGCGGGTGACGGTGTGGACTCGCTGCGTCCGGCCGAGGCGCCCTGGCCGGCCCGTCCGTTCGAGGCGTGATTCCGCGCCTCGCCGCCGGCCGGCCGGTTCCGCCGTCGTCCCGGCCGCCGGTCCGTCCTCGCCGGGACGGTCCGGCGTCTCGGCGATCAGCGGCTGATCGTACGAAACTTTGATCCGATCGAGGGATGTGTCCGCCGCGCTCGGCCGTGATCGCCCGCACCACTGAACTACGCTCGAAAGGCCCCGGCCGGACTTCCGGCGGGCAACCGCGTGCAGCGAAGTGGAGCGTGGCCCGTGACCGATCAGGCGGTGGACACCAGCGGCCCGGCCGACGTGGCCGGGACGACGGGAGCCAACGGACCGCCGAACGCCAGCCTTCCTCAATTCTTCGGTCGCGAACGCGAGTTGAAAGCCCTTCAGGAGGACGTCGAGGGTACGGGCCTGGACACCCTGGCCGGCCGCAGAGCGGCCCGCGCGCGGGTCCTGCTGATCGCTGGCCGGCCCGGATCCGGACGCACCGCTCTCGCATCCGAACTCGCCCGCCGGCTCGCGGAACCAGGTGACTACCCCGACGGGGTCCTCCGGATCTCGCTCACCGAACCGGGCGGCGAGCGCGTCCCCGCGGAACGCACCGCACGCGCGCTCCTGGACCTGCTTTCGGTCCAGGCCCCGCCCGGAGCCGGTGAGGACGAGCTCTCCGAGATGGTGCGCGAGGCGTTCGCCGCACGCCGCGCCCTGATCCTGCTCGACGACGCCGTGGACGCCGAGCAGGTCGAACCACTGCTGCCGGACAACCCGGACTGCCTGGTGGTCGCCACGGCGACCGGCCCCCTCACCGGTGTCCCCGGCGTCCGCCCGTGCACCATCGGCGGGCTGGACGCGGGCTCCTCGGTGCAGCTGCTGGCCCGCACCATCGGCCAGGTCCGCATCACGGTCGATCCGCTGACCGCCGAGACACTCGCGGAGGAGTGCGAGGGACAGCCCGCCGCACTCACCCTGGTCGCGGGCTGGCTCGCCGCCCGCCCCGGCGCGTCGGTCGCCGATGTGGCCAGACAACTGCGCGGCCAGCAGGACGACCCGGAACGGCCCACCGGTGCCCGGCCGCTCGCCCGCGCCTTCCGGCTGGTCCACGACTCGCTGCCGCCGGCCACCGCCCGGATACTGCGGCTGCTCGCCCTCGCGCCCGCCGGACTGGCCGACGCGCACACCGCTTCCGCGCTGGCCGGATGCTCGGTGCCGGTCGCGCAGACGGCCCTGGACGACTTCGTCCGGTTCGGACTGCTCAGGACGAACGGCGCCGAGCCGTCGCAGTACGAGGTGCCCGGCTGCCTCGCACCGCTGCTGCGCGCCGTGCTGGAGGAGCTGGAGCGGCCCGCCGAGATCCAGCTGGCCCGGGCCAGGATGCTGGAGCGGACCGTGCGCCGGCTCCAGGCCTGCCGTGCGGTCACCGATCCCGAGAATTCCCCGGCCCGCCGCCGGCTCGCCGGACTGCCGCGCTCGCTGCGTTTCGCCCATCCGGAGTCCGCCGCCGAGTGGCTGCGGATCCGCGAGCCGGCGCTGCTGGCCTGCGCCCGCGCCGCCGTGCGGGACGGGGAGCTGGACACCCTCGCCCGCCGGCTGGTGGCCGCGCTCGTCCGCGCCCTCGCCGCACACCGGGGCACCGAGGAGGCCGCTCCCGTGCTGTACGGACTGCACGGTCTGGTCCTCGACGTGGCGGAGCGCCGCGACCTCCCCCGGGAGAAGGCCGCCGCCCTGCTCAATCTCGCAGATCTGGACGCCAGGACCGGGCGTACGCGGGAGGCGCTGGCCCGTTACCGTGCCGCGCTGGACGCCGGCCGTGCGGCGAACGACCTCTACGCGACCGGCAGGGCGATGGAATCCGCAGGCGGCGCGTACGCGGAGCTGGGGGACTACAACCGGGCCTCCGACTGGTACGGCAGGGCGCTCGCCCAGCGGCTCACCCAGGGGGAGCGGGCCGACGAGGCACGGCTGTACGGGCGGCTCGGAGCGGTCCACACGTATGCCGGGCGCTACGGCGAGGCCCTGCGCAACTGGCGGGCGGCGGCGGCGGGTCACCGCAGGCTCGGGGACCTCCCGGCCCAGGCGCGCGCACTCAGTGAGGCCGCTCGGGTGCAGGAGTACGCGGGCAGGCCGCAGGAGGCGCTGCACACCTGCCAGGACGCGGTCGGCCTGGCCCGCCGGGCGGGTGACGTGCGCCTCCAGGCCGCGCTGGAGCTCAGGCTGGCGGACACCCTCGACCGTCTCGGGGACCCGGCGGCGGCCTGGCTGCACCGTACGGCGGCGGACCGGCTGCTGAGCGAGGAGGGCCAGGTCGTGCAACAAGAAGAGGTCGACCTGCGAAATCCGTAGTACTTCGAGGAAAACTTAATGCTTTGTAAGGCTGGACAGCGAGAAGCCCTTCATTAATGATGGCTCTGCCGCACATCCCTGCGGTGTCTCCCCTTATGCTGGGTTCATGCGGGTATCTCCCGCTGTGTCCGAGCGTTTCTCCGAGCCAAGGACCGTGATCGACGTGAAGGTCGGCATCCCCCGCGAAGTCAAGAACAACGAGTTCCGGGTGGCGATCACCCCTGCCGGAGTGCATGAACTCGTCCGCCACGGCCACCAGGTGCTCGTCGAGCAGCGCGCCGGCGAGGGTTCCTCCATCCCGGACGCGGAGTACGTCGCCGCCGGCGCGCAGATCCTGCCCACCGCCGACGAGGTCTGGGCCGCCGCGGACCTGCTGCTCAAGGTCAAGGAACCGGTCGCCGAGGAGTACCACCGCCTCCGCAAGGGCCAGACGCTCTTCACCTACCTGCACCTCGCAGCCTCCCGCGCGTGCACGGACGCCCTGCTCGAGTCGGGCACGACCGCCATCGCCTACGAGACCGTCGAGACCGCGAACCGCGCGCTGCCGCTGCTCGCCCCCATGTCCGAGGTGGCCGGCCGCCTCGCCCCGCAGGTCGGCGCGTACCACCTGATGCGCTCGGTCGGCGGACGCGGTGTGCTCCCCGGCGGCGTCCCCGGCACGGGGTCGGCCCGGGCCGTCGTCATCGGCGGCGGGGTGTCCGGCTGGAACGCCACGCAGATCGCCGTCGGTCTGGGCTTCCACGTCACGCTGCTCGACAAGGACATCAACAAGCTGCGCGAGGCGGACAAGATCTTCGGCACGAAGGTGCGGACGGTCGTCTCCAACGCCCTCGAGCTGGAGAAGGCCGTCGTGGAGGCCGACCTCGTCGTGGGCGCCGTGCTGATCCCGGGTGCCAAGGCGCCGAAGCTGGTCACCAACGAGCTCGTCGCCAAGATGAAGCCCGGAAGTGTTCTTGTCGACATCGCGATCGATCAGGGAGGCTGCTTCGAGGACTCGTATCCGACCACCCACGCCGAGCCGACCTTCACGGTTCACAACTCGGTCTTCTACTGCGTCGCGAACATGCCGGGCGCGGTGCCCAACACCTCCACCTACGCACTCACGAACGCCACGCTGCCCTACATCCTGGAGCTCGCGAACCGGGGCTGGACCGAGGCCCTGCGCCGTGACGCCGCACTGGCCAAGGGCCTCAACACCCATGACGGCCAAGTGGTTTACCGCGAGGTGGCCGAGGCGCACGGTCTCGACCACGTCGAACTGGGCACGCTTCTCGGCTGAGCCGGTCAACCCTCCCCGTCAACCTCGCGCGTCGGCCGGACCTTGCCCAGCAAGGTCCGGCCGACGCGCGAGGCCCCCCGGGCCGTCCCGCCGGAGACATGACCCTCTACCCTTTTTGCACCCCCGCGAAAGGTGCGGCCCGGGCGCTCCGTGCTCTTGACAGAGGGGTGTTCGATTGCCGACACATCGGGCCGGGTCCGGCGGATTGTGTTGCTGCGAACCGGTGACACGCCATAGAGTCGCCAATCGTCGGCATGGTGCCACGCTGACCTATCGATAAGTTTCCTGGTCACATCCAAGGAGGTAAGACGACTTGTGAATGAGTCGACAATTACTCCCGGGGGTGGTCAACCAGGGATGCCCGCACGGGGTCTGAGCCCGATCGGGCTCGAAGCTGTCGGCTCCGTCGCTGTCCGCACCTTCGCCACCCACCAGCACATGACGACAGCCCCCCAGATGATGGACGGCCTACACGTGAACGCCATGGCCGGCAACGAAAGTGGCCGAGAGACCTCCCACTTCGCCGACTTCGCCGAGGTGCCCGAGGGGCACTTCTACGACCCCGATGCCGAATACGAGCCCGATCCGGAGTACGCGGCCACACTCGCGCCCGACGCCGCCCGACAGCGCCGTGAGCGCATCGGCCCGACCGGGCGGCCGCTGCCGTACTTCCCGATTCCCGGTCCGCTGAGCGACCACGGCCCCGCGAAGATCATCGCGATGTGCAACCAGAAGGGCGGCGTCGGCAAGACCACGTCGACCATCAACCTGGGTGCCGCGCTCGCGGAGTACGGCCGGCGCGTCCTGCTCGTCGACTTCGACCCGCAGGGAGCCCTGTCCGTCGGCCTCGGGGTGAACCCGATGGAGCTCGACCTCACCGTCTACAACCTGCTCATGGAGCGGGGCATGGCGGCCGACGAGGTCCTGCTGAAGACGGCCGTGCCCAACATGGACCTGCTCCCCAGCAACATCGACCTCTCGGCCGCCGAGGTGCAGCTGGTGAGCGAGGTGGCCCGGGAGTCGACACTGCAGCGGGCCCTCAAGCCGCTGATGGCCGAATACGACTACATCGTGATCGACTGTCAGCCCTCGCTCGGTCTGCTCACCGTGAACGCCCTGACGGCGGCTCACAAGGTGATAGTCCCGCTCGAGTGCGAATTCTTCGCGCTGCGCGGTGTGGCACTGCTCACCGAGACCATCGAGAAGGTCCAGGAGAGGCTCAACCCCGAGCTGGAGCTGGACGGCATCCTCGCCACCATGTACGACTCCCGCACAGTGCACAGCCGCGAGGTGCTCGCGCGCGTCGTCGAGGCCTTCGACGACCACGTCTACCACACCGTCATCGGCCGCACGGTGCGTTTCCCGGAGACCACGGTCGCCGGTGAACCCATCACCACGTACGCGTCCAACTCGGTGGGCGCAGCCGCCTATCGCCAGCTCGCCAGGGAGGTGCTCGCCCGGTGTCACGCCGAGTGAGTCTGCCGGGGGCCGACGAGTTGTTCCGTACCACCGGGGGCATGGGCCTCCAGGCCTCGTCACCCGCCGAGCGGCGGCGCAAGGCGAACGGCGAGGCGCGGGTCCCCGCTCCCGCCGGAGGAAGCGGTCCGGCGGCGGACACGGGCCAGGGCGGCGCACCGGGCAGCGCGGACACGTCCGCCGGAACGCCCCGCGAGGAGCACGCCGCGGCGAACACCGACGGGGGCGGCTCGCGCGGCCGTGCCGAAGGGGACGACCGGAGCGCGGCCGCCACACCCCGGAGCCGTACGGCGCCCGCCCAGGAGGCGGCGGCCACCGTCCAGCCGCAGCGCGGACGCGGGCGGGGGGCGAACCGCCGGCCCAGCGGCCGGGAACGCCATGACGAGAAGATCACCGTCTATGTGTCGGCCGAGGAACTGATGGACCTCGAGCACGCGCGCCTCGTGCTGCGCGGTGAGCACGGGCTGGCCGTCGACCGCGGGCGCATCGTCCGTGAGGCGGTCGCCGTGGTGCTGGCCGACCTGGAGTCACGCGGCGACGCGAGCATCCTCGTACGGAGACTGCGGGGCCGCTGACCGGTGCCGCGCCGGTAGCCTTCCGGGGGAGGGCCGTCGTACGGGCGGCCCCGCCCCGGGCCCTCCGCCCGCCTCCGCCGCACCCCTGGACCCCAGCGCATGCCGACTGCCGACGACACGCCCCGCCCCGCCCGCCGAGCTCTCGGCCGCGGGCCGGGGATACGGCCTCCTGCGGCTCCTGCGCCTCCTGCGGCTCCGTCCGGCCCCCCGGTGGTCACGGGGGCCCCTGAGCTCCCGCTGGGCGCTCCCGGGCCCGTCGAGAGCCCTCCGGGAGGGGCTGTCCTGCCCGCGGAGACGGCGGAGCCGGTCCGGACCGGGCCCCGGTCCGTGCCCGGTACGGACGGCGGGACAGCCGCAGGGGCCGCGGACGACCGGCGGTTCACCGTGCGCCTGGTCAATTTCGAGGGCCCCTTCGACCTGCTCCTCCAGCTGATCTCCAGGCACAAGCTCGATGTGACCGAGGTCGCGCTGTCGAAGGTCACCGACGAGTTCATGGCCCACATCCGGGCCATGGGACGGGACTGGGACCTCGACCAGACCACCGAATTCCTCGTCGTCGCCGCGACCCTCCTCGATCTCAAGGCGGCCCGGCTCCTCCCGGCCGCCGAGGTGGAGGACGAGGCCGACCTCGCCCTGCTCGAGGCGCGGGACCTGCTCTTCGCGCGCCTGCTGCAGTACCGCGCGTACAAGCGGATCGCGGAGATCTTCAGCGACCGGCTGGAGTCCGAGTCCCGCCGCCACCCCCGCACCGTGGGGCTCGAACCCCGGCACGCCGAGCTGCTGCCCGAGGTCGTGATAAGCATCGGCCCCCAGGGGTTCGCCCGGCTCGCGGTGAAGGCGATGCAGCCCGGTCCCGCGCCGCAGGTGTACGTCGACCACATCCACGCCCCGCTGGTCAGTGTGCGCGAACAGGCGGAGGTCGTGGTCGCGCGGCTGCGGGCGGAGGGCGAGATCAGCTTCCGGGCGCTCACCGAGGACGCGGAGGACATCCTCACGGTCGTCGCCCGCTTCCTGGCGCTCCTGGAGCTCTACCGGGAGAAGGCGGTCACGCTCGACCAGGAGGAGGCGCTCGGAGACCTCGTGGTGCGATGGGCCGGGGGCGAGGGGACCGAACCGGTGGTCACGGACGAGTTCGACCAAGAGGTGCGCGAGGCACAGGAGGACGTACGGGCATGAGCACAGACGACGGCGGGCGCGAGGCCCGGGTCGCCGGACTCGACCTCAAGCCGGCTCTGGAGGCGGTCCTCATGGTCGTCGACGAGCCCGCCACCGAGGAACACCTCGCCAGGGTTCTCCAGCGGCCCCGCGGGGCCGTCGCGGACGCCCTGCGGGAGCTGGCCGGCGAGTACACCGTCCAGCGCCGTGGATTCGACCTGAGGCTCGTCGCCGGGGGCTGGCGCTTCTACACCCGCTCCGAGTACGCGGAGGCGGTCGAGGGCTTCGTCCTGGACGGCCGGCAGGCCCGGCTCACCCAGGCCGCTCTGGAGACACTCGCGGTGGTCGCGTACCGTCAGCCGGTCAGCCGGTCGAGGGTCTCGGCGGTGCGCGGAGTGAACTGCGACGGCGTCATGCGGACCCTGCTCCAGAGGGGTCTCGTCGAGGAGGCGGGCGCGGAACCCGAAACAGGTGCGATCCTGTACAGGACGACGAACTACTTTCTGGAGCGCATGGGCCTGCGAGGCCTGGACGAGCTCCCGGAGCTCGCGCCCTTCCTCCCGGAGGCGGACGCGATCGAGGCTGAGACGCCAGAGGGTGCGCCGTCGTTCGATCCGGACGCACCGGACACCCCGGAAACTCACGCAGACGACAAGACGGAATTTTGATGCGAAGCAGTGGCAGCAACAACGGCAGCGGCAGCAGGAGCGGCGGCGGCTCCCGGAGCGGCGGCGGCAGGAGCGGTGCCGGAAGGAACACCAGCGGCACCGGCAGGAACAGCAACCCGAACCCCCGGGTCTCCGACTCCGGACGCGACGACAAGCAGGAGCAGCGCCCCCGCCGGCCCCGTCCTGAGGAGCGCCGCTACGACGTGGGCTCCGACAAGCCGGGCGGTGACGGCGGCCCCCGCAAGGGCCGCGGCGCGGCCGCGCGCGGCGGCGCCAAGGGCGGCCCGAAGCCCGCACAGAACGTGAGCAAGGGCGGCCGGCGCCAGGGTGCGCCCGCCCGTCCCCGTGAGCTCGACGCCAAGATCGAGCAGCGCAACCGCGACCGGTACGCGGAGAAGCCCGAGATCAGGACGCCGAAGACGCACCCCGGCGCCGAGCAGGAGGGCGAGCGTCTGCAGAAGATCCTCGCCCGGGCCGGCATGGGCTCGCGCCGGGCGTGCGAGGAACTGATCGAGCAGGCCCGCGTCGAGGTCAACGGCGAGATCGTTCTCGAACAGGGCAAGCGCGTCGACCCGCAGAAGGACGAGATCAAGGTCGACGGCCTGACCGTCGCCACCCAGTCGTACCTCTTCTTCGCGCTGAACAAGCCCGCCGGCGTCGTGTCCACCATGGGCGACCCGGACGGCCGCCAGAACCTCGGTGACTACGTCAACAACCGTGAGACGCGGCTGTTCCACGTCGGACGGCTCGACACCGAGACCGAGGGCATCATCCTCCTCACCAACCACGGCGAGCTGGCCCACCGCCTGACGCACCCCAGGTACGGCGTGAAGAAGACCTACCTGGCCGCCGTCCAGGGGCCGCTGCCGCGCGACCTCGGCAAGCGGCTCAAGGACGGCATCCAGCTGGAGGACGGCTACGCCCGTGCCGACCACTTCCGGGTCGTCGAGAACACCGGCAAGAACTACCTGGTCGAGGTCACCCTCCACGAGGGCCGCAAGCACATCGTCCGCCGGATGCTGGCCGAGGCCGGCTACCCGGTCGAGCGCCTCGTGCGGACGTCCTTCGGGCCGATCCCGCTGGGTGACCAGAAGTCGGGCTGGCTGCGCCGCCTGACCAACACCGAGGTGGGCATGCTGATGCGCGAGGTCGGCCTGTAGCCAACCGTCCGGCTCCGAACGGCCCGCGGCCGGTTCTCGTTCACTTCTTCGAACAGGAACCGGCCGCGGGCCTTTCGCATCCACGGTTCCTTCTTTATAGTCAGGGTGACTATAAAGAAGGAGGCGGCGTGACGCTCGCGGACGTACTCGACCCCTTGCAGCAGCCCCTGGTGACGGTGCTGGGCACCCCGGTCAGCTGGACCGAGGTGCTGGGCTTCGGCAGCGGTGCGCTGTGCGTCTGGCTGGTGGCCCGCCAGCACCTCGCCAACTGGCCGATCGGCATCGCCAACAACCTGTTCTTCATCGTGCTGTTCGCCCAGTCCGGTCTGTACGCCGACGCCGGCCTGCAGATCGTCTTCATCTCCCTCGCCGCGTACGGCTGGTGGACCTGGACCCACGGGGGTGGACCAGGGACATCCGTCCTTCCGGTGCGGAGCACCACCCGCACCGAATGGACCTGGCTGCTCGCGGCGGGGGCGGCGGGGACCCTCGGGCTCACCCTGCTCCTGTCCCGGGCCACGGACTCGACCGTGCCGTTCTGGGACGCCCTGACCACATCGCTGTCGCTCATGGCGACGTACGGACAGTGCCGCAAGCGCGTCGAGTCCTGGTGGCTGTGGATCGCCGCCGACGTGGTGTACATCCCCCTGTACGCGCACAAGGAGCTCTACCTGACCTCCCTGCTGTACGCCGGATTCCTCGCGCTCTGCATCGCCGGGCTGCGCAGCTGGAGCCGGGATCAGGCCCCGGGCCGCCGCGAGGACGCGGTGGTGACGGCGTGAAGCGTCACGGGCACGGGCTGGTACTCGGCAAGTTCTATCCGCCGCACGCCGGCCACCACCACCTCGTCCGCACCGCACGGGACCGCTGCGAGAAGCTCACCGTCCTGGTCTGCGCCGCCTCCGTCGAATCCGTCCCGCTCGCCGACCGGGTCGCCTGGATGCGGGAGGTCCACCCCGACGTCGAAGTGGTCGGCACCGTCGACGACATCCCCATGGACCTGAACGACGCGGCGGTCTGGGACGCGCATATGGCGGTCTTCACCGCCGCCGTGCCCGAACGGGTCGACGCCGTCTTCACCTCGGAGTCGTACGGAGAGGAACTGGCCCGCCGCTTCGGCGCGGAATCCGTCCTCGTGGACCCCGGTCGCACCCTCCATCCCGTCTCCGGCACCGAGGTCCGCGCCGACCCGGCCCGCTGCTGGGACTTCCTGGAGCCGCCCGTCCGGGCCGCGCTCGCCCGGCGGATCGTCGTCCTGGGAGCCGAGTCCACCGGTACCACGACCCTGGCCCTCGCCCTGGCCGACCACTACCGCCGGCGCGGCGGGGTGTGGGCGCGGACACGGTACGTGGCCGAGTACGGGCGGGAGTTCAGCGAGGCGAAGCTCGCCGCCCTGCGCAGCCGGTGGCCCGGCGCCCAGTGGGAGGACGTCACCTTCACCACCGACGACTTCCCCCTCATCGCCGGGACCCAGAACGCCAGGGAGGAGGCCGCCGCGCGGGCGGGGTCCCCGGTCCTCTTCTGCGACACCGACTCCTTCGCCACCACCGTCTGGCACGAGCGCTACATCGGCGGACGCAACCCGCTCGTCGAGGAGACCGCCGACCGCGCCGTCCACCACCTCTGGCTGCTCACCGACCACGAGGGCGTCGCCTTCGAGGACGACGGACTGCGCGACGGTGAGGAGCTGCGGCCCTGGATGACGGACCGCTTCCGTGCCGAACTCACCCGTACGGGAAGGGAGTTCATCGAGGTCACCGGGACCCGCAGTGAACGTCTCGGCACGGCGGTCGCCGCCGTGGACGAGCTCCTCGCCGCCGGCTGGCACTTCACGGCACCCCTGCCGGAGCGACGGTGAGCACCGCCCCCGAGGGGTACGACCCCCACGCCTTCTTCCCCTTCGCCGTCACCGTCGACCTCGCCGTCTTCACGGTCCGCGAGGCACGGCTCCACGTACTGCTCGTGGAACGCGGCCAGGCCCCCTACGAAGGGAGCTGGGCGCTGCCCGGCGGCTTCGTCCTGCCCCGGGAGTCCGCCGAGGAGGCGGCCCGTCGCGAGCTCGCCGAGGAGACCGGCCTCACGAAGAAGTCCGTGTGCTCCTTCCACCTCGAACAGCTGCGCACCTACACCGACCCGGACCGCGACCCCCGGATGCGGGTCGTCTCGGTCGCGTACGCCGCGCTCGTGCCCGATCTCCCCGAACCGCGGGGCGGCGGGGACGCCGCCCGGGCCCGGTGGTGGGACGCGGGCGCCACCGGGCCGCTCGCCTTCGACCACGACCGCATCCTGGCCGACGCGCACGACCGGATCGGCGCCAGGCTCGAGTACTCCTGCCTGGCCACCGCGTTCTGCCCCCCGGAGTTCACCCTCGGCGAGCTCCAGCAGGTCTACGAGACCGTCTGGGGCGTCGAGCTGGACCGGCCCAACTTCCGGCGCAAGGTCCTCACCACGCCCGGCTTCGTCCAGGCCGTGGACGGACCGCCGCGCCGCACCGGCGGACGGGGAAAACCGGCCACCCTCTACCGGGCGGGTGCCGCCACCGCCCTGCACCCTCCACTACTGCGCCCGGAAGGACGCCCGGAAGGACGGACATCATGATCCCGACAAGGATTCTCACCAGACAGGCGGCCTCCGGCACGCTGACCGGGCTCGCGCTCGGTGACGCGCTGGGCTTTCCCACCGAGTTCAACGACGTCCCCTCGATCCTCGCGAAGTGCGGGCCCTGGCGTGAGATGAGCTTGCCGAAGCCCGCGTTGGTCACCGACGACACCCAGATGACGCTTGCGCTCGGCCGCGGCATCCGCACCGCCATGGACCAGGGGCTGCTCACGCCGGAGCGGATGGCGGGCCCGGTCCGTGAGGAGTTCGTCCGGTGGAACCGCTCACCCGAGAACAACCGTGCTCCCGGCCGTACCTGCATCGAGGCGTGTGAACTGCTGGAGGGCGACCGGCCCTGGCAGGAGGCCAGCCGGACCGGCTCCAAGGGCTGCGGCGCCAACATGCGCGTCGCGCCCGTCGGCCTCGTGCCCGGCCTCAGCGACGAACAGCGCGCCGGGGCGGCCCAGCTCCAGGCCGCCCTCACCCACGGCCACCCCACCGCCCTCGCGGCCTCCGACCTGACGGCCCGTGCGGTGTACCTCCTCGCCCAGGGGGCCGAACCGCTCGGCCTGGTGGGCCAGCTGCGCTCCTACGCGTACGAGAACCGGGGCCGCTACCTGAACCGGTGGCTCGGTGACCTGTGGCGGTACACCCATGACGCCTCGCCCGAGGCGTTCATCAGCCGGGGCTGGGACGAGTGCCTGACCGTGCTGGGACACGTCCAGGACGCCCTGCGCCGGCCGTCGCCGGAGACCGACCCGTGCGAGCGGACCGGCGACGGCTGGATCGCCGAGGAGGCACTCTCCACTGCCTTGCACTGCTTCCTGCTCTTCCCCGGCGACCCGTTGACCGCCCTGCGCCGGGCCGCCTGCACCCGGGGCGACTCCGACTCCATCGCCTGCCTCACGGGTGCGCTCGCCGGAGCGCACCTGGGGGCGGGAGCCTGGCCCAAGGAGTGGTCGGAACGCATCGAGTACCGCAGTGACCTGCTGTCGCTGGCCGCGCTCTGGGACGCTTGACCGATGCACAGCGACACGACGCTCCTGCGACAGGCCGGGCTGCCGGTCACCGACCTGGCCCCGGTACTCGGGCAGGAACCCTGCCCGCTCCTGTTCGCCACGGTCTCGGGCGCCCATCTGTACGGCTTTCCCTCGCGGGACTCGGACGTGGACCTGCGGGGGGTCCACGTCCTGCCCGCGGAGGATCTCGTCGGGCTCCGGACGCCGCAGGAGACACGGTCACGGATGTGGGACCACGCCGGGGCCGAGATGGACCTCGTCACCCATGATCTGCGTAAGTTCGTCAGGCTCATGCTGAAACCCAACGGCTATGTGCTCGAACAGCTGCTGTCCCCGCTGGTGGTGCACACCACGGCGCTCCACGCGGAACTCGTGGAGCTGGTACCGGCGGTGGTGACCCGCAACCACGCCCACCACTACCGGGGCTTCGCCGGTACGCAGTGGCGGCTGTACAAGAGGACCGGCGAGCTGAAACCGCTCCTCTACACGTTCCGCGCCCTGCTCACCGGCATCCATCTGATGCGCACCGGCACCCTCGTGGCGCATCTGCCGGCCCTGCTGGGCGAGGTGTCCGCGCCGGCCTACCTGCCCGCGCTGATCGAGGCGAAGGCGGATGCCGAGCACGGGGCGGCACACCTGGCCGACGGACCGGCCGTCGCACAGGACGTCGAGGCCCTGCGCGCGGTGCTCGACGAGGCGCAGGCCGTGTCACGGCTCGCCGAGGCGCCCTCGGGCTTCGACGCCCTGCACGATCTCGTCGTCCGCGCGAGGCTGGGGTGGACCGTCCCGTCCTGACGGCCCGGCGGCCGCCCCCTCACCCGCGTCCGCGCAGATGGGAGCGGCGGCCGTCCCGGTCGAAGATGCCGAGGACCTCGGCCGGGCCGCCGACGGCGCCCAGCGCGTGCGGGAGCATCGTGGTGAACTCCGCCGCCTGCCCCTGCTCCACCCGCAGCCGCCGTTCCCCCAGCAGCAGCAAGGCCGTGCCGGACAGCACCGTGAACCACTCCCGGCCGGGGTGTGCCTTGAGTGCCGAGGGGCCTTCGGCCGGGGGACCGGTCAGCCGTATCCGGGCCACGGTGACGCCGGGCTGGCCGCGCAGTGCCCACTGGGTCAGGCCCCGCGCCAGATCGAGGGTGGGGTTCGTGACCACGTCGTCGGCGTCCGTCTCGACGAGCTGGTCGAGTGAGGTGCCCAGCGCCCGGGCGATCACGGTGAGCTGGTCGAGCGCGATCCTGCGGTGGCCGGTCTCGATCCGGCTGAGGGTGGAGGGGCTGAGGTGGCAGCGGGCGGCGAGGTCGTCGAGCGACCAGCTGTGCGCGGCCCGCAGAGCCCGGATCCGTTTGCGTACGAGGCCGTCCAGACCACTTCCTTCTTGCGTCATGGGCAAGAGAGTATGCGCTGTGCGCAAATCTTCGTAGGCTCGGCCGCATGACATCCTCCGCTTCCCACACGCACCACCACGGCCCCGGCCACGAGCACGGCCATGGCCAGGCGGACACCGGCCAGGACGACGCTCTCGCCGTCGTGCTCGACCTCGACGCCGAGATCTTCGCCCCGTACCTGACCGCGGTGACCCGCCGGGTCGCCGAGCTCGCCGGGGACGGCGTCACGCACGTGGTCGACCTGGGGTCGGGCACCGGGACCGGGACGTTCGCCCTGCTGGAACGCTTCCCCCACGCCCGTGTGACCGCCGTCGACAGCTCTCCCGCCATGCTCGCCCGGCTCGGCGGGGCGGCCCGGGCGAAGGGCCTGGGCGACCGGGTGCGCACCCTGGAGACGGACGCGGGTGCCGGACTCGCCGGCCTCACGGACGCCGACCTCGTCTGGGCCTCGGCCTCCCTGCACCACGTGGACGACCCGGCCGCCGCCCTCGACGGGGTCCGTGCCGCGCTGCGCCCCGGCGGACTGGTGGCCGTCGCCGAGCTGGACGGGATGCCGCGTTTCCTCCCGGACGACGCCGTGCCCGGCCGCCCCGGCCTGGAGGCACGGTGCCGCGAGGCGCTGGAAGGCCTCCACGCCGAGCGGATGCCGCACCTGGGCGCCGACTGGGGAGTCATGCTGGCCGCAGCCGGCCTCGTCGTCGAGGACGAGCGAACGGAGCGGCTGGAGCTGCGTGCCCCGCTGCCCGCCGGCGTCGGCCGGTACGCCCACGTCGTGCTCGACCGCATCCGTGGTGCCCTCGACGGCCGGGCCGACCCCGCGGACCTCGCCGCCCTCGGCACCCTGGTCGACGGAGGCCCGGCGGACGTGCGCCACCGGGACGACCTGGTCGTCCGCTCGACACGCCGGCTCTGGATCGCCCGCCGCCCGGTGGACTCCGCCTGAGCTAGCGCTCCGCCGACGCCCGCCGGGCCCGGACCAGGAAGGCCTCCACGCGTTCCCGGTCGGGTTCCGGCGGCAGCGGGGAGCGGGCGGCCGCCTCGTCGTTCTCCTCGGCCAGACGCGTCATCCGGCGTTCCACCTCGGCCCACGGGACCTCGCCCCGCTTCACCGCCAGCAGGTCCTCGCGCGCGTCCCCGACCCCGATCCGCAGCTCACCGGTCCGCAGCAGGTCGCGGCCGGACGCCAGCAGCCGCAGCAAGTGCATGGCGTGTTTCCAGCGCGGAGCGCCGTGCACGCGGACATCGGCCTCCAGCTTCCGCCGCTGGCCCAGCGCGTAGCGTACGAACGTCTTGTGGGCGTGCCGGGACAGGAACGCCCCGCGCAGGCCGAGGAGCTCCCGGCCCGTGGCGTCGACCCGCTCCACGAGGGGGGAGTGCAGGCACTCCAGCACGTTGGGATTCGCCCGCAGGGCAAGCTCGCAGAAGCGCTCCAGCTCCCAGGAGAACTGCTCGTCGGCCGGCCCCTCGACATGGGACGGCGGTTTCGTGAAACCCCAGAACATCGGGGTGGGAGCCAGGAAGACCCCGCGCCGGTCCGTGTCGCTGCCGTCGGTGGCCAGCCCGAAGGCCCGGGAGCCCATCACGCAGGAGTAGACGGTGTGCTCCCGCACGAGCCGCTCGCCCTCGGAGGTGATCATGCGCGCGAGAGTACGCTCCCCGCACGCGACGGACGCTGCCGCCCTCGACGCCGGACCGGCTCGCCCTGACACGTGCGGCCGGCGCCCCGTCTCACGGACAGAGCACCGTGACCGGCTCCGCCACCGCACCTCTAGGCTGAAAGGGCACACAGCACGAGGCGACGAGGGGTAAGACGTGGCGGTACGAGCAGTCCGTGGGGCCGTCCAACTGGAGCGGGACGAAGCCGGTCACATGGAGGAGCGGGTGGGGGAGCTCCTCACCGCGGTCCTGGAGCGCAACCAGATCGTCGCCGACGACCTGATCAGCGTCTGGTTCACCGCGACCCCCGACCTGCACAGCGATTTCCCGGCCGCCGCCGCCCGCGGCCTCGGTATCGTCGACGTACCGCTGATCTGCGCCCAGGAACTCGACATCACCGGTGCCATGCCCCGCGTGGTCCGCATCCTCGCGCACGTGGAGACGTATCTCTCCAAGGCCGAGATCAGCCACGTCTACCTCGGCGCCACCGGCGCCCTCCGCAAGGACATCGCCCAGTGAGAACAGCCCTCGTCATCGGAACGGGCCTGGTCGGCACCTCCGCCGCCCTCGCCCTCGCGGGGCGCGGCATCCAGGTGCACCTCGTCGACCGCGACCAGGCCTCGGCGCAGACCGCGGCCGCCCTGGGCGCCGGCACGGAGGAGGCGCCCGAGGGGCTCGTCGACCTGGCCGTCATCGCCGTACCGCCCGCCCACACCGCCTCCGTGCTCGCCACGGCCATGCGCGACGGGGTCGCACGCGCCTACCTCGACGTCGCCAGCGTCAAGGGCGGCCCGCGCCGCGAGCTGGAGGCGCTCGGCGTCGACCTCACGCCGTACATCGGCACGCATCCCATGGCCGGCAAGGAGCGTTCCGGGCCGCTGGCGGCCACCGCCGACCTCTTCGAGGGCCGGCCCTGGGTCCTCACACCGACCAGGGGGACCGATACCGAGGTCCTCAACCTCGCCCTGGAACTGGTCGCGCTCTGCCGGGCCGTCCCGGTCGTCATGGACGCCGACGCCCACGACCGTGCCGTCGCCCTGGTCTCCCACACCCCGCAGCTGATCTCCTCGATGGTCGCCGCCCGGCTGGAGGAAGCCGACGAGACCGCCGTACGCCTGTGCGGTCAGGGGATCAGGGACGTCACCCGCATCGCGGCCTCCGACCCCCGGATGTGGGTGGACATCCTCTCCGCCAACCCCGGCCCGGTCGCCGACGTGCTGGCGGGTGTCGCCGCCGACCTGGACGAGACGGTCCGGGCGCTGCGCGGCCTGCAGTCCGGCGACGAGGACAAGCGCCGCACCGGCACCGAAGGCATCGAGGACGTCCTGCGCCGTGGCAACGCGGGCCGTGTCAGGGTCCCCGGCAAGCACGGGGCCGCCCCGGCCTCGTACGAGGTCGTCGCCGTGCTCATCAGCGACCGGCCGGGCGAGCTCGCAGCGATCTTCGCCGACGCGGGGCGGGCCGGCGTCAACATCGAGGACGTCCGCATCGAGCACGCCACCGGCCAGCAGGCCGGCCTGGTCCAGCTGATGGTCGAGCCGAGCGCCGCACCCGCACTGGGCGCGGCTCTCGCCGAGCGTGGCTGGTCGATCCGTCCGTAGCGGGTCCCGGACGGCTCCGGAGACGTGGTACGAGGCCGCTTCGCGCACTCGGTAACCTTGGGGGAGGCCGTCCCGTGGCCACGCTCCGCCCGCCCCGTGTACCAGGAAGGTGTCCACCACCGTGGAAACCGTAAGCGCCGCCGCCCGGACCGCCCCGGCCGCAGTGACCGTCGCCATCGACGGCCCCTCCGGCACAGGCAAGTCGAGCACCTCCAAGGCTGTCGCCGCCCAGCTCGGCCTCAGCTACCTGGACACCGGCGCGCAGTACCGGGCGATCACGTGGTGGATGCTGAACAACGGCATCGACGTGCAGAACCCGGCCGAGATCGCCATGGCCGCGGGCAAGCCGGTCATCGTCTCCGGCACGGACCCGTCCGCCCCGACGATCACCGTCGACGGCGAGGACGCCTCGGGCCCGATCCGCACCCAGGAGGTCACCTCCAAGGTCAGCGCGGTCAGTGCCGTGCCCGAGGTGCGCGCCCTCATCACCGAGCTGCAGCGCTCGATCGCCAGGCAGGCGGAGCGGGGAATCGTCGTCGAGGGCCGTGACATCGGCACCACCGTGCTGCCCGACGCCGACATCAAGATCTTCCTGACCGCGTCCCCGGAGGCACGCGCCGCCCGCCGCAGCGGTGAGCTCAAGGGCTCCGATCTCGTCGCCACCAGGGAGGCGCTGATCAAGCGGGACGCCGCCGACTCCGGCCGCAAGACCTCACCGCTGGCCAAGGCCGGTGACGCCGTCGAGGTGGACACCACCGAACTGACCCTCGCGCAGGTCATCGAGTGCGTCGTCACCCTCGTCGGGGAGAAGCAGGCCGCGAAGTGACCGAAGCCACCGCCGCGCCGACGCTGCGCGGAGCGGCCGTCGGGCGCGGGATCGGCATCGGGCTCATGTACGGGCTGTTCAGGCCCCGTGTGCTCGGCGCGTGGCGGGTTCCCACCGCGGGACCCGTCATACTCGCGGTGAACCACGCGCACAATCTCGACGGACCGATGCTGATGGGCACCGCGCCCCGGCCCGTCCACTTCCTGATCAAGAAGGAGGCGTTCGTCGGCCCCCTCGACCCGTTCCTGCGCGGAATCGGGCAGCTGAAGGTGGACCGCACGACCGTCGACCGCAACGCCATCACGCAGGCACTCGGCGTGCTGGACGAGGGCGGGGTGCTCGGGATCTTCCCCGAGGGCACCAGGGGCGAGGGTGACTTCGCCTCCCTGCGTGCGGGGCTCGCGTACTTCGCGGTGCGCGGCGGAGCGCCGATCGTTCCCGTCGCGGTACTGGGAAGTTCGGAGCGCCGTGGACGGTTGATATCAGGGCTGCCTCCGCTGCGCAGCCGGGTCGACGTCGTCTTCGGCGACGCCTTCCAGGCCGGTGACGGCAGCGGGCGGCGGACCAGGAGGGTGCTGGACGAGGCGACGCTGCGCATCCAGGGCGAGCTGACCGCTCACCTGGAGAACTCCAGGCGCCTCACCGGGCGCCCGGTGAAGACTTGAGTAGTGGGCCGCGCGATCGTGGCCCATCGATGATGATGCAAAGAGGAACGGACTTCATGAACGACCAGATTCACTCCGGCGGCTCGGACCACGAGCACGGAGCACTTGGCGATGCCGAGTACGCGGAGTTCATGGAGCTCGCCGCGCAGGAGGGGTTCGACCCCGAGGAGGTCGAGGGCGCGATCGGTGAGGCCGGCCACGGCCCGCTTCCCGTGCTCGCCGTCGTCGGCCGCCCGAACGTGGGCAAGTCGACCCTGGTGAACCGGATCATCGGCCGCCGTGAGGCCGTCGTCCAGGACAAGCCCGGCGTCACCCGCGACCGCGTCAGCTACGAGGCCGAGTGGGCCGGGCGCCGCTTCAAGGTCGTCGACACCGGCGGCTGGGAGCAGGACGTCCTGGGCCTCGACGCGTCCGTCGCCGCCCAGGCCGAGTACGCCATCGAGACGGCCGACGCGGTCGTCTTCGTGGTCGACGCCACCGTCGGCGCCACCGACACCGACGAGGCCGTCGTCAAGCTGCTGCGCCGGGCCGGCAAGCCCGTGGTCCTGTGCGCCAACAAGGTCGACGGGCAGAGCGGCGAGGCCGACGCCACCGCGCTCTGGTCACTCGGCCTCGGCGAGCCGCACCCGGTCTCCTCCCTGCACGGCCGCGGCACCGGTGACATGCTGGACGCCGTCCTGGAGGCCCTGCCCGAGGCCCCGGCCCAGACGTTCGGCAGTGCGCTCGGCGGTCCGCGCCGCATCGCGCTCATCGGCCGCCCCAACGTCGGGAAGTCCTCCCTCCTGAACAAGGTCGCCGGGGAGGACCGCGTCGTCGTCAACGCCCTGGCGGGCACCACCCGTGACCCGGTCGACGAGCTGATCCAGCTCGGCGGAACCACCTGGAAGTTCATCGACACGGCGGGCATCCGGCGCAAGGTCCACCTCCAGGAAGGCGCCGACTACTACGCGTCGCTGCGTACGGCGGCCGCCGTCGAGAAGGCCGAGGTCGCCGTCATCCTGATCGACGCCAGCGAGTCGATCAGCGTGCAGGACCAGCGCATCGTCACCATGGCCGTGGAAGCGGGCCGTGCCATCGTGTTGGCCTTCAACAAGTGGGACACGCTCGACGAGGAACGCCGCTACTACCTCGAACGCGAGATCGAGACGGAGCTCGCCCAGGTGGCCTGGGCCCCGCGCGTCAACGTCTCGGCCGTCACCGGCCGGCACATGGAGAAGCTGGTCCCCGCGATCGAGACCGCGATCGAGGGCTGGGAGACCCGGGTTCCCACCGGCCGGCTGAACGCCTTCCTCGGTGAGATCGTCGCTTCCCACCCGCACCCGGTGCGCGGCGGCAAGCAGCCCCGCATCCTCTTCGGCACCCAGGCGGGCACGAAGCCGCCGCGGTTCGTGCTCTTCGCGTCCGGCTTCCTGGAGCACGGCTACCGCCGCTTCGTCGAGCGCCGGCTGCGCGAGGAGTTCGGCTTCGAGGGCACGCCGCTGCACATCTCGGTGCGGGTGCGCGAGAAGCGCGGTCGCAAGAAGTGAACCGATGAGTACGGCGAAGTCCCGGCCCCCACGACTGTGGGGGCCGGGACTTCGCCGTACTCATCACGCCTCCGTGGACCCGGGCGGCAGTGCCGCGGGCCGGGCGCGCCCGGCGTGCCGTCCGACCCGCTGCCAGGATCCGGGGTTCCCGCCGGCGGTGCTGTGGCTCCCCTGGGCATTCGCCGCCGTACGGCCGCCCAGGGGAGCACGGCTGCCGGACATCCCGATGCCGAACGCTCTGAAGCCGAGATTCTCCTCACCGGTACGATCCCCGGGAAGAGCCCTGAACGATCGCCTGTACTCGCTGTACAGCGCGTCGTAGATCGGGGTGGGGGACCTGCCGCCCGAGGGGTCCTGTGACGGGCGCATGGCCGGGATCGGGGCCTGCTGCCGGCGGGGAGGGTCGTATGAGTGCACGTAGGTGCCAACGACCTCACCGCCCGTCGGATGCGGGCGGGGCGGAGAAAACGCTCTTCGGCGGGCGGGGGAGGGCGGCACGGACACGGTCAGGTCCCGGCGAGCGGCATCGCCGCGGCGACCAGGAGGCCGTTGACCGCGGCCTTGTCCAGTGCGTCACGGAGCAGGTCCTCGCGCGGCTGCTGGCCGATGGAACCGGCGGGCGCGGCGAAGACCAGGACGTTCTGTGACTTGTTGGCGGCCGTCCGCCAGCCCTCGGTGACCTGGAGCGGCTGGTGGGCCTGCCACCAGGCGACCGGGCTGCCGCCGCCGGCGCCGGGCTGCAGCACGGCGTGCAGCTCGCCCCTGGCGAGGAGGACCGACCAGCCGGGGAGGACGCCCGGCAGCCGGTTCAGATGGGGCGTGGGCAGGAAACCCTGCTCCAGCAGGAGCTGGAGGAACTGGTCACCGCCGCTGCCGTTCGTGCCGGGCCGGGCGATCGGCCCGGTGGGCTCGACGACCAGGGCCGGATGGAGGTCGTCCTCGATCAGGACGAGGCCGCTGGTGATGCCGAGGACGGCCTGTTCGGGCATGAGGCCCTCCGCATTCTGTGGCTCGCTGCCGGTGATGGACCGCACGGCGCCCTGGAGCTGGTCCTCCGCGACCTGGACGACCTGCGAGGGGATGCAGGTCGCATGGGCGAAGGCGAGCACGGCGGTCTCGTCGCCGACGAACAGCACCGTGCTGGTGCGCTCATGGTCGGAGTCGCCGGGGGTGCGGCATGAGGTGCAGTCGTAACTGCCTGGGGCACTGTCGCCGACGAGCAACCGGTCGGCTTCGGCATCGCCGATCTCGGCGCGTACGTCCTCGCTGACGTCGAGCATGCGCGGCACGGGTGGCTCCTCGAACTCGGTGCGTGGGCCGGGTGGTTCCCGGCTCATGAAGAGACAACGGAAGACCCGGGGCGGGGGTCACGCGCGAATCGGGAGATTAAGCGTCCCTGCCGGCGGGCCGATGAACCGGAAGAGCGCACAGCTGATTCGGAACCGAACATTCCGCGCGAAGGCCCCTGATTCGCAGGCCTCCGTTCGAAACGTCACGGATCTGTGCGAATCATGTGCGAATGCTGTGACTGCTCCTGACGGCACGTAAGGTCCGTCGCAGACCAGTCGAACAGGGGAAACGACTACGTAATGCACATTTCATTTCTACTGCACAACGCGTACGGCATCGGGGGAACGATCCGTACCACTTTCACGCTCGCCACGACCTTGGCGGAGCAGCACGACGTCGAGATCGTCTCCGTCTTCCGGCACCGCGACGACCCGAAGCTGGGCGCACCCGGCGGGGTCCGGATGAGCCACCTCGTCGATCTGCGCAAGTCGAGCCCCGGATACGAGGGCGAGGCCGCCGAACACGCCCGGCCCGCATCGGTGTTCCCGCGCGGCGACACCAGGCACGGGCAGTACAGCAGGCTCACGGACAGCCGTATCGCGGCCCATCTGGGCTCCCTGGAGGCCGATGTCGTCGTCGGTACGCGCCCCGGCCTCAACGTGCACATCAGCCGGCAGGCGCGTCGTGGTCCGGTTCGTGTGGGCCAGGAACACCTCACCCTCGAGAGCCACGGCTACCGGCTGCGCCGGGAGATAAGCCACCGGTACGGACTGCTCGACGCCGTCACGACCGTGACCGAGGCCGACGCCCGGGACTACCGCACCAGACTGCGGCTGCCCGGCGTGCGGATCGAGGCCATCCCGAACAGCGTGCCCGAGCCCGCCGGCCCGCCCGCCGACTGCGACGCGAAGTGGATCGTGGCGGCCGGGCGGCTGCACCGGGTCAAGCGCTACGACGTACTGATCCGGGCCTTCGCCGAGGTCGCGGCGGTGCGCCCGGAGTGGCGGCTGCGGATCTACGGCGCCGGTGACGCGTCCGGCAACGAGCAGCAGACCCTGCGCGGGCTCGTCGACGAGCTCGGCCTCCGGGAGCGGGTCCTCCTCATGGGTTCGGTCGACCCGATGGAGGCGGAGTGGCCCAAGAGCTCCATCGCCGCCGTCACGTCCGAGCGGGAGTCGTTCGGCATGACCATCGTGGAGGCGATGCGCTGCGGTGTGCCGGTCGTGGCGACCGACTGCCCCCACGGACCCGCCGAGATCATCGACGACGGCGCGGACGGACGGCTGGTGCCGCCGGGGGACACCGGCGCGTTCGCGAAGGCCCTGCTCGGGCTGATCGACGACGACGCCATGCGGCGCCGGATGGGCCGCGCCGCAAGAATCTCCGCCGCGCGGTTCGATCCGGCACCGATCGCGGAGCGGCACGAGGGGCTCTTCGCCGAGCTGGCCGCGCGAGGCGGAGGAGGGGGATCGCGGAGGCTGCTGCGCAGCGCGGTCCAGAGTTCCAGGGGCAGCGTGCTGGACGGGGCGTACGCGCTGCGTTACAAGGCCGCGGAGGTGATCCGCCGAGGCCGGGGCTGAGCCGGGGGTCCGGGCCCCTCGCCGGCCGCCACGTCCCGGACCGTTGCATTCCGGATGGTGCGGCGGCCCGTGGGCTCTCCGGCCGGGGCCGGGGAGCGGGCGGAGTAAGGCCCGCGTAAGGGTGGGTGAATTCCAGGTGGCGTGCCCGTGCATTCTCTTTTCCGGGAATGCTGGAAAACGAGTCCGCGCCCGGCCGCCGGTAGTCGGTAATTCCCTCCCTGCAGCCTCCGGAAGAGATTTCCGCGGAGGGTGGGAATTCCGGCCGCACGCTGCCGGTTCGGCCGATCGGGTGAAGTGGTCCGCGTAAACGCCTGTGGGGATCCTGTGACACAAGCGTGACCGCCGGGGCACACGGGTATGCGCCGGGACCGGTGGCCGTCACCGCTACCGCCGCGGCGCCGGGCGGCCTACGGTGAGAGGCATGGCATCTGTACCCACCCCTCCCGCCCAGCCGGACGACATCCCCGAGTCCTACGTGGGCCTCGACGCCGAGACCGCCGAACAGCAGGCCAGAGCGCGGGGCTGGAGCACGGTCCGGGCTCTCCCGCCGGGCTCCGTGATCACGATGGAGTTCCGTGGCGGACGCATCAACTTCGAGGTGGACGCCGCGACCGTGACCCGCTGCTGGGTCGGCTGAACCCCACCCCGCCACCGCGCGCGGCGGCGGGGTGGGCGCGTCCGTCCCCGCCGGTCGGGGCGACCGGGTCAGGGGCCGACCGGACCGCCCGTGACCGGGCGGGACGGGCCCGCGCTGCCCCGCGGTGAGTGGTCCGCGTGCGCCGGACGGCGCGAGCCGCCCGGGGCCGGCGGTGTCCGCTCCGGACGTACGGGATGTGCTTGGTGCGCCCGGGCCCTGGCAGCCGTACCCGGGTGGCCTGGGGTTCCCGCCGTCCCGGGCGCCGGACCCCGGCTCGCGGAGCCCAGGGCGCCCTCGGCCACCGCCCCGCCGCCCAGCGCCTGCGGCAGCAGGACCGGCTCCGGCGCCACGGGGGCGGCAGGAGCGGACTTCCGCTGTCGGCGTCGGGCCCGCCACTGCTCGCGCACCGAGAGGATCAGGGACTCGGCCCGCGTGATCAACGGCTCGAACCAGGGCAGGGCCAGCAGGATCAGCAGGCCGGCCGCCCAGCCCAGCAGGACGTCGCTGAGCCAGTGGGTGCCGATGTAGACGGTGGTGAGGCCCACGCCCAGGGAGACGAACGCCGACAGGGCCGAAAGGTAGCGCCTGGCGCGGGGCGTGGTGGCCAGGTAGGCAAGGATTCCCCAGGTCACGACGGCATTGGCGGTGTGACCCGAGGGGAATATATCGCCACCGGCGTAGAGCTCCGCCGAGCCGATCCGGGTGGCGTAGTGCGGGCCGAGCCGCCCGAGGCCGAGCTTGACCGCGCCCACCGAGAGGTTGAGCAGCAGCAGGGAGGTGCCCAGGGTGAGCAGGGGGCGCAGCGTGTGCTGACGCCAGGAGCGCCAGCCGAGCCAGGAGGCGACCATCACGGCTGTGGGACCACGCTGGCCCAGCACGACGTAGTAGTCGAGGAAGGCGTGGAGTTCCGGCCACTGCTGATAGGGCCGGAACAGCATGACCTTCCAGTCGAGAGCCACCAGCCAGGACGAGACGAGCACGGCAACGACGATGGCGAGATAGAACGCCAAAGTCCCGCCGAAGAGAGCGATGCGGTGACGGCTCATCCGCGGGGTCTCTATCTTCGGCGGTTCCGGCTCCCGGTCCAGACGGGCAAAGATGTCGGTACGCACGCAATGGACGTTACAGCGAGTGAGTGTGCGATCCGGCCGATCCCGCGTCTTTGTGATGACGATGTGATGTGGACTTTGTCTCAGTCCGGTATCCATTAGCGGGGCTGCGGGGAATCGCTTTGGCCCCGCCCGCTATTCGCCGGTGACGCTATTCGCAGAAATGTTTGAGCGTCGATGAATTGGCGCAGCCCGACTGCGCCGCGTGTGAGCGGGCCCATTCGGGGCGGCCCCGGGCCGTGGCCGGTGGCGCCCCGGTGTGCCCCGCCGCGGCGGCCGGAACGCACCCAGGGCGCCGGATGTCAAGTGGTGTACGCCACACCCGGTGGCTCGTGAACGTATGAGCTGCACCACGCGTGACCACGTGGAACTCGCGTACGCTGACGGCTCACTCGCCCGTCGATGCCGGGCCCGGGGGACGCCGTGAGACGGAGCCCCAGCAGGTCTGCCGAGCGCGAGGGACTCATTGTGGGAGGTACGTACATGACCGGGACGTCCACGGCCGTGAGCAGGCTGCGCGCCGCAGCCGACGGTGCCAACCGCTGGGTCGTCCTGGTCGTCCTCTGTCTCAGTCTGCTGCTGGTGGCCCTCGACGCGACCGTGCTGCACGTCGCCGTCCCCGCCGTCACCGAGGACCTTCGGCCCAGCGCCGTCGGTCTGCTGTGGATCGTGGACGCCTACCCGCTGGTCTGTGCCTCCCTGCTGATCCTCTTCGGCACTCTCGGCGACCGGATCGGCAGACGGCGCGTCCTCCTCTTCGGCTACGCCCTCTTCGGCGTCGCCTCCGCGCTCGCGGCGACGGCCGACTCGGCGGGCGTGCTGATCGCGGCGCGTGCCCTGCTCGGCGTGGGCGGCGCGATGATCATGCCGGCCACGCTGTCGATACTCCGCCAGGTCTTCCCCGACCGCCGCGAGCGGGCGCTGGCCATCGGGGTGTGGACCGCGGTCGCCGCGGTGGGCGCCGCGACCGGACCGGTCATCGGCGGATTCCTCGTCGAGCACTACTGGTGGGGCTCCGTCTTCCTGATCAACATCCCGCTCATGGCGCTGATCCTCCCGGCCGGGTACCGGTTCCTGCCCGAGTCCCGCGGGGAGGAGGAGGGTCCCTGGGACGTGCTCGGCGCCCTGACGGCCGCGGCCGGTGTGCTCGGGGTCGTGCTCGGGATCAAACGGATCGGCGGCGGCGAGGGCCCGCTGGACCCCGTCACCCTCGTCCCGCTGCTCGCGGGGGCCGCACTGCTCGTCCTCTTCGTACGCAGGCAGAAGCGGCGCACCCACCCACTGATCGACATCACGATGTTCTCCCGGCCGGCCTTCACCACCGCGGTCGGCTGCATCGTGCTCGCCATGCTGGCGCTGGTCGGGCTGGAACTGATCGCGGTCCAGTACCTCCAGCTGGTCCTGGACCTGAGCCCGCTGGAGACCGGCCTGCGGCTGCTGCCGCTGACCTTCGCCGCGATGGCGGCCGGCGCCACGGGCTCGTACACCCTGAGCCGTGTCGGTCCCCGCCGGATGGTCGGCTGGGGCTTCGTGCTCACGGCGGCCTCGGTGCTCCTGCTGACCCTGATGGGGCAGCACGACCGGCCGGTACTGCTCACCGCGGGCTTCGTACTGCTGGGCTTCGGGCTGCAGTCCACGCTGTTCGGGGCGTACGAATCGATGCTGAGCGAGGCCCCCGCGGAGAGGGCGGGCGGCGCGGCCGCGATAGGCGAGACCTCGTACCAGCTCGGTGCGGGCCTGGGTATCGCCCTGCTCGGCAGCGTCATGAACGCGGCCTACGCGCCCGGGCTCTCCCGGCTCCACGAGGAGGGCGTGCCCGCCGCCGCCGGATCGGCGGCGGCGCATTCGCTGGGCGAGGCCTATCAGGTGGCCGGCCGGCTGGGTGGCCCCATGGGAGACCTGCTGCGGGACACCGCCCGGCGCGCCTTCATCGACGGTCTGCACGTCACGCTGCTGGTCAGTGCGGGTCTGCTGCTGCTCGGGGCGCTGGCGGCGCTGCGTCTGCCGCGGGTCATGGACTGCCCTGCGGTGAAGGACACCCGCCGGGAATCGGCGGCCGTCGTGCCGGAGCGGGCCGCGGGGTCCGGAACCTCCGGATCCACGCCACGCCGTGAGGCCCCTTCGCTCGAGGCGCCGGACACCCCGCAGCGCCTTGTCCCCCGTCCCGCCCGGCGCGAACCGGCCGAGGTCACGGGCTCTGGACGATCAGCACGCTGAGCCGTAACGTCGGCACGGCGCCGTAACTACCACTGCTAGTTTTAGTGGTGCGGCGCGTTTCCGTACCGTGTGAGCCGCCGGAGGTACCCATGTCCACCACCGAGTCCGCGAAACCGCCGGAGCCGCCGAAGAGGCCGCCGTTCGATCCGGGTGACCCCCTCGGCATCGACGATCTGCTCGACCCCGAGGACCTCGCGATCCGCGACACCGTGCGCACCTGGGCCACCGACCGGGTCCTCCCGCACATCGCCGAGTGGTACGAGAGAGGCGAGCTCCCCGGCATCAGGGAGCTGGCCCGGGAGCTGGGTTCGCTCGGCGCACTGGGCATGTCCTTGGAGGGGTACGGCTGCGCCGGGGCGAGCGCCGTCCAGTACGGCCTGGCCTGTCTGGAGCTGGAGGCCGCCGACTCCGGCATCCGCTCCCTGGTCTCCGTCCAGGGCTCCCTCGCCATGTACGCCATCCACCGCTTCGGCTCCGAGGAGCAGAAGCAGCGGTGGCTGCCCGGCATGGCGGCCGGCGAGACCATCGGCTGTTTCGGTCTCACCGAACCGGACCACGGCTCGGACCCCGCCGGGATGCGCACGTACGCCGAGCGGGACGGCGAGGACTGGATCCTCACCGGCCGCAAGATGTGGATCACCAACGGGTCGGTCGCCGGGGTCGCCGTCGTGTGGGCGCAGACCGGTGAGGCGGGCGGTGGCTCCGGGATCCGCGGCTTCGTCGTGCCGACGGACAGCCCCGGCTTCTCCGCCCCCGAGATCAGGCACAAGTGGTCCCTGCGCGCCTCGGTCACCAGTGAGCTGGTCCTGGACGGTGTGCGGCTGCCCGCCGACGCGGTCCTGCCCGGGGCCACGGGGCTGCGCGGCCCGCTCAGCTGTCTCAACCACGCCCGCTACGGGATCGTCTGGGGGGCCATGGGTGCCGCGCGCGCCGGTTTCGAGGCGGCGCTGGACTACGCGAGGTCCCGTGAGCAGTTCGGCAGGCCCATCGGAGGATTCCAGCTGACCCAGGCCAAGCTCGCGGACATGGCGCTGGAGCTCCACAAGGGCATCCTGCTCGCCCACCATCTGGGCCGCCGGATGGACGCGGGCAGGATCCGCCCGGAGCAGGTCAGCTTCGGCAAGCTCAACAACGTGCGGGAGGCGATCGAGATCTGCCGCACCTCGCGCACGATTCTCGGTGCCAACGGGATCTCGCTGGAATACCCGGTGATGCGGCACGCGACGAATCTGGAGTCGGTGCTCACCTACGAGGGAACCGTGGAGATGCACCAGTTGGTGCTGGGCAAGGCGCTCACCGGCCTGGACGCTTTCCGGTAGGACGCTCCGGCGAGCACCCTGCTCAGCTCTGGTTGAAGAATCCGTCGGCCGGCCGGCCGACGGATTCGCCGGTGACGACCTGGGTGTGGGCGGGGGTCAGCAGGAAGACCCTGGTCGCCACGCGCTCGATGGAGCCGCGCAGGCCGAAGGTCAGTCCCGCGGCGAAGTCCACGACGCGCTTCGCGTCGGCGGGGTCCATGGCCGTGAGGTTGACGATCACCGGCACCCCGTCACGGAAGAGCTCGCCGAGCGCGCGCGCGTCCCGGAAGCTGTCCGGGGTGACGGTGGCGATCCGGCGGCCCGTGTCCTCGGCCTCCTCGGAAGCCACCTGCACGCGGGGATCGGTCACCCATGGCTGATTCGTGCCGGTCTCAGCATCCTCGGAGTACTCGTCGTCGTAGTACCGCTCGTCGTTGTCCTCCACGAGGCCCAGCCAGGCACTTGCCTTGCGCACCGATCCCATGGACGCCTCCTCTCACCGCGGTTCGTTGGTGTTCCGCATCTCTTTCCTATCCCCATGGTCGTCCATGATGCGGATACAGCGCCAAGGGGATAGGCGTCACGCAGGCGATTCGTGACGCTACTGGTGCAGAACATGTGGCGATTCGTCAGGGTTCGTACCGCATAAGGGGGCTTGCGGAGTGAAAATATGATGCTCCGTCCGTACGGGTGACATGGCGGGCGTACGGGTGAACGGACCGGTCGATACGATGCACGCCGCGCAGACGGGCGGGCTCGCGACCCGTCGGATGAACGGCTCCCGGGGGATCTTCGTGTTCGGAATCGTGAGGCCATGTACCCATCGGCTGTCCGAAGGGCTGAAGACGGAGTGGATGGCTCATCTCTGCGGTCTGTGTCTCGCCCTTCGTGCGGACCACGGGCAGTTCGCCCGGGTCGTGACGAACTACGACGGCCTGATCGTCTCGGTCCTGACGGACGCTCAGTCCGAGCGCTCGGCCGGGCGGCGGCGCACCGCGGGCCCCTGTCCGCTGCGTTCGATGCGGACCGCTCCGGTCGCCCGGGGCGAGGGGGCCAGGCTCGCAGCGGCCGTGTCGCTCGTGCTGGCCTCGGCGAAGGTGCGTGACCATGTGGCCGACGGTGACGGGCTGTTGAAGCGGCGGCCGGTTGCCGCCGCCGCGCGCCGGGTCGCCGCGGGCTGGGACAGGGCCGGGGCACGCACCGGGGCCGAGCTCGGCTTCGACACGGCGCTCCTGGTCGACGCGGTCGACCGGCAGGCCGGCATCGAGTCCCTCGCCGGCCCGGGCACCCCTCTGCTGACGGTCACCGAACCCACCGAGACGGCGACGGCCGCGGCCTTCGCGCACACCGCCGTACTCGCGGGCAGGCCGCAGAACGCGGAGCCGCTGGCCGAGGCCGGGCGGCTCTTCGGGCGGCTCGCCCATCTGCTGGATGCGGTGGAGGACCGCGAGGCCGACACCGCGTCGGGTGCCTGGAACCCGCTCACCGCGACCGGCACACCGCTCGCCGAGGCCCGCCGCCTGTGCGACGACGCGCTCCACGGTGTGCGCCTCGCGATGCGGGACGCGGAATTCACCGACGGCACGCTGGCGCACGTGCTCCTGGTGCACGAGCTGCGACGCTCGGTGGACCGGGCCTTCGGCCCCGCCTCGTGCTCGCACCAGCAGAGCGGGCAGCCCTCGGGCGCCTTCGGTCCGCCGCCCGGCAACCCGTACGCACCCGCCCCCGGCGGCCCGCCCGGCCCCCCGCTCCCGCCCGAGCCGCCACGCAACCGGCGCGGCCTCGTAGCCGGCTGTCTGGTCTGGGCGGGGCTCGCCTGCACCTGCCAGCTGTGCTGTGCCGGCAGTTTCAACGACCCGTGGAGCGGCCAGGAACGTGAAGGGCTCTGCCACAAGGGTGACTGCGGCGACTGGTGCGAAGGGTGCTGCGAAGGCTGCAACTGCTGCGGCAACTGCTGCAGCTGCTGTGAGGGCTGCAACTGCGGATGCGACTGCTGATCCGGCGTCAGGCGGCCGCGGGAGAGGTCCGCCCGGCGGGCTGACCGGCGTACGTCCTGACCTCACGGGGTCTCCCGGACGTGCCGGCCGCCGGCACCGGATGCCCCGGTCCGGCCGAGCCGGTGTGGAAAGGTTGAGCGCATGAGCACGGACGCACAGCAGGACAGCGAGGAGTTCCGCGCCTGGCAGCGCTGGCACGAGGGGCGCATCGTCACCGTGGCCGCGCCGCACGGCCCGCTCTCCCTCACCGGCACCCATTGGCTCGCCGACCATCCGGAGGGTCGAATTCCGGCCGTACCCGGGCTGTGGCGCGAGGAGGGCGGCGGGGTGGTGCTCACCGCCACTCCCGAGGACGGGCTGACCGTCGACACGAAGCCGCTGGCCGGTGAGGTCCGCCTCGGCGCCGACCGGGGCCCCGTCGACACCTCCCGGGTGGCGCAGGGCGAGCGCCGGCTGGTCGTGCTGAGCCGCGAAGGCCTCTGGGCGGTCAGGGACTTCGACCCGCAGTCCCCGGCCCGTCACGCCTTCCGGACCGTCGACGCCACCCCGTACGACCCGAAGTGGTCGCTGGAGGGCACCTTCCGGCCGTACGGCTCCGACCGTACCGTCCGCGTCGGGAACGCGGACGGGCGGGAGCGCGGGCTCGGCCTCTCGGGTGAGATCGCCTTCACCGTGGACGGCGCCGAGCACACCCTCCAGGTGGCGGTCGAGCCCGACGGTTCGCTCTGGGCCGTCTTCGCCGACGCGACCAGCGGGGACAGCAGTTACCGTTTCCGCTTCCTGCGGCCGCCGGCGCCCGACGCGGACGGCAGGGTGCGGGTCGACTTCAACCGCGCCCTGCTGCCGCCGTGTGCCTTCGCCGACCACTTCATCTGTCCCTTCCCGCCACCGGGCAACACCCTCACGGTGGCCGTCCCCGCAGGGGAGCGGAACCGGATCGACGGCTGATCCGTCCCGCCCCGGATGCCGGCACACGGCCCCCAGCCGTCACAGGGTGGCCGGGGCCGGTGCAGTCGCGTGACGGCGTGGCCGAAAAAGCACCCTTGCGTGGCGCATGGGCATCCCCCAATACTCCCGATCAGCGTCCGTCAGAGCGTGATGTGTCCGGATTCGAACACTTTTTGGAACGCGTCCGCGCCCTGACCGCGCCTCACGGGTCCGGCCACCCCACAGGCGGGCCCCCGGTTCCCTTCGGGAGGAATGACAAGTGAGGATCATGCACACCACCCCCCGCGGCGGCGGCAGAGCCGGGCGCGGCCGGGTCACCGCTGTCTTCGCCGGCCTCGTCGCCTTCGCCGCACTCGCCGTACCCGCAGCCGGCGCCGACCAGATCGGAACGTACAGCTCTGCCCAGCTCAGGGCGGCGGGGCAGGCCGTGCTCGAAGCCGATGTCGCGGGCACCGCCTGGAACGTCGACACGGCCACCGGGCGGCTGCTCGTCACCGCGGACAGCACCGTCTCGCGGGCGGAGATCGACAGGATCAAGGATCACGCCGGAGCCGAAGCGGGCGCCCTGCGCATCGAACGCACCCCCGGAAAGCTCAGCAAGCTGATCTCGGGCGGCGACCCCGTCTACGCCTCGAGCTGGCGCTGCTCCCTCGGATTCAACGTCCGCAGCGGGAGCACCTACTACTTCCTGACGGCCGGGCACTGCACCGAGGGCGCCGACACCTGGTGGGCCGACCCGGCCCACACCACGGTCCTGGGCACCACCGAGGGATCCAGCTTCCCCGTCAACGACTACGGCATCGTCCGCTACACCAACGACTCGGTGCCCAAGCCCGGCACCGTCGGCAGCCAGGACATCACCGGCGCGGCCAACGCCACGGTCGGCATGTCCGTCACCCGGCGGGGCTCCACCACCGGAATCCGCAGCGGCACCGTCACCGGTCTCAACGCAACCGTCAACTACGGCAACGGCGACATCGTCCACGGCATGATCCGCACCAACCTGTGCGCCGAACCCGGCGACTCGGGCGGCCCCCTCCACTCGGGCCCCCGGGCGATCGGTCTCACCTCGGGCGGCAGCGGCAACTGCACCACCGGCGGGACGACCTTCTTCCAGCCGGTCACCGAAGCACTGAGCGCGTACGGCGTGAACGTGTACTGACCCCGTCCGGGCACCGCCGCACTCCTGTGAGCCCCCGCTGACTCCGGGCGGGGGCTCCCCTCCGGAGCGCGGCTCTTGAGAGGATGTCAGGAAGACCGCTCGCGCAGGCACTACGGGGACGGACGCCGTGCCCGCCCGGAGGGATGCCCTCCGGGAGTCCCCGGCAGACACCAGGGGGTTCCAGGTCCGTGAAACGCATCGGAGTGACCGGTCACCGCTCCATCCCCCAGGAGGTCCACGAGCATGTGCTGGAAGGGCTGAGGGCGGCGCTGTGCGGACACGAGGGGTCCCTGGAGGCGCTCTCCAGCCTGGCGGTCGGCGCCGACCAGCTCTTCGCCGACCTCGCCCTGGCCCACGGCGCGGAGCTGACCGTGGTCATCCCCAGCGGGGACTACGAGGCGTGCTTCGCCGCCGGGGGCGAACTCCGGCGCTACCGGGCGCTCAAGGCCCGGGCCACCCGTGAGGTCCGGCTGGACTTCCCGCATTCCACCGACGAGGCCTACTACGCGGCGGGTGCCTACATCGCCGACCACTGCGACCGGTTGCTCGCGGTCTGGGACGGCCGGCCCGCACGAGGCCTCGGAGGCACCGGTGACATCGTGACGTACGCCCGTGGCCTGGGGCGGCCGGTCACCGTCATCTGGCGTGGGGGAGTGGAGCGCGGCTGAGCCCGCGCGCACTCACATCCGGTGCCTGACCAGCCAGTCCGTGTGCTCGGGGGAGACGACCCGCTCGGTCTCGAACACGGCGGCCGCCCACTGCCGCTCGGTGAGGGTGGTCTCCATCGCGGCCTGCATGTTCTCCAGGTCCTCCTCGACGAGGGAGTGCGCGGTCACCAGAGGGTGGTGGCGGCGCATCTCGTTCCAGGCGAGGCAGGCGGCGGCGGCGGCGGAGAGCGTCCCCGTCAGTGCGAACGACCCGGCGCCGCCGAAGGTCTGCAGCACCGCGAGGACCAGGGCCGGAAGCGTCAGCGCGGCGACGGTGCTCGACCAGACGAGCGCCCCGCGCCGCGACACCGTCATGCGCCTGCGGTACCAGCGCCGCTGCTCGATGAGCCGGTCCCGGATGTACGTCTCCTTGCGTACGGTGAACGCCTTTTCGCGCAACTCCCGCATGGACGCGGTGATGAGACCGCCGCCCGCGTCCGCCATCTCCTCCCTCGGGTCGTCCCAGCCCACCTTCCGTAACTCCTGGAGTCCTTCCTCGAGCCGGCTGGCGAACACCGCTTCGGGGTGCTGGACCGTGGAGTCGAAGGGGGAGCCGTGGACCGCGTAGCGCCAGCAGTTGGACTTGATGAACTCCGCGGCGGAGCGGTTGAGTTGCCAATGCGACTTTGCTTTGCGCCGGGAGCCGAGGTAGGTCGCGATCAGGACACCCAGGTAGGCCAACACCGCTGTGGCGTGCAGGAGTTGGACATCCCCGGCGATCTCGGGGCGCCAGGGCAGGGCGGCCGGTACGGTGCCCAGGACGAGCAGGACCAGCTGCCCGCGAGTGGTGTTGACCGCCTCGCGCCGGCGTGCGACGGCCACGGCGTCGGTGTGGTGGAAGAGTGCGGGCAGATCAGCGCTCCTGAAGACCATGCTCTGCAGTGGTCCGGGAATCGCCGTCATGTTCACTCCTGTATTCGATGTGGTGGTCACCCCGGACCGTGAATGAATGGGTTCCCGTCCATTTGGAGCAGTCCTGCAAATCGCTCGGGTTACGGTGGTACGAGACGAGTTGCACACCGGGGCCATGAGAGTAAAGTCGTGCCGCCGGACACTGCAATGGTGCAGGTGCCGGTGTTGTTTCCGTGTCCGGAACGAGCCCATCGAGGACCGCCGTGAAGACCTACGAATCCACCCCGAACTTCGCTGTCGCGAAGCGTCGTGTACCGCTCGCGAAGATCGAAGTGAGCGGCAGTGCAGCAGCCAGGAAGATGGGCCGGGTGCTCGCGACGGCGGGCGTCCGCCCGACACAGATCTCCACATTCAACTCCTCGCTGTAGGGACAGCAGGGCAGTCGGCGACGTAAAGCTGTAAATATTCCACCCGTTCGGCCGTTCGGCTACTGTGCCAGCCGTCCGGATTCGCGGCGCGGCTGGACTAGAGTGGTGGAATGACAGGCCCCGCGGTCCCGTTCCGCGAAATCGTTCTGAAGGTCCACAGCAGGTGTGACCTCGCCTGTGATCATTGCTATGTCTATGAACACGCGGATCAGAGCTGGAGAACCCGGCCCAAGGCGGTTTCTGATCGCGTCATCGCCAGAACGGCTCAGCGCCTGGCTGAACACGCAAAGACGCACGCACTGCCCTCCGTGTCAGTGATCCTGCACGGAGGGGAGCCGCTGCTGGCGGGCCCCGCCCGTCTGCGGAGCGTGTGCGAGGAGTTCGGTTCCGCGCTCTCGGGTGTCGCCCGCCTCGACCTCCGGATCCACACCAACGGTCTTCAGCTCAGCCCCCGGTACCTGGACCTCTTCGACGAGTTCGACGTCAAGGTGGGTATCTCCCTCGACGGTGACCGCACGGCCAACGACCGGCACCGGCGCTTCGCCGACGGACGCAGCAGCCACCCCCTCGTGCTGAAGGCGGTCGAGCTTCTCCGGCAGGACCGCTACCGCCATCTCGATCTCGGACTCCTGTGCACCATCGACATCGAGAACGACCCGCACGCGGTGCTGGACGCCCTGACCGCGCTCGACCCCCCGCTCATCGACTTCCTCCTCCCGCACGCCACATGGGACGAGCCCCCGCCCCGCCCCGACGGATCGCCCACGGCCTACGCCGAGTGGCTCCTCGCGGTCTTCGACCGCTGGCAGGAGGGAGGCGGCCAGGTCCCGGTGCGCCTGTTCTCCTCGGTGCTCTCCACGCTGAGCGGCGGCCCGAGCCTCACCGAGTCCCTCGGACTCGCCCCCACGGATCTGGTGGTCGTCGAGACGGACGGCCAGCTGGAGCAGGTCGACTCCCTCAAGAGCGCCTACGAGGGAGCGGCCGCCACCGGATTCGACGTGTTCTCGCACTCCTTCGACGACGTCGCCGCCCACCCCGGGGTCCGGGCGCGGCAGCTGGGCCTGGCAGGTGTCAGCGAGACGTGCCGCCGGTGCCCCGTCGTACGGTCCTGCGGCGGCGGGCTCTACACGCACCGGTACCGCGCGGTGAACGGCTTCGACAATCCGTCCGTCTACTGCGCCGACCTGGAGGCGCTAGTGCGGGGGATCCAGGCGCGTACGAGCGCCGCCACCGTGTCCCCGGCCCTGACCGACCGGAACGAACTGGCCGCCGGGCAGCACGACCTGACCCGTACCCTCCTTGCCGGCCTCCACGACGCGCTGGACGGCCGCGGCGGTGCCCGGTGGGACGAGGCGTGGGAGCTCGCGGCAGTGCTGGAGTCCTCCGACGAGGGTGCCGCCGGGCTCGACCGCGTCCTGGCGCACCCGTACACGCGCACCTGGCTGCTGGACGTCCTGGAAGGGCTGCACGCCGAACGGCCCGAAGCCGTCGGCCAGGCACTGCGGCTGCCGTCCTACGTGGCGGCCGCCGCGGTGCGGTCCGGCCTCGGTCTGGAGGTGCCGGCGGACTACCGGGACGGCAGGCTCTTCCTTCCCACGCTCGGCGAGCTGCGCCTCGCGGGGCCCGGGGAGGCGGGGCGGGCCCGGGTGCGAGCCGTCGGCGAGGGGCTCTCGGTCCGGCGGGAGGGCGGCGGTGAACGGATCGTCCCGAGGGGCGCGGACAGCTCCGACTGGCTCCCGGTGCGGCACTTCGCCGCGGGGGGTGCGCCCCGGTTCGCCCTCGACGACCTGGACCCCTGCCGTGACTGCTTCGAGGCGCCGGCGGCGCCCCGCCTCGACCGGAAGGAAGCGGAGGCCTGGGCCGAGGAGGTCGGCAGGGCGTGGGAGCTGCTGGAGAGGGCCGCGCCCCGGCAGGCGGCGGACGCCGCGGAGAGCCTCACCACGCTGACCCCGCTCGTCGCCGGCCGGAACGTGAAGCGGCCGTACGGCCACGGGGCCGTCGGGCTCGTGATGACGGGGGACACCCAGGAGCTCGCCCTCGCGCTGCTGAGCGGTCTGCGACGGGCCAGGCTGCGGGCCCTGCTCGACATCACGGATCTCTACACGCTGGACGGGGCCTGGAAGTACGCGCTGCCCTGGGAGCGGAATACAACAGTCCCATTCTCCGGGCTACTGGCCGGCACGTACGAACGTGTGGGACTTTCCTTCCTCGTTCCCGGATTCATGGAGGGTGTGCCCGAAGCATTCGACATGATGGACGGGGCGGCCGAGCCGACGGCCGGAGGAATGCGGCTGCTGGAGTCGCTCCGGGACGAGGCGAGAGGGGTGCAAGGGACAAGTGGGATGAACATCCTCATGAATGCCGTGGTTCACGAACCTGTTCGATGAATCCTGGGTATGGATGACTGAAAAGCGGCGTTGAATGACCGAACGCCATGGGGGTGGAGCACAGTCCGCTCCGGAATGATGAATTTCGCTCGCACCCTCTCCAAAGACCTGGGATGCGGGTGCTCACACAGGACGGGGGTCGTGTGCACGCATGACGCAACAGCGAGCGGACCATCGGCCGTACTTTTTTCTGAGCTACGCGCATACACCGGGGTACGGCGGTGGGTCGGACCCGGACATGTGGGTCGAAAGGCTTTTCCAGGATCTCTGCGGTCATGTGATGGCCATGACCAATCTCCCAGCGGGATCGCCGGCCGGCTTCATGGACCGGGAGATACGCTCCGGCGAGGGCTGGTCCGAGCGCCTGGGCAATGTCCTGGCAAACTGCCGGGTCTTCGTCCCGTTGTTCTCGCCGCGCTACTTCGCCAGCGAGATGTGCGGCAAGGAGTGGTATGCCTTCGAGCAGCGCGCCATCCACCACAGGGCCCGGTCGAATCAGCCGGCCGAGGCGATCGTGCCCGCGCTCTGGGTACCGGTCCCACCGGCCCAGCTCCCCGGCCCCGCGGAGCGCTTGCAGTTCAACCACCGTGATTTCGGGGACCGTTACGTCAGCGACGGGCTCTACGGGCTGATCAAACTCACGTTGTTCGCCCAGGACTACGAACAGGCCGTCTACCACCTGGCCAAACGCATCGTTCACGTCGCCGACACGGTGCAGATCGGCTCGGGCAGACCCCTGGACTTCCGTCTCGTCCCCAGTGCGTTCGGCGCACCGGGCAGCGGAGCGGGCGCCCCGAGGCCCATGCGGATCTCGATCGCCGCCCCCACCCGCCACGACCTGCCGGAGGGCCGGAACCCGGAGTACTACGGCGACAATCCGCAGGAGTGGAACCCCTACCATCCGGCCGCTGCCAGACCACTGGCCTACGTCGCCGAAGAGCTCGTGCGCTCTCTCAACTACCAAGCCGTCGTCACGTCGTTCGACGAGGAACCCGGGCAGCGGGAGGGCAAGCAGCCGCCCAGTACCCCCGAGATCCTGCTCGTCGACCGCTGGGCCCTGCAGGACGAGGACCTCAGACGGCGGCTCGCCGCCTTCGACAGGGAGAACCGGCCCTGGGTGACCATGGTCGTCCCCTGGTGCCGGGAGGACCACCAGAGCCGGGCGGCCGAAGCAGAACTGGCCGAGAAACTCGAGCAGACGATGCCGGTCAAGATGCGGCAGGGGCGGGCCTTCTGCCGTGTCGCGGCCAAGGGGGTACCCAGTATGGAGGCGTTCGGCCAGATCCTTCCCCAGGTGGTCGAGGCGGCCGCCCAGCAGTACCTCAGGCATGCCACGGCCTACCCGCCCGCCGGTGGACGGCACAGTGAACGGACGCGACTCATGGGGCCCATGGGCAACACCCGGTTCATACCCGACATGCACGACCCTGCGACGGATGCGGAGGACGTATGACAGCCGGCCGTGACGGGCGCATCGTCACTTTCTACTCGTACAAGGGCGGCACGGGGCGCACCATGGCCCTGGCCAACACCGCCTGGATCCTCGCCGCCAACGGCAAACGGGTGCTGGCCGTCGACTGGGACCTGGAAGCCCCGGGGCTCCACCGGTTCTTCCACCCCTTCCTCGACCCCTCGACGCTCGGGGCCACCACGGGTGTGATCGACCTGATCACCGAATACGCCTGGGCCGCGACCAACCCCGCCCAGCGGGCCGACGACTGGCACCGCGACTACGCACGCATCCAGCCGCACGCGGTCTCGCTCACTCCCGAGGCGCTCGGCTGGGAGTTCCCGCGGGGCGGCACCCTCGACTTCGTCTCCGCCGGACGGCAGAACCGCGAGTACTCCGCGACCGTCTCCACCTTCGACTGGGACAACTTCTACGACCGGCTGGGCGGCGGCCACTTCTTCGACGCCCTGCGGGACGACATGAAGACGAACTACGACTACGTCCTCATCGACAGCCGTACCGGTCTCAGCGACATCGCCGACATCTGCACCGTCCACCTCCCGGACGTGCTCGTCGACTGCTTCACCCTCAGCGACCAGTCCATCGACGGCGCGGCCTCCGTCGCCCGGCAGATCGCCGAGCGCTACACCGGGCGGCCCATCTCCATCTTCCCCGTCCCGATGCGGATCGACGAGGGCGAGAAGGAGAAGGCCGACGCCGGCCGGGCGCTGGCCCGGCTGAAGTTCGACCGGCTCCCCCGTGACCTCTCGGGCGACGAACTCACCGCCTACTGGGGCGCGGTGGAGATCCCCTACCGCCCCTACTACGCGTACGAGGAGACCCTGGCCACCTTCGGCGACGAGGCAGGGCTCAGCAACTCGCTCCTGTCCGCCTTCGAACGCCTCACCGCGGTCGTCACACAGCAGGAGATCACCTCCATGCCCCCGGTGGGCGAGGAGGTGCGGCTGCGGATCCGTGACGCCTTCACCCGGCGCAGGCCCGCACTGCCCGCCGATCTCTTCCTCAGCTATGTGGCGGAGAACCGGATGTGGGCCGACTGGGTCGAATCGGTCCTCACCCGGGCGGGGTTCCGGGTGGTCCCGCGGGACGTCTCCGCCGACCCCGGCCCCGTGGACGCCGCACACGCGGCCGAGACCGCGGCCCGTACGGTCGTCCTGCTCTCCAGCGCCTACCTCAAGTCACAGCGGGCCGTGGCCCTGTGGGACAGGGCGGTCAACGAGGATCCCGGCGGGAGCCGGCGTCAGCTGCTGCCGCTCAGGGTCAGTGACGTCCGGCTCTCCGCGCCGTACATCGACCGCAATCCGGTCGATCTGTTCCGGCTGGACGAGGTGCACGCCACCACGGCCCTGATGCGCGCCCTGGACCGGCCGGTGCAGCTCGGCGACGGGATGTCGCCCGGCCCCCGGTTCCCCGGCACCGTGCCCCGGATCTGGAACGCGCCTCCCCGCAACCCCGGCTTCACCGGCCGCTCCCTGGTCCTGGAGCGGATGCGTGACCAGCTGGGCGGCGGCATGGCCGTCGTGCTGCCGCAGCCGCAGGCCCTGTACGGCCTCGGCGGCGTCGGAAAGACCCAGGTGGCCCTGGAGTACGTGCACCGCTTCATGGCCGACTACGACCTGGTGTGGTGGATATCCTCCGAGCAGATCGACGACGTGGTGGCCAGCCTCGCCGAACTCGCGGTACGGCTGGGCGCCCAGGGTGGCGACGACATGGCAGCCGCGTCGCAGGAGGCGGTGGACCTGCTGCGACGGGGCGTGCCCTCGGAACGCTGGCTGCTGGTCTTCGACAACGCCGACGACCCCGAACGCCTCAGCCGCTATTTCCCGCAGGGAGGCTCGGGCCACATCCTCGTCACGTCCAGGAACCAGGCCTGGTCCCAGCACGGTGACGCGCTGCCCGTCGACGTGTTCCTCCGGGAGGAGTCGATCGAGCACCTCAAGCGCCGGGCGCCGGGACTGAGCGACGAGGACGCCACCCAGGTGGCCACCGCCGTCGGAGATCTGCCGCTCGCGGTCGAACAGGCGGCGGCGTGGATCGCGGAGACGGCCACTCCCATCGACACCTATCTGGAACAGCTGGCCCAGCAGGCGCCGGAGGTCCTGGCCCTGAACCAGCCGGCCGGGTATCCGCAGCCGGTCGCGGCCACCTGGAACATCTCCATCGAGCGCCTCAAGGAGCGGTCGCCCGCCGCGGTACGGCTGCTGCAGCTCTGCGCGTTCTTCGCCCCCGAACCGATCTCCGCCAACCTCCTCTACAGCAAGGAGATGATCGAGGCACTCAAGCCGTACGACGCCTCGCTCCAGGAGAAGCTGGTGCTGGGCAGGGTGATCCGGGAGATCGGCCGCTTCGCCCTCGCCAAGGTCGACCAGGTGTCGAACTCCATCCAGGTGCACCGTCTCGTACAGGCGGTGATCAGGGCCCAGCTCGACGAGGAGGAGCAGCGCGAGGCCAGGCACGTCGTGCACCGCATCCTGGCAGGCGCCCGGCCCGACGACGACGAGCCGATCGACAACCCGGAGACCTGGCCGCGCTTCGCCACGATCTGGCCGCACCTCGGGCCCTCGGACGCACGCAACTGCAGGGAACCTGAGACCCGCAGGCTGCTGATCGACCGGGTGCGCTACCTGTGGAAGCGGGGAGACGTCCGGACGGCGGGCCGGCTCGGGGACGAGCTGCGGGAAACGTGGCGGGAGATGCTGGGCAACCAGGATCTGCAGTACCTCTACCTCTGCTTCCACCTCTCCAACATCCTGCGTACCCGGGGCCGGTACGTGGAGGCCAAGGAACTCGACGAGGTGACCCTCGGCAGGCAGCGAGCGGTGCTGGGGCCGGAGCATCCGCACACGTACATGACCACCAGCAGCCTGGCGATCGACCTGGGGCTGCTCGGTGACTACGGCAAGGCCATCGAGCTGGCGACCGCGGCGCACGAGGGGTTCAGCCAGATCTTCCACGAAAGGCACCCCCGCACGCTGGCCGCGGCCAACAACCTGGCGCTGAACCTGCGGAGCGTCGGGCAGTACGCACGCGCCAGGGAGATCGACCAGGACGTCTACGACCTGCGGTCCGAGGTCCTGGGACCGGAGCACCCGTACAGCCTGTCCTCGGCCATGTCGCTGGCGCGCGACCTGCGTGAGGTGGGGCGGTACGAGGACTCGGTGGGGCTGCTCAGCCGGACGTACGACACCTACAAGGCGACGCTCGGCCGGACCTACCCCACCACGCTCAGCGCCGCCAAGAGCCTGGCGGTCTCCCTGCGCAGGGCGGGGCAGCTGGAGGACGCGCGCCGGCTCACGGTGGCGACCCGGGCCAGGTACCGGGCCAAGTACACCTCGGCCAACCCCGACTCGCTCGCCTGCGACCTCAACATGGCGGCCGACCTGTTCGCGGCGGGAGAGGCCGCCGAGGCCAGGGACACCGCTCAGGAGGTGGTGGACCAGTACATGAAGGTGCCGGGGGAGAAGCATCCGTACACCCTGGCCGCGCAGAACAACCTCGGCGTCTACCTCTCGGGGGCGGGAGCGCCCCAGGAGGCGGAGAAGCTGCTGACACGGGTGGTCGCCTCCATGCGTGAGGTGTTCGGACGGGAGCATCCGAACACGCTGTTCTCCGTGATGAACCTGGCCAATGCCACGGCCGACCGCGGTGAGCTCGAGATCGTCCTGGAGACGGAGCGCACGGTGGCCGGTCAGCTCAGGGAGGTCCTCGGGGTGCACCATCCGGAGACCCTCGCCATGACGTCGAACCTCGCGGTCACGCTCGACGCGATGGGACGCAAGGACGAGGCGCTGAGAGTCCGGGCGGAGACGGGCGACGAACTGGCACGGCAGCTCGGTGACGATCACCCGATGACCCGGATAGCGCGGGACGAGCGGAGGTTCCGGCGCGAGCTGGAGCCGATGTCGGTGTGAGCCGGAGGGCGCCGGGCTCCGGAAGCCCGGCGCCCTCCGGGATCAGCAGACCGCGGCTTCGGCCTCCCGCTCGTCGAGCAGCCAGTTGAGCACACCGGGAAGCACGGACAGCGCGTCGAAGTGGGCGGCCGCCGGTTCCAGTACGGCGGTGGCGCCCGGGATCTGCCCGGCCAGCCAGCGCGAGTGCCCCACCGGGGAGAACACGTCCTTCACACCGTGCCACAGCATCACGGGACACGTGATGCCGGCGGGATCGAACCCCCACGGCTGGGAGAAGGCGAGGGCGTCGTCGATCCAGCCGTACGCCGATGTGCGCAGCCCCTCGCGGTAGTTGGCGAGCAGCATGGTGCGGATGCCGGCGTCGTTGACCACGGTGCGGTCGGAGTCGGTCAGTTCCCGGCGCAGGTCGTCCAGGAGCCGGGCCGGGTTCTGCCGGATCTCCGCCGAGCGGCTGATGAAGGATTCCGCCAGCCCGTCCGGATCCGCCGCCGCCGTGGTGTACGCGAGCACGTTCGAAGCGGCCATCCCTTCGAACCAGTCGAGGCCCTCGGCGTCCCGGGGAGCCAGGCTGACCAGGGCGGCGGTGCGGGTGACCCGGTCCGGCATCAGCGCGGCGCAGGCCAGAGCATGCGGGGCGCCACCCGAGCGGCCGACCACGGCGAAACGCTCCAGGCCGAGCGAGTCGGCGATCGTGCGTACGTCCTCGGCGACGTCCATCACCCTGCGTCCCGCCAGCCGGTCGGAGCCGCCGTATCCCGGCCGGTCGTAGGTGATCAGCTGCATCTTCCGCTGGTAGAGGACCATCCCGCGGGGAGCGGGACCCAGCCGGCTGCCCGGCATTCCGTGCAGGAGGAACACCGGTCTGCCTCGGGGATCCCCCTGACGCTCGACCATCAGATGCCGTCCGTCCGACACGCGCACCCGACTCCGCACGTCGCCCCTCCGCTCGGTCACCCCGCTCGGTCCGGGCACCAAGTGCCCGGCGTGTACCGCCTGTTCGATGATGACCTATCGGAGGCGATACCGGCACTCCTTGCCGGAACGCTCCGGTGGTGTCCGGGACGTTCGGAAGCACTCGGTGGTGTTCGGCTTCAGGAGTGCCCTCCACGGCATCCGGACTGCAGGGACCATTACAGGACAGGACTAGTCCTCACCCGTTGCCCGCGGCCGATTGCGCCGGGTGTTCGCAAACGGAACCGATGGGGAGCGAAGCCCGGCTTGTGGACGGATGGCGGGTGAATCGTCGGTGTCATGTGTGCGTCCGGAAGTCGACCTTGTGCGCTATCGGCCGCGTCGGAATAGTGGGCGCCCCATCCTCCGTGTTCCGGACACCCCACTTGTCCGTGCACGGCCCCACAGGAGGTCGAAGTTGAAGCACCGACGCATATCCAGGAAGCGTGCGGCCCTGACCGGATCGGCCGTCCTCGGCCTGGTCGCGGCAGGCATGACGTTCCAGACTGCGAACGCCAGTGACCACGTACCGCAGTTCACGGCGAAGACCCTCAACGCCCAGTCGGCCGGAAGTCTCGCGGCCACACTGGACAAGGCCCTGGGCGGCGACACGGCGGGCGCGTACTACGACGCCAAGGCCAAGAACCTCGTCGTCAACGTCATCGACGAGGCGGCGGCCGAGCGGGTCCGCCAGGCGGGCGGCAAGGCCAGACTCGTACAGCACACGCTCGCCGAGCTGACGGACACCCGGCAGACCCTCGCCGACAAGGCGACCATCCCCGGCACCTCCTGGGCGGTCGACCCGGTCAGCAACAAGGTGGTCGTCACCGCCGACCGCACGGTCAAGGGCGCGGCCTGGGACAAGCTCAGCAAGGTGGTCGACGGCCTCGGGTCCACGGCCGAACTGAAGAAGTCAGCCGGGGAGTTCAAACCCCTCATCGCGGGAGGGGAAGCCATCTGGGGCGGCTCCGGACGCTGCTCGCTCGGCTTCAACGTGGTCAAGGACGGCGAGCCGTACTTCCTGACCGCCGGCCACTGCACCGAGGGGATCACCAGCTGGTCCGACTCGCAGGGCGGCGCGGAGATCGGCGCCAACGAGGGCTCCAGCTTCCCGGACAACGACTACGGCCTGGTCAAGTACACGTCCGACGTGGAGCACCCCAGCGAGGTCGACCTCTACAACGGCTCCACCCAGGCGATCACCAAGGCGGGCGACGCGACCGTCGGCATGTCGGTGACCCGCAGCGGCTCCACCACCCAGGTCCACGACGGCGAGGTCACCGCCCTGGACGCCACGGTCAACTACGGCAACGGTGACATCGTCAACGGCCTGATCCAGACCACGGTCTGCGCCGAGCCGGGCGACAGCGGCGGCTCGCTCTTCTCGGGCGACACCGCGATCGGCCTGACCTCGGGCGGCAGCGGCGACTGCTCCTCGGGCGGCGAGACGTTCTTCCAGCCGGTGCCCGAGGCGCTGGCGGCGTACGGCGCCGAGATCGGCTGATCTCCGGTCATCGGTACACCGGCGAGCCCGCTCCCTCACGCGAGGGGGCGGGCTCGCCTGCCGTCGGGCGAAGCGTGCGGCGCGGAGTCCACGCCGCGCGGTCCCCAGGCCCTGGCCGTCTACGGGCGCCCCCGTGGCGGGAGGAACGCCGTCATCGCAGCTATCGCAGCTGCTCGGGACCGAGCAGACGCTGAGGAACCGGCGACGTGCCGGTGACCCGCTCGGCGGGAGCTCCGCTGAGTGCGCCGTCCATGTATCCGAACAGGGCGTTGCCGATCGGGTCGGGCAACGGCGTGCCGTCCTCGCCGAACCGCTCGTACTTCATCAGGTTGTAGCCGATGGCGGCCTGGCGGCGTCCGTCCTCCGTGGACAGTGCCCAGGTCCCCGCCCCGAACACGCCACCGTCGTGGCCCCAGTACCAGCCGCCGCTGGGCATCTTGAGCGTGTAGAGGCCGAGGCCGTACCGCATCGCCACCTCCTGTCCCGGAGCCGGCTCGTAGGCGGGAACCGTCGTCTTCATCTCCCGCAGCTCCGCCGCGCCGAGCAGCTTCCCGCTCAGGAGCAGGCGGTAGAAGTCGTTGAGGTCGCTCATCGTGGAGACCATCGCACCGGCCGTTCCGGCCCAGGACATGTCGTAGACGCTGTAGTCGCGCGCCGGTTCGATGGTTCCGTAGAAGGACTCGTACATCTTGGCGTGCGGCCCCGATATGCGGGCGGAGCGCGGGAAGTACGTGTGTCGCAGCCCGGCCTTGCGAATGACGTTCCTGGTGATGTAGGACTCCGGGTCCTGGCCCGTGACCTTCTCCAGCAGCAGACCGGCGATGACGTAGTTGGTGTTGGCGTACGAGTGCGTGCCACGCGGCGCCTGCGGCTCGGCCGCCAGGCCGAGGCGGGCCAGCTCCTCGGGGGCCATCCTGCGGAACCGGCCCTCGTCCAGGGCCTGTCCCGGGTCCGTCACCAGCCCGGGGAAGGCGGGCAGTACGTAGTCCGCGATGCCGCTCGTGTGGTTGAGCAGCATCCGCACCGTCACCTCACGGCCCCGCTCACCCGGCACCAGCTCCGGAAGGTGGTCACCGATCGGGGCGTCGAGGTCTATTCGGCCCTTGGCCACCTGCTGGAGAACGGCCACCGAGGTGAAGGTCTTGGTGATGCTGCCGATGCGGTGCTCGTAGTCCGGGCGCATCGGCCGCCCGCTGTCGATGTCGGCGACGCCCGCAGCCCCGCGCCACTGCTCGGAGCCGTCCCTGACCGATGAGTAGGCGCCGTACATCCCCGCCCGGTGGAACGCGTCGAGGGAGGCCCGCAGCGCCTTCCGGTCGAGACCGGACGTGGTGGAGACGGCGGACGCGGTGGCGGAGGCCGGCGACGGAGCGGCGGCCCCGGCAGGAAGCGTGCCGGCCGCGAGCGACAACAGGGCCGCCGATGCCACGGCGGCCAGACGCACTCTCCGGTGGGAGGGACGAGGGTGTGGGTGGGTCGTGCTGGGCATGTAAGGGTTCCGTCTCATCAGGTGTGCGTGGCTGAGCTCCTCATCCTCTGCGCGTCACACCCGGCGTCCATCCTCCCCAGGAACGACCTCGCGCACAGGAAGGAATGACGTTTGTCAGGTTTCGGTCAGCCCTGCCTGACCGGTGCGACGCCGAAGATGTCCACGGCGTGGTAGTACGTCCATGCCGTGCCGTCGCACGAAGTCCGCGTCGCGCCTGAGCAGGCGGCGCACACGCGCTTGAGGTCCTCGTAGAAGGAGGAGCCGATGCGTGATTTGCCGGCGGAGAACGCGTCGGCGGCCTTGTGGTTGCGATAGCCGAAGGCGTGGCGGACGCAGGCCGTTCGGAAGGGAAAGCCGAACGGATTGTCGGGGGAGGTGCTGCAGTGGTCCGTCGTCCAGTCGAAGTCGTACGCGGCCCAGGCGCCCTGGTTGTTACGGGCGCAGACCCAGGCGTTGTAGCTGGAGGCGCTCGTCTGGGTCCAGGAGCTGAGGGCCTGTGGTTTGTCCGAGGGGGCGGCCGAGGCGGACACGGCGGACGTACAGGACGAGCGGGAGCGAAAGGGCGAGTGGGGCGGTTCGACGGCCGTCCTCGGTGACCCGGCCCATGCCCCCGGCCCGTGTCCGTACACCGGACAGGACCGCCTGGAGGCGCTCCTGTCCGGTTGCGGTGACCGGCACGTCGAGGAGCTGGCCGCCGGCTGCCCCGAGCCGGCCGGGATCATGGCGTTCGCCGTCCCGTTCCTCCCGCCCCCGCGCTGCCCTGCCCGGACACCGTGCGCGAGGCCGGTCCGCACGCCGTACGGGCGATCGCGGCCGAACCGTGGAAGCCGCTCGGTGACGCCGTCGCCCACGCCGTCCGTCTCGTCGGTGGCAGTGATGCCGTGGGTGTCACCCAGGTGTGAAGGGTGACGGTGCTGCCCGCACCGGGTGGGGGAGCGGGGGACCTGCTTCCCCACCCGGCCGCGCGCCGCTCAGCGCCGCCCGCGCAGTCGGCCGAACATCTGGCGGGCCTGCGCCCGCTTCCTTGGGTCGGCGCCGGCCCGTCGAGCCGAGGCGATGGCCCTGCGCCCTTGCGGGCTACGACTGAAGTCCTTGATGCGTGCGATCAGCCCGGGCATGTTTCCTCCACAGTTGCTGGTCGGTCCGTGGTGAGGTCTCCTGCCCCGACTGCCGGACTTGATGCACAGGCGGCGCCCGGGAGTGCTGCCCCACGGGGGGCGCGGTTCCGGCTCGGCTCCGGGCAGATCGATGCCCGTCGGCCTCGTCGAGCCGGCGGAGCAGCTCGTGGCACTGTTCCGGTCGTCGAACGGGGCACGGTCCTCGAAGTACCGGAAGAGGACCTCGACGGTTCCGCTGACCGGATAGAGGCCGAACGGCCCTATCAGGCGTGGGCGGGTGCTGGTGCCGGCGGCGAGCACGGGGAAGCGACTCGTCTCCTCGTGCACCCGTGGCCGAGACAGCCGCCCTGGTGACGCCGGAAATCGAGGACCGCGGTCGCCCCGGGCACGGCGTCCGGCCGATGCTCCTGCAACTGGCTGCGGCAGGCGGCCGGTTCGGCGATCGTGCCGTGCCGCCCCGAAAACGCCTTGCGCGCCACGGGGACGTGCCTAGGATGCTGCTCATGTACTTCCACCAGATCTACGGCTGACACGGACGGGGCGGCGTCCCCCTCCCGTACCGCGACCCGTGCGCGCTCCCCGGCAGGCTGTTGCCGAACGGCGGCGCGCGGGCCCGGTGTGTCCTTATCGCCGTAGACCTGAAACGAGTGATCCCGTATGTCCCGTCGCCGTACCCATATCGCGATGATCGGCATTCCCGCCGTCAGCCATATCCTGCCGAGCCTCGAGATCCTGCGTGAGCTGGTGGCCCGCGGCCATCGGGTGACGTACGCCAACGACCCGGTCGTCGCCGGTCTGGTCACGGCCACCGGCGCCGAGTTCGTCCCCTACCGTTCGGTGCTGCCGGTCGCCGACAACGACTGGCCGGACGACCCGATCGCCGCGATGGACGTCTTCCTCGACGACGCCGTCCAGGCCCTGCCGCAACTGCGCGCCGCGTACGACCGGGACCCGGCGGATCTGTATCTGTACGACATCGGTGCCTACGCCGCGCGTGCCCTCGCCGAGTCGCAGGGCCGGCCCGTCCTCCAGCTCTCCCCGACCTTCGTCGCCTGGGAGGGCTACGAACACCAGGAGATGGCCGCACAGGTGCGGGCGCTGCCGGGTGCGGACGCGTACCGGGCGAAGTTCGCGCGGTGGCTCGCCGTGTCGGGGGCGTCCACCACGGACATGGAGGCCTTCTCCGGCCGGCCCGCGAGGGCCCTGGCGATGATCCCGAGGGCCATGCAGCCGCATGCGGACCAGGTCGACCCCGACGTGGTGACGTTCGTCGGCCCCTGCTTCGGCTCACGGGCGGACCGGGAGACCTGGACCCGGCCCGCCGACGCCGGGAGCGTGCTGCTGGTCTCCCTGGGTTCGGCGTACACGAAGCAGCCGGAGTTCTACCGCCGATGTCTGGAGGCCTACGGTGATCTGCCCGGCTGGCACGTCGTGCTCCAGATCGGGAAGCACACGGATCCCGGCGAACTCGGCGACATCCCGGGCAATGTCGAGGTGCACTCCTGGGTGCCCCAGTTGGCGATCCTGGAGCAGGCCGACGCGTTCGTCACCCACGCGGGGATGGGCGGCAGCAGCGAAGGGCTGTACACCGGTGTTCCCATGATCGCCGTCCCGCAGGGCGCCGAGCAGTTCATGAACGCGGACCGGCTCGTCGGCCTGGGTGTGGCCCGCCGCATCGACACGGCGGACGCCACCGCCGAGGCCCTGCGCACCGCGCTCACCGAGCTCGTCTTTGACCCCGATGTCGCCCGGCGTTCGGCGCGGCTCCGTGCCGAGGCCCGGGCCGAGGGCGGCACGGAGCGGGCGGCCGGTCTCATCGAGGAGATGCTGGGCTGATCCTCGGCCCGGTGCGGAGGAGAGGGCCCGCGCGTTCCTCCGCACCGGCCCAGGGCGTACAGGAGATGACCGGCCCGTGGCCCGGTGCCGGCCTCCCCGGCCCGTGAGGGTGACCCGGGCGGTGTGAGGCGGATCGAAGTATGCGGCGGCTCCTGCCGTAGCGCTCGACGCGGGTGAGCGCGGGGCGGAGACCTGGGGACGGGCCGCCCTGGCCGCCGCCTCCGGGGCAGGAACGTCTGCCCGGCGCGCGTCACGCCACCGACGCACCGCACGAGGCAGACGCCTCCGGACTCGTCCGCGGATTCCGCCGTGTGGATCTGCAGGCTGCCCGGCTCCTGTGGGTTCACCGGCGCCGTGGTGCCGGCAGCACCGCTCAAGCAGGATTCGATCCGCCGGTGGACGCCGTCGTGCGGGAGATCTCGTCAGAGGCCCGGCGGCGCATCGACAGGAGCAGGGTCAGGACCGTGCCGGCGACCGCCCAGGCGGAGAGCACCAGCAGGGGGCCGGTGACCGCGTTGCCCTTGAAGTACGCGATCGAGCGCGCCACCCAGGTTCCCGCGCCAGGAGGCAGGGCGGGGCCGATCGCCCGCCAGAAGTCCGGCAGCATCGGCAGCGGGAAGGCGCCGCCCGCGCTCGGGTTGCCCGCGATCACGATGAGCAGGACCGCCAGACCGATACCGACGACGCCGGTGAGCGCCTCCAGGGCGAGCGTGACCATGCCGACCGCGAAGACGACCAGGGCGCCCAGACCGGCCAGGGCCCACACACTGCCGGGAAGCGCGCCGAGGGCCGGGCCGATGATGACCGCGCCGCCGATGCCGCCCGCGATCGAGTACAGCGCCATGACCGCGGTGCGGATCACCGCGCGCTGCCGGTTGGCGGGTTTGGTGCCCGCGCTGATCGCCAGGATCGAGGCGCAGAGGTAGCCGCCGACACACCAGCCCACGACCAGGTAGAACGACGAGAGGCCGTCGAAGTCGTCCGGGGAGGCGGGGGCCACGTCCACGGTCCGTACCGTGCGCTGCCGGGGCCCCTCCGCCTCCTCGATGATCCTGGTCAGCGAGGTGGCCAGCACGGTGCCGCCGCCGGAGGCGACGAGCACGGTGTCGGCCGCCCCGGTGGGACTGACGATCAGGGCACCGTCGATGTCGCGGTTCTGGATCTGCCGGCGGGCCTCGGCCTCGCCGGGGACCGCACGCGGATCGAGCGGGCCGCCCGGCAGGCCGTCCAGCTGGGTGACGAGCTGTCCGGACACCTGCTGCGGGGCGACGACCCCGAAGGGCACATCGGTGGGGTCGGGCCTGTGCAGCGCGCCGACGTAGGAGGCGACGAACAGCAGCTGCAGCGCCAGCACGCCGACGACCAGCAGGGCGGCCCGTGCGGTGACGGCGTTCTTCACCTCGTCAGCGAAAGTCATGCTCCCCACGGTCCGGGCAGGGTGCTCCTCGCGCAGGCGGGGCGGGCCGAATGGCGGAGGACGCCCCCCTCCCAGTCGTCGGACCAGGCCCGGGAACTGATCCGGGCGGAGAGCGGGGGCGGTGAGCACGGCCCGGTCCGGAAGGCGCGGACGCCCGGGTCCACGCACTCCGCATACCCGGCTAGCCCTCCCGGACGTCCACGGCATCAGCGGGACCGCCCACCGGATCCAGGATTCGTCCGCTCCGCGACGGGCGTGGACACGGGGACCGGGCTGTGCGCGGAGGAGCTCCGCGACGCGGAGGGCGCCACCCACCGGCTGATCTTCGACCCGGTGGAGGAGCGGGCGCGGCGGATCCGGGCGGTGTCCGGCAGGCGGCGGGCCGGGTCCGGTCCGCAGGCGGAGGAGCCGGGGCGGGTTCAGGACCTGATCCCGGTGGACGCGTACGTGCCGTGCCCCGGTGACCGCGAGGCCCCGCAGTCACCGGGTCAGGCGCGGTGTGCGCCACCCGCGGCCCGGCGGCGGACCGAGACGAACAGGACGCTCGCACCGACGGCCAGCGCGGCGCCGCCGCCGATCGCGAGATACGAGGAGCTTCTGCTGCCACCCGTCTCGGCGAGCACCTCGCCGACGGGGGAGGCGGCGACGTTGTTCGGCTCCGGAGCATTCGCCCCGGCACCGCCGGACTCGGCCGCCCCGGCCGGGGCCGCCTCGGTCACCTCCGCGCCGGTCGCCGCGTCGTCGTCACCGTGGCCGTCGTGCTCGACCGACGACTTGCCGGCACCCTCGTCGATCTCCGCCTCGGTCGGGGCGGAGGCCGTCGGCGCCGGGGTGGCCCCGGCGGCACCGCCTCCGCCGGCCTCACCGCCGAAGACCACGTCCGAGCAGGCGTAGAAGGCCTCGGGGGAGTCCGACCGCTGCCAGACCGTGTAGATCAACTGCCGCCCCGACGCCCGCGGCACGGTGCCGTCGAAGACGTACGACCCGTTCTCCAGCGCCGGGTCGGTGACCGTGGCGAACGGCTCCTCCTGAAGGTCCGACCACTTCAGGGGCTGCGCCGGGTCATAGCTCGCCCTGGTCAGGTACAGCTCGAACGAGCCCTTGTGCGGAGCGGTCGCCCGGAAACGGAAGGTGTGGCTGCCCGCCTCCATGGGCGTGGACGGCCAGTCGGCGCGCGGCAGGTCGAGCCCCTTGAACTTGTCGTTGCCCGCGCTGCACAGCTGGCCGTCCGGGATCAGCTCGCGGTGCTTGCCCGCCGCGTTGGCGATGTTCACCCCGTTCCAGTCGTACAGTGCCTGCGTCCCGCCCGCTGCCACCGCTGCCTTGCAGGCCGCGGACCGCGGGCTCTCCGGCCCCTCCGCGAAACAGGCCGAGACCCGGCTGGCCGGGTCGCTCAGCGAACCGTGCGCGGTGGCGGGGGCGGCGGACAGCCCGGCCAGGACGAGCGGCGCGACGCCGAGGACGGCGACGGTGGCGGCGAGCCTGCGACGGGCGGTGGTGATGACGGCCATGGTGGTTCTCCTTCGGCGACACGGCTGTTGACCAGGTCTGGTGATCAGCAAGCTAGCCGCCGCCGGAGCGGATCCGGGCGGGAGAAGGCGCAGGTGGCGATCGTTATGGCGCGCTTAAGGGAGGGTTAGGAGAGGGCTGAGGAACTCCGTCCGTGCGGCTTCGGCGCAGGGGTGGTTCCGACGCCACCGGATGCACGGAAACTGTCCAGCACATTGCCGACGAGGCCCGTGGCGCCGGCTTTCACACGGTGCCGGTGACCGCGGTACCGCTTCGGCCGCCACCGGCCGCGTCGCCTGACGGGACGTCCGCACCACTTGCACGGTTCGGTCCGCGGTCCGGCCTCGAGCCCCCACGCCCCGGCCTACCGCTCCTTCGGCGCGTTCTTCCCCGGACCTCCCGTGTTCCAGGCGCTGTTCGGGCCCAGGTGTGGTGGGGGCCCGGCAGGGTGTCAGACCTGGACGCCCGGTGTCCCGTCCTCCACGACCACGCTCGCGCGTGTGCTGATCGGGGCGTCCGGCTCCGTCACGAAGGGCAGGACGCGAAAGTCGCTCGTCCACCGCTCGCGGTCCACCGTGACGCGCACGTAGCCGCGTTGGCCGTTGAAGAACTTCATGTGCGGGTTCGCCGCCAGGAACGTCTCGCCCTGGGCCGTCATGTCGGCGCCGTCGCCGCCGCTCGTGACCGAGGTGCCCACGAACTCCGAGCCGACGGTGGCCGATTCCGGATCGGCGTAGTCGCGCTTGAGGTCCCATGCGTAGTTCTGGTGCCGGTCACCCGTGATGACGACCAGATTGCGCACTCCCCGGGTGCCCGCCTCCGCGAGCAGCCGGTTGCGCTCGGCGACGTAACCGTCCCACGGGTCCGTCCAGACCGTGGTGCCCGGCCCCGGGTCCTGGTCGGTCTGGCCCATCGGGGCCTGGTTGCCGAGGATCTGCCAGCGGACCCGGGAACGGCTGAAGCCCTTGAGGACCCAGTCGCGCTGCCGGGGCCCGAGCAGGGTGCGGTCCGTGTCGAAGCGGTCGGCGCAGTCGGCCGAAGTGCCGTCGCCGCACGGCTGGTCGTCACGGTACTGACGGGTGTCGAGCATGGTGAAGCCGGCGAGCCTGCCGTAGGAGAGCCTTCGGTACATCTGTACGTCGGGACCGTTCGGCAGTTGCGCGCGGCGCAGCGGCGCGTGCTCGTACAGGGCCTGGAAGGCGGCGGCCCGGCGCTGCAGGAAGGTCTCCGGGTTCTCGTCGTTCTCGGAGGTCTCGTCCGCCCAGTTGTTCTCCACCTCGTGGTCGTCGAACGTCATGATCCACGGAAAGGCGGCGTGCGCCTCGCGCAGCGGCGCCTCGGACTTGTAGAGGCCGTACTGAAGCCGGTAGCGGGCCAGGTCGAGGGTCTCCGTGTGGAACCTGGGGTCGGTGCTCACGCCGCGCTTGTTCGTCTTCACACCGGATTCGTAGAGGTAGTCGCCGAGGTGCACCACCAGGTCCAGGTCCTCCTGCGCCATGTGGTGGTACGCCGTGAAGTAACCGTCCTGCCAGGCCTGGCAGGACGCGAAGGCGAACCTCAGCCCGCGCGGGGAGTCCGAGGGCGCCGGGGTGGTGCGCGTGCGTCCCGCCGGGGAGATCGCGGAGCCGGCCTTGAAACGGAACCAGTACGTGCGGCCGGGGGCGAGCCCGTGCACCTCGGGGTGGACCGAGTGCGCCAGCTCGGGAGTCGCGACGACGCTGCCGCGGCGCACCACCCGGCGGAAGCGCTCGTCGGCCGCCACCTCGTAGTGGACACGGACGGGTTTCGCCGGCATACCGCCGAGGCCGTCCTGGGCGAAGGGATCGGGAGCCAGGCGTGTCCAGAGCACGACACCGTCCGACGTCGGGTCGCCCGAGGCGACACCGAGGGTGAACGGGTCATCCTTCAGGGCGGGTGCGGCGAACACCGACTGCGTCTCCCACGCCCCCGTCCCGAGCATCAGTGCGGCGGCTGCCGTCCCGCCGAATCCGAACATCTGCCTGCGGGACACGGAATTCGCCACCACGGGTCCTCCTCGGTCGATCTGCGCCGACCTCGGACACGCTGCCGGGAATTGATGTCATGCTCACGCGCAGCGCATGGCCGGGGGCCGAGCGGTACGTGAACAGGGCAGCCCTACGGCGAACGGCTCAGGACACCGCGCGGTAGCGGCGCTCCGGCCGGCCCGTCCCGCCGTACCGCAGTGTCACCTCGGCCCGTCCCGTCTCCGCGAAGTACTCGAGGTAGCGACGCGCGCTGACCCGGGAGAGGGCACCCGCCTCGGCGCATTCGGAGGCCGACAGGCCGGCCGGGTGGTCGCGCAGGACGCGTTCGACCAGGTCCGCGGTACGGGCCGCCAGGCCCTTGGGGAGTTCGCGGGAACCCGGGGGGCGGGTGCCGAAGATACGGTCCACGTCCTCCTGACGGGCTTCCCGGCGGGACTCGTCCAGCGCGTCCAGGCGGTTGCGCAGCGAGGCCACGTGCTGCAGCTGCTCCTGCAGCGCCGAGCGGTGGAACGGTTTGATCAAGTAGTGCAGGGCGCCCGCCCGCAGGGCGGCCCTGACCACACCGGCGTCGCGCGCCGCTGTGATGAAGAGCGCGTCCGCGCTGCGGGTCTCCCCGTCCCGCTCCTCCGCCGCGCGCAGCTCCCGCAGTACCTGGATCCCGTCCATGTCGGGAAGGAAGATGTCGAGCAGGACCAGGTCGGGACGCAGCCGGCGGGCCGCGCGCAGGGCCTCGGCGCCGGTGTGGGCCACGCCGACGACCGTGAAACCGTCCAGCGCGGACACATAGCGGCTGTGCAGCTTCGCGACCATGAAGTCGTCGTCCACCACCAGCACTTTCGTCACGCCGACACCGTAGGGCGCGACCACAACGACCACAACGTCCATTGATTCCGGAACGGCGACAGCTCGTTAACGCGCAGGCAACATGTGGGCCACCTCACACACGCACGACGAATGGCTCGAAAGGCGGCATCCGGTGCGACTGCGCACTCCACTCGCCCTGTTCGGGGCCGCGCTGCTGGTGGTCGTCGGGCCGCCGCTGCTCTCCACCGGCAGCGGCTCCGACACCGGCACGCAGATCCCCGGACTGCGCTTCATGGTTCCCAACACACCCGGCGGTGGTTACGACATCACGGCCCGCACCGCGGCGAAGAACGCCGAGGACGCCGGGCTCACCCACGGCATCGAGGTGTTCAACCTGCCCGGCGCCGGCGGCACGGTCGGTGTGACCCGGCTGGCCGCCGAGCACGGCAACGGCAAGCTCGCCATGTCCATGGGCCTCGGTGTCGTGGGCGCCGTACACACCAACAAGTCGCCCACGACCCTGGCCGACACCACCCCGATCGCCCGGCTCACCGAGGAGCAGGACATCGTCGTCGTCGCCAAGGACTCCCCGTACAGGACGATCGGCCAGCTGCTCACCGCCTGGAAGAAGGACCCGGGGAAGATCCCGGTCGGCGGCGGTTCCTCGCCCGGCGGGCCCGACCACCTGGCGCCGATGCTGATGGCGAAGGCCGCCGGGATCGCCCCCGAACAGGTCAACTACATCCCCTTCGACGGCGGTGGCGAGCTGCTCGCCTCGATCCTCGGCAACAAGGTCGGGTTCGGCGTCTCCGGTGTCGGCGAGTACCTCGACCAGATCGAGGCCGGTGAGCTGCGGCTCCTCGCCGTCACCGGCCCGAAGCGGGTCCCGGGCCTCGACGCGCCGACCCTCCGTGAGGCCGGTCTCGACACCGACTTCACCAACTGGCGCGGCATCGTCGCTCCGCCCGGGCTCTCCGGCGCCGAACGCGACAAGCTCATCGGGCTGGTGAGCGAACTGCACGACTCGAAGCAGTGGCGCGATTCCATGGAGAGGAACGGCTGGGACGACGCCTTCCTCACCGGCGACGACTTCGGCGACTTCCTGGACGCCCAGGACCGGCGTGTCGCCACCGTCCTCGAGGAGCTGGGACTGTGACGGACGAGCCCGCACCCTCCCGGCCCGAGCCCACACCCTCCCGGCCCGCGACCGCGCGTTCCTGGCTGCGCGAGCACTCCGAACTCGGCGTCGGTGTCCTGCTGCTCGTGCTGGGCGTCCTCGTCCTGACCGACGCCCTGACGATGAGCGTGGACATCACCCAGCGCGGACCCGTCGGACCCAGGACCGTCCCGGTCGCCGTCGGCATCGGGCTGCTGGCCGTCGCGGTGCTGCTGGCCGTCGACGTCCTGCGCGGCGGCCGCGGCGAGGCGGAGGGCGGCGAGGACGTCGACCTGGACGGACCCACCGACCGGCGCACCGTCGCCCTGCTCACCGGGGTCTTCCTCGCCTTCGCCGTCCTCATCGGTCCGCTCGGCTTCCCCGTCTCCGGCGCCCTCCTCTTCTGGGGCTCGGCCTACGCCCTGGGCAGCCGCCACCACGACCGCGATCCGCTCATCGCGGCCGGGCTCTCCCTCGTGACCTACTTCGTCTTCGACAACCTGCTCGGGGTTCCCCTCCCGGGCGGCCCGCTGATGGGGGTGCTCTGACCGGTGGATTCCCTCAACTCCCTCATCGACGGCTTCGGCACGGCGCTCACGCCGGTCAACCTGCTCTGGGCCGCACTCGGCGTCCTGCTCGGCACGGCGATCGGTGTGCTCCCCGGCATCGGCCCCGCCATGGCCGTCGCCCTGCTGCTGCCGGTGACGTACGGGCTCGAACCGACCGGTGCGTTCATCATGTTCGCCGGGATCTACTACGGTGCGATGTTCGGCGGCTCCACGACCTCGATCCTCCTCAACACCCCGGGGGAGAGCGCGGCCGTCGTCGCCGCGATCGAAGGCAACCCGATGGCGAAGGCCGGGCGCGGAGCGCAGGCGCTCGCCGCCGCCGCCATCGGGCACTTCGCGGGCGGCATGATCGGCACGATCCTGCTGGTCGTCCTCGCCCCGACCGTCGCCTCGCTCGCCGTGGACATCGGCGCTCCCGACTACTTCGCCATCATGGTGCTGGCCTTCATCGCCGTCACCTCCGTCCTGGGCTCCTCACGGATCCGCGGCCTGGCCTCGCTCCTCATCGGTCTCACCATCGGCCTCGTCGGCCTGGACCAGATGACGGGCCAGCAGCGCCTCACCTTCGGCTCGCTCCAACTGGCCGACGGCATCGACGTGGTGATCGTGGCGGTCGGGCTCTTCGCCATCGGGGAGGCCCTCTGGGTCGCCGCGCACCTGCGCCGCTCCGCCGGGAAGCCGATCCCCGTCGGCCGTCCCTGGCTGGGCGGGGACGACGTCCGGCGCACCTGGAAGTCCTGGCTGCGCGGGCCCTTCATCGGCTTCCCGTTCGGGGCGATCCCCGCGGGCGGCGCGGAGATCCCCACTTTCCTCTCGTACGTCACCGAGAAGCGGCTCTCCAAGCACCGCGACGAGTTCGGCAAGGGCGCCATCGAGGGTGTCGCCGGGCCGGAGTCCGCGGCCTCCGCCTCCGCCGCGGGGACCCTGGTCTCCATGCTCACGCTCGGCCTGCCCACCACGGCCGTCGCCGCCGTCATGCTGGCCGCCTTCCAGCAGTACGGCATCCAGCCCGGGCCGCTCCTGTTCGAGCGTGAACCCGAACTGGTCTGGGGCCTGATCGCCTCGCTCTTCGTCGGCATGGTGCTGCTGCTCGCACTGAACCTGCCCCTCGCGCCGTTCTGGGCGAAGCTGCTGCGGATCCCGCGCCCCTACCTCTACGCGGGCATCCTCTTCTTCGCCGCCGTCGGCGCCTACGCGGTCGGCGGGGAGGCCGTCGACCTGGTGATCCTGCTGGTGATCGGTCTGATCGGCTTCGGCATGCGGCGGTACGGGCTGCCGATCCTGCCCGCGGTCATCGCGGTCATCCTCGGCCCCTCCGCCGAACAGCAGTTGCGGCGCGCCCTCCAGATCAGCGACGGCAGCGTCACGGGACTGGTCGACACGCCGTTCTCCGTCACCGTGTACGTCATCGTCGCGCTGATCCTGGTGTGGCCGCTGACGAAGAAGCTGCTGCGCCGAACCAGGCCGTGAGGGACTGTCGGCGGCGGCTGGGAGAATCGCGGACATGACCACGATCGACTGGGACGCCGCCGCCGACTCCTTCGACGAGGAACCCGATCACGGGCTCCACGACCCGGTGGTCCGCAGCGCCTGGGCGCGGCGGATGGAGACCTGGCTGCCCGCCGTGCGCTCCGCGGTCCTCGACCTCGGCTGCGGCACGGGCAGCCTGGCGCTGCTCGTCGCCGGCCAGGGGCACCGGGTCACCGCCGTCGACCGGTCGCCGCGCATGGTGGAACGGGCACGCGCCAAGCTGGCCGGAACCGGGACCGAGGTGCTCCTCGGCGACGCCGGGCACCCCCCGGTGGGCGAGCAGCGCTTCGACGTGATCCTCGTCCGGCACACGGTGTGGCTGCTGCCCGACCCCGAGGCCGCCCTGCGGCGCTGGTTCTCCCTGCTGCGGCCCGGCGGCCGTCTGGTGCTGATCGAAGGCGTGTGGGACGGCACCGGCCTCTCCGCCGCCCACCTCACCGCACTCCTCGCCGAGCACACCGAGCGGGTCCACCACGAGCCGCTCTCGGGGGACTCCCGGCTCTGGGGCAAGGAGGTCGCCGACGAGAGGTACGCCCTGGTGGCCCGCGCCGAGCCGCCGCACCGGCACACCGAGGTCGTCGACGTCCATCTGATCCTGCGCAGGGGCTCCGACGTGCTGCTCGCCCGGCGGGCCGGCACGGGCTATGCGGACGGACTGCTCCACGCCCCCTCCGGACACGCGGAGGACGGCGAGGACGTCCTGGCGGCGGTGATCCGGGAGACCGCCGAGGAGATCGGCGTCAAGCTGGACCCGGACGAGCTCCGGGTGGCCCTGGTCATGCAGCACAGGGGCCCGGGCGGCAACCCCAGGATGGGCTGGTTCTTCGAGGCGGACCACGATCCCGCGCGCCCGCCCCGCAACGCGGAACCGGACAAGTGCTCCGAGCTCGGCTGGTTCCCCCTGGACGGGCTGCCCGACGACATGGTGGCGTACTGCCGTGCGGGCCTCGACGGGTACCGTGCCGGGCAGCGCTTCCTGCTCCACTGGCACGAGGACACCGACACCGTCGCCTACGCACCGCAGGGGACGCGGCGCGCCGTCCCGCTGCCGGTGGCGGCGGGTCCCACCGGCCGGCTGCACCACATCGAGCTGCCGGTGACCGACCTGGCCGAGGCCGACGCGCAGTGGGGCTGGCTGCTCGGCCGGCTCGGTCACGTCCCGTACCAGCGCTGGGCACACGGCCGGAGCTGGCGGCGAGGTGACAGCTATGTCGTGGTGGAACACGCACCCGGCCCGGCCGGCGGTGGGCACGACACGCTGCGCCCCGGCGTCGGCCGCCTGGCGTTCCACGTCCGCGACCGCGCCACGCTCGACGCCCTGACGGCGGACGCCCCGGGGCACGGCTGGCAGCCGCCGGCGACCGGCCTCCTTCCGTACACCGACGGCAGCGGGCCCCGCACGGCCCGCCTGGCCAACACCGCCGGGTTCGAGGTGGAGCTGGTCGCTCCCTGAGCCGCCGGACGCGCCCCGTGGCCGCCGCGGCCGGGGCCGGATGCGTCAGCCCTCGGCCTCCAGCCGGGCGGCGATGTCCTCGCGCAGCCGTACCTTGTCCGTCTTGCCGACCGCGGTCGACGGGAGCGCCGGAACCTCGACGAGACGCTCCGGCAGCTTGAACCGGGCCAGCCCGCCGGCCTCCAGGTGCCCGCGGATCTCCCGCAGCGACGGCGCGCCTTCGCCGGCGCCCACGACGTACAGGCAGACGGCCTCGCCCAGCACACGATGCGGCATCGCGACGGCCGCGGCGGCCCGCACACCCGGATGTGTCAGGACCAGTGCCTCCATCTCGTCCGCCGCGATCTTCTCCCCTCCGCGGTTGATCACGTCCTTCAGGCGCCCGGCGACCACGAAGTTCCCGGACGGGTGACGGCGGACGAGGTCGCCGGTGCGGTAGAAGCCGTCGGGGGTGAACGACGCGGCCCCCGCGTCGCCGTGGTAGCACGTGATGACCCCCGGGCCCCTGACCAGTAGTTCGCCGAGGTCGCCCTCGGTGACGCGCCGGCCCTCCCCGTCCACCACGAGGGTCTCGTCACCCGGCGAGGACGGCCGCCCCTGCGTGGTGAACGCGACCTCGGGCGGGTCGTCGAGCCGGGTGAAGTTCAGCTGGCCCTCGCTCATGCCGTACACCTGCTGGATCCGGCAGTCGAAGACCTCGGCCAGCCGGGCGGCCGTGGACGCGTCCAGGCGCGCCCCGCCCACCTGCAGGACCCGCAGGCTCGACAGGTCATGGCCGCCGTGCGCGGCACGGGCGGTGAGCCACTGCAGGGCGAGCGCGGGAGTGAGCGCGCAATGGGTGACGCGTTCACGCTCGATCAGCGCCAGGGCTGCCGCCACGTCGTCCGGTGCGCCGAGCACGACCTTTCCGCCGTGGGCGAGCGTGCCGAGTATCCCGGGGGCGGAGAAGGCGAAACCGTGGGTCACGGGCAGGACCGCGAGGAACACCGATTCCGGCGTCAGGCCCGAGACCGCCGCCGCGGCGCGGATCACGTGGCCGAGAGCCTCGTGGGTGCGGGCGATGGGCTTGGGTGTGCCGGTGGTTCCGCTCGACAGCAGGAAGAGGGCGGTGTCAGAGGGGCACCGGCCGGCGGGCGCGCGGAGTGTTTCACCGGCCTCGACGAGACGGTCGAGGTCCAGGTGTTCCCCGGCCGGGCCCGGGAGGCCCGAGACGAGGAGCGTCCGCACGGACGGGTGCCGCGCGCGGAGCCGCTCGGCGAGCCGCAGGTGGTCGAAGCGCTGGTGCCGGGCCGGGACGGCGAGTGCCGTCGGTGCCAACGCGGTGACGACAGCCTCCAGTTCGTGTTCACGGAGGGCGGGGAGGGCGAGAGCGGGGCGCACACCGATCCTGATCAGAGCGAGTACGAGTACGACGAACTGGACCTGGTTCGGCAGCTGTACGAGCACGGTTTCGCCGGTCCGGATGCCGGACCGCGCCAGCCGGGCCGCACACCCCGAGACCGCCGCGTCGAGCTCGGCCCTGGTGAAGGCGCGGCCGGCACAGGCCAGTGCCACGCGATGACCCGCGTGGACACGGGGACTGAGCACCAGGTCGTCCAGGAACTCCGGGCGCCACCAGCCGCGGTCCCGGTACTCCCCACGGGCGTCCTTGGCGGTGTCGGCGTCCGGTTCGCGCCCGTCCAGGACGACGGCGAGCTGTCGCACGGTGTAGTCGTGCTCGGTCCAGAGGTCGATGCGGGTGGCGAACCGGTCGGCCAACTCCACCTGGATCTGCGTGAGGTCGACGGAGTCGAGCGCGAGGTCTGCGCGCAACCGCGCGTCCTCGTGCTGCAGTTCTTCACCGATTCCCAGGTCACGGAGGATTCTGCGCACTTCTTCGATGCCCGTCATGCGGACGGTATGCCCGGCACGTGGTGGTGGGAGACCGGCGCGCGGAAGCAGGAGGAAGCACACGCCCCCAGGGAGGCGTTCGAAGTGGCCGGCACCGGATCATGCACGCCCTGCACCATCCGTGATTTCCGTGTGACGCTGTGGAATCACACCGGTTTCGGCACGGGAGTGAGATGAACCCAACCACCAGCGGAACACTCGCGGTTCCGGGCGCGCGGATCTACTTCGAAGTACGGGGCGAAGGACCTCTGCTGCTGCTCATCGGAGGAGGGAACTCCGATGCGACCGTGTTCAAGCGCCTGGCCGCGGTCCTGGCGGCCGGCCACCGCGTCGTCACCTACGATCCCCGCGGGAATTCACGCAGCGTGCTCGACGGCCCCCCGGTGGACCAGAGGGTCGAGGAGCACGCCGACGACGCGCACCGCCTGATCCAGCACCTCGCCGCTCCCGACGAGCCCGTGCACGTCTTCGGGAGCTGCTCGGGCGGGCTCATCGCACTGGAACTCACGATCCGGCACCCGGACAGGATCCGGCTGGCCGTCGCCCACGAACCACCCGTGCTCGGCATCCTCCCGGACGCGGGGCTCCACATGGCGCTCCTCGACGACGTCTGCCGGACGTACCGCAGCGAGGGCATGGCGCCGGCCCTCGTCAAGCTGCAGGCCCTGCACGGCGGCCGGCCCGCTCCTGCCCTCCCCGAGGAGCACAACAACACCGACTTCTTCCTGAGTCACTTCGTCCTGCCGTTCACCCGCTTCGTACCGGACCTCACCGCGCTCGCCGAGGTCTCGGACAAGGTGGTGTGGGCCGGCGGCCACGCCTCACGCGGGGACCTCGTGCACCGGCCCGTGCTCGCCCTCGCCGAACGGCTCGGCCGTGCGGTGGAACTGTTTCCGGGCGGGCACGTCGGATACGCGAGATATCCCGCCGACTTCGCGCAGCGGCTCGTCGACGTCCTCACCACCGCACCCGGCGAGACGTACCACCCCCGGGAGACGGCCGGGGGAGGGTGGTGACATGCGGATCGTGATGGGGGCACAGAACTGCGGTTTCGGCCCCGTCTCCGAGCTCGTAGCGGTCTCCCGGCCGCTCCTCGGCCACGAGCGGGTGTTCGTCGGTGACGGTGTCGCCGCTGTGTTCGCCCGGCGCAACCCCGACGCCTTCGACACGGTCCACGACACCGGAGGCATGACCGGCGAGGCCGCGGCGGAGATGACCGGCGAACTGCTGCGAGGCAGCGATCACGTGATCTCCGTCATGGACGCCGAGCTGGTGATCCGGTCCGTCGTGGCCCGGCGGCCGGTGACCATGGTGGACAGCCTCTTCAGCTTCTGGCGGCTCGCACGACCGCTGGCCAGGATCCACGAACGCTGCGTGACCATGCCACGCTCCGGCCTCATGGCCGCCGAGGAACACCTGACGGGCCTCTCACCGCACGAGAGGGTCGTCGCGGCCCATCTGCTCGCCACCCACAGCGTCGTCCAGAACTTCCCCGGCGTCGCCGAGCGCGCGGCGGAGTTCGCCGCTCTGGACAGCGGCCTCCGGATGCACCGGACGGGCCCGATCGTCGACGTCGAAGGGCTGCGGAGCGCCGCGCCCGCCACGGGACCGGAACACGACCTGCTCATCGACGTCGGGGGGTTCAAGAACTTCCTCCTGGACTTCGACGTCAACGACGACTACATGCGTCTGCTCCACCGGTGGCTTCCGGACCTGCTCCGCGACTGGCCCCGGTTCCGTCGCGTCCTCGTCTGCGGAGGTCCGTTCGGTGAGGGCCGGGAGCGGACGGTCTCGGCCGCCGGCGGCACGGCCGACTGCCGTCTTCTGCGCCAGCGCGAGCTGCACCGGGTGGTGGCGAGCACCCCGGACCACCTGATGGCTCCCGGCCTCACGGCACTCCACGAAGCGATCGCCCTCGGGCGGCTGCCCATGGCGATCCATGAGCAGCACTACGCCCATGTGTTCACCATGCGCGCCCTGGACGGCACGGGGTTCGGGCGGAGCGGGGGCCGGTTCACGGACGTGGTGCCGGACCATACGCTGCCGGAGGACGACTTCGCCGGAACGGCGTCGCTCGTCGGACTGGCCGGCCGTATCCGGGAGGACGACGGGCTCTACGCCAGATACCGGCGGACGTTCAACGAACGTATCGAGCACTACGTCTCGCTCACCCCGTCACAACGGCTGCACGACGTCCAGGAGCTCGGCCGGCTCCTCGGCGGTGAGCCGGCCCACGCGGTGATGACCGGCATCCTGGGCGCCCCGCGCGCCGCGTGACGCGCAGGCCCTCCTCACCCGGTCAATCCCGCCAGGCCCCCGGTGCGGGCCAGACGCTCCAGCTCGTCCAGGGCGCGGACCGCCGCCTTCGCCGCCGACGAGTCACGCCCGGCGAGGTCGCTCTCCTCGAACTCGTCCTCGTCCAGCCGCAGTACGGACGAGCCGTCCGCCGACACCCACAGATCCAGGTCCAGGTCCTCCACCAGCAGCTCGTCGCCCCGCAGCACGGCCGGCCGGGTGATGTCGCAGTACCAGCCCTTCAGCCGGCCGTCTCCGGTGCGGACCTCCTTCACCGCGTACCACCGGTCACGCCAGTAGTGCTCGGTGAAGACATCGCCCGGTTCGAACCGTACGAAGCCGAAGTCCCGGACCCCCGGGGCGGCCCACGGGGCCCGGACGGTGATGCGGGTCCCGTCGTCGCCGACCGGCTCGGCGGGGTAACGGATCTTCGTGCGGCCCGCCTTGACCAGGGCCACCGTCAGCGTGGTCCCCGCATCAGCCGATCTCGCGGACATGACGCACCTCCGTGGCGCAGATGTCGTAGCCGAACCAGCGGTTGACCGCCAGCATCGGGCCGTTGCCGGCGTCGTTCCCGGTGTAGGCGTCCGTGTACCCGGCGGCCCGCGCCCGGTGCAGGGAGTCGTTCTTGGCGAGCTTCGCCAGCCCCTTGCCACGGAAGGCCCGCAGGGTGCCGGTCATGGCCGACCAGTAGCGGGTCAGTCCGTCGGTCTCCGCCGCGCTGAACGCCGCGACCTTTCCGTCCACCGTCACGACCGTGGTGAGGGCGTGATCGAAGCCGGGCCGCCGCCAGGTCGTGGCCAGCCAGTTCTCGTAGTCGGAGAACTCCACCGGGGTGTCGCTCGGCTCGTCCGCGGTCGTCTCCGCGTCCGCCTCGAACAGCGGGCGCGGATCGTCCTCGAAGTCGGCCGCGGTGAGCAGTCCGACCCCGGACGGGAGTTCCCGCAGCGGCGGCAGGGAGCCGTCCGTCAGGCCGAGGTGGAGGAAATGGGCCGGCCGGCGCGCCGTATAACCGCGTTTGCCGGCGAACGCGCGATCGGCCGGCTCGTCGAGCACCCAGGTGTAGACGGCCGTCGCCCCGGCACCGGCCAGATGCTCCTCGCCGGCCCGCATCAGCAGCGAGCCCGCGCCACGCCCCCTCCTGTCCGGATGTACGTACGGGTTGCAGAACCCCTGGCCCGGCTTCGGATTCTCGTGGGAGATGCCCACCTGCGCGGTCCCGATGACCTCGCCGTCCTCCTCGGCGACCAGCAGCCGGTACCGCCGGGCGGGATGGGCGTCGGCCAGGTCGCTCAGGACCTGTTCGGGAGTCGTCACCATGTACGGGAGTGCGGCACGCCGCACCCGTACCCAGGCCTCCGCGTCGCCAGGCCGGAAGTCACGCACGAGTACCGTCATGCGCGGACGGTAACGCGGCACACCGGCGGGCCGCCTCCGAATTTCCGGCGGCGGGCCGGGGACGGGGCCCCCGGTGGGAGAGAATCGGCGTGTGACCCTGAAGATCGCCGTTGACCCGGACTCCGCCACCGCCCCGTACGAGCAGCTGCGTGCCCAGCTGTCCGAACAGGCCCGTTCCGGCGCCCTGCCCGCCGGCTACCGGCTCCCGACCGTACGCGGCCTCGCCGGGGAGCTGGGCCTCGCCGCCAACACCGTCGCCAAGGCCTACCGTGCGCTGGAGACCGACGGGGTGATCGAGACCCGGGGGCGTAACGGCACGTTCGTCGCCGCAGCGGGTGACGCGGCGGCCCGCCACGCCGCGAGCGCTGCCCAGGAGTACGCCGAGCACACCCGGCGCCTCGGCGTGTCCCGGGCCGACGCGCTGGCCCTGGCCGAGGACGCGGTGCGGGCGGTGTACGCGCGTTAGCGCGAGGCCCGGTCCGCCGACGAGGGCCGGAGCGGGCCCGGGCCGGGCGGTCTCGGGCCCCGGGCCGGCGGTCATGGGGCCGGGCAGGTGCCGGCTCAGAGATACAGCCCCGCGTCGGCCCCCGCGTCCTGCTCCGGCACGGACGCGGGGCCGCCACCGCGCCGCAGGGCGTACAGCTCGGCGAGGGTCGCGCCCTCGCGGCCGAGCCCTTCCTCCGTGCCCAGCCAGGACACCGACTCCGCACGGGTCAGCGGGCCCACCTCGATGCGCGCCAGACAGCGGCCCGGCCTGACGACCGCCGGGTGCAGCCGCTCCAGGTCCTCGTTGGTCGTCACCCCCACCAGTACATTGCGGCCCTGGCCCAGCAGACCGTCCGTCAGATTGAGGAGCCGGGACAGCGCCTGGCCCGCCGTGTGCTTCGCCTCACCGCGGATCAGCTCGTCGCAGTCCTCCAGCAGCAGCAGCCGCCAGCGCCCCTTCGCCGAATCGTCGTCCTCACCGATGGCGATGTCCATCAGGTAGCCGACGTCGTTGAAGAGCCGCTCCGGATCCAGTACGCAGTCGACCTGGCACCAGTCGCGCCAGGACCGGGCGAGGGTGCGCAGCGCGGACGTCTTGCCGGTGCCCGGGGGGCCGTGCAGCAGGAGCAGCCGGCCGGAGATGTCGTCGGGGGTGACCTTCATCAACCGGTCCATCGCACCGGCCACCGGGGCCGTGTAGTTGGACCGGACCTCGTCCCAGGTGCCCGCGGAGATCCGCCGGGTGGTGCGGTGCGGGCCGCGGCGGGGGGAGACGTACCAGAAGCCCATGGTCACGTTCTCCGGCTGCGGCTCCGGTTCGTCCTGGGTCCCGTCGGTCGCCTCGGACAGGATCTTCTGGGCCAGCTCGGCCGTGGTGGCGGTGACCGTGACGTCGGCGCCCCGGTTCCACCGTGAGACCAGCAGCGTCCATCCGTCACCCTCGGCGAGGGTCGCGCTGCGGTCGTCGTCGCCGGCGGCCCTCAGCACCTTGGCCGCCGGGGGCAGCAGGGAAGCCCCCGACTTGACCCGGTCGAGGGAGGAACTGCGCGAGTACGGCTGCTCGCCCGTCGCGAAGCGGCCCAGGAACAGCGCGTCCACGACGTCGGACGGCGAATCGCTGTCGTCGACATTGAGCCGGATCGGCAGGGCGGACTCGGGGTTGGCAGACATGCGCCCATGATCCGGCACGGCGGCGTCACACGCACCCGGGTTTCATCGGCTGCCTCCGGGCGGCGCGGCCGGGGCATCCGCCCGGCCACCGGGGCCGGCCCGGTGGCCGGTCAGGGCCCGCCGGGCCCGCGGCGCACCCGTCGTGCGCCGCGCACGACGGCGAACCCCTGGGTGAGCTCCTGAGCTCCCGGCCCACCGCGGCCGTCCCCGCCCCGTGATCGATGGTCCGCGTCGGTTCCTTCCCTCCGGAGCACCGGATTCCGGGTTGTCGGTATGACTGGCCGTCAAGACTGCTTCAGAACCGTCCTGTCGAGTCATTTTTGGCATGCACACTTCCGAAATGCCCCTCGGTACTGCTACCACGGAGCAGGCAGAGATCCTGCCCAAGGAGGTCCCATGAAAATGTCCGGACTCGTGGCGTTCTCGTCCTCTCTCCTGCTCGGTACCGTTCTCGCCCTGACCGGCGCGAGCGTCGCCCAGGCCCAGGAATCCGCACCGGCCGCCGAAGCCGTCGACTACGTCGCCCTGGGTGACTCGTACTCGTCGGGAGTCGGCGCCGGCAGTTACGACAGTGCGAGCGGTGCCTGCAAGCGCAGCACCCGCGCGTACCCCGCCCTCTGGAAGGCGGCCAACGATCCCGCCTCGTTCGCCTTCACCGCGTGCTCGGGGGCGAGGACCGGGGACGTCACAGCCGGTCAGCTCGGCCCTCTCAGCTCCGCGACCGACCTCGTCTCGATCTCCGTCGGGGGTAACGACGCCGGCTTCGCCGATGTCATGACCACCTGTGTCCTGCAGTCCGAGGCCACCTGTCTGAACCGGATCACCACCGCCCGCGCCTACGTCGACTCGACCCTGCCCGGCAGACTGGATTCCGTGTACGCGGCGATCAGTGCCAAAGCACCCTCGGCCCACGTCGTCGTCCTCGGTTACCCCCGCTTCTACAAGCTCGGCGGCGGCTGTCTCGCCGGCCTGAGCGAGAAGGAACGCTCCGCCATCAACGGCGCCGCCGACCACCTCAACGCCGCCACCGCCAAGCGTGCGGCCGATCACGGCTTCACCTTCGGTGACGTCGCCCCGGCCTTCACCGGACACGAGATCTGTTCGGGGAGTGCCTGGCTGCACAGCGTGAACTGGCTGAACATCGGCGAGTCGTACCACCCGAACGTCGCCGGGCAGTCCGGCGGCTATCTGCCCGTCCTCAGTTCGAAGGTCTGACCGAGCCGCGCCGCTCCGGCGCGGTTCGCCGGCCCAGCCGTCCACCGGAAGGGGGTCCCGTCCTGCGGGACCCCCTTCCCGCGCGTCACGAGAGATCCACGAGATCCACGGGGCGTACGCCCCGCGGCGGGTCTCCCCGCACCCGTCGGCACGTCCACCGACGTGCGTGCCGCGCCCCTCTCGCCGGTGCCTCCCTCGGCAGCGGTGCGCGGTGCGCACGGGCCCCCCGGGCCGGCTCACCCCTCCAGGGAACCGGAAAAATCCGGTAACGGCACGTCAACACCCGTGTACAGGTGTGCAATCCTGCGGCCGGGATACACGAGTGTGACCGCGGGACGATAGGGTTAACCTGCCCGGGCCGGGTGCCCTCGTACGGGTGGGGAGTGACATGGAACAGATAACGGTGCGCAGCAGGCCGCGTGTGCCTGCCATTACATGTGGGAGCGGAGCGACCAGTTCGCGCCTCGACCGCCATCTCGCAGTGCTGGGCGGTCCCGCCGTTCCGCAGCGTGAGTCGGCGGAAGCGACGCTGCTGATGCTCGAGCTCACCTCGCGCGACGCCGCGCACACCCGCAGGAGCAGGAGCGCGCGTGTCTCGCTCTTCGCCCCCCTGCGGCGACTGCGGCGCTCGCTCTTCGGTAGCCGCCGCTGACCGACGGCTGTCACGACCGGTCCGGCCCTCCGCTCAGGGCCGCGCCACGATCACTCCGTCCGGCGCAGTGCTGCTGTCCGCCCGTCCGTCATCCCCGGGGCCGGCAGCGTTGCGTCGGTGTGTTCCCCAGCGCCGGTACGGCACCCATCGGCGCCCCGCTCACCCACCGGGCTTCCTCCCCACGCCGTTGACCGCGTGCCGGCCCCCGCCTCACAGCAGCGCGAACTGTCCCTCCGGGCCTTCCTCCTGGTGATCCAGCACGGACGCGGGAAGCCGGGCCGACGCGGGCACGGGCAGCACCCCGGCCGCGCGCAGTCCGTGCCGGGTCAGAGTGCCCACCTGCTCCAGCCTCTTCCGCAGCGCCTGCTGCCGGGTCCGCAGTCCGGCGAGCAACGCCAGGACGGTGATCAGTTCCAGCAGCTCCGATGTCCGCTCCTGCGGCCAGCCGTGCGGCCCGACCGCCGCCAGCCCCTCCGCCGTCGCAGTGCGGCGCTCGAACCAGAGCTCCAGCATCCGTACCCCGCTGACCCGGAAGTCCCAGGCTCCGGCGGGAACGGGAGCAACGCGTCCCTCGCCGAGAGCGACCGCCTCCTCGTCGGCGTCATAACGCAGGCTGTCCGGCCGGGGCGGGATCGCGGCGCGCACATACGGGCGGCGGCCGCCGGGCAGGCGCGGGCGCTCCCCGCCGCGTGCCCCGCGCAGCTGGACCCGCAGCAGCTCCCGGCCCAACTCCACGCCCTGCGTCCACACGGAGCCGTCGGCGGGCAGCGGGACGAGTGGCCCGGCGGGGGAGGGGGAGGCGGCGGCGAGAGCCCAGGCGAGGACGGAGCCGGCGGTGACCCGCGTCCCGTACCGGGCGGTCAGCGCGGCGGCCAGACCCGGTGCGAGATTGGGCTCCTGTCCGCCCGGCCGCCGGTAGAGCGGCCGTATCCGGCCGGGCCGCCCGGCGGGGGAGTGCCCGTCGGGCAGCAGTGCGGTCGCGGACAGGGCGGGGCCGCCGTCCTGGGGTACGTATCCGTGTTCGACGGCGAAGAGCTGGTGTCCGTCGGCGACCCGCCACAGCTCCGGGCGGGCCGCGTCGAGCAGCCGGTGGTCAGGGATCAGCCACTGCGCGTCGAAGGGGCCGTGCAGGATGCGGACCGGTTCGGGGTACGGGCCCGGGTCCCGGGCGAACGCGCTCGTTCCGGTGGACCTGCCCGGCAGCGCGGCGGCAGGAGTGAGCGGCGTACGGGAGCGGCTGGGGTGGAACAGCCGTGCCTGCTCGGCGCCTTCGGCCCGTACCAGAAGGTCCCACCGGGCCCGGAGCGAGGAGGCGTCGGGGGCCCTCACCCAGGGGCGCCCCGTGCGCAGGGGCCGCACCGACCAGGGCATGAGGTCGTCCAGCAGCGGGAGCTCGCCACTCCCGCCGGCTCCGGCCGCCACCCGTGCTGCCACCGTGTCGTCCTCCCCGTCGCCACGTCCGCCGCTCCCGGCATCGTAACGACCCGCCCGTCACCGGTTCCGCGGTCAGTGCGCGTCGACGGTCACGGAGAAGGAGAAGCGGTCTCCCCGGTAGCGGATGCGCGCCACGTCGACCACCGTGCCGTCCTCGTCGTAGGTCACGCCGGTGTAGTGCAGGATCGGGCTGAGCAGCGGGACCTGGAGCAGCTCGGCCGTGCCGGGGTCGGCGAGGCGCGCCTCGACGGTGTCCGTGATCCGGGAGATCCGTACGCCGACCGCGTCACGCAGGACCTTGGTCATCGGCCAGCGCTCCAGATCGGCCACGTCGAGGCGGGCCGCGATCTCCGGACGGACCGCGTTCTCCGCCCAGTTGGTGGGCTCGCCCGTCCCTTCGTCGCAGCGCAGCCGCCGGTAGCCGACCACTTCGGAGCAGTCCGGGAAGAACTCCGCGAGGTCACCGGGGACCGGCGCCCGGCCGTGGCCGAGCACGGTCGTCCGCTCGCCCGACTGCTGGGCGACGATCGCGTCGATCGAGCCGAGCAGCCGGACCGGCGACACCCGCCGGGCGCGCGGCTCGATGAACGTGCCGCGCCGCCGGTGCCTGCTGATCAGCCCTTCGCTCTCCAGCTCCTTGAGGGCCTGGCGCATGGTGAGGACGCTGACGCCGTAGTGCACGGCGAGCTGTTCCTCGGTGGGCAGCCGTGCCGGGGCGTCCCGGGGGCGGCCCAGTATGGAGGCACGCAGGGACTGCGAGACCTGGTACCACAGGGGCAGCTTCCGGTTCAGCACCACGGAGTCGGGGGCGAACCCGGGCGTCCGGTCCGCCTCGTTCACCTGATTCAACGGATTCACCCGATCTCTCTGCGGCGCGGCCGGCGGAGGGGTCTCACGGCCGGAAGTTGCGGCTCAGACCCTGCCACACGTCGTCGTACCCGCGCTGGAGACGGTCCGCGCCCGCGGCCTGCGCGGTCGTCGTGACCGGCCAGCGGGTCTCGAACATGAACGCCAGGCCGTCGTCGATCTTCTGCGGTTCCAGCTCCGCCGCGCTCGCCCGGTCGAAGGTCTCACGGTCCGGCCCGTGTGCCGACATCATGTTGTGCAGCGAGCCGCCGCCCGGCACGAATCCGCCCGCCTTGGCGTCGTAGGCGCCCTCGATCAGGCCCATGTACTCACTCATCACGTTGCGGTGGAAGTACGGCGGGCGGAAGGTGTCCTCGCCGACCAGCCAGCGCGGGGCGAAGACGACGAAGTCGACGCCCGCGAGCCCCGGGGTGTCGGACGGCGAGGTCAGCACGGTGAAGATCGACGGGTCCGGGTGGTCGTAGCTGATCGTGCCGAGGACGTTGAAGCGGCGCAGGTCGTAGACGTACGGCGTGTGGTTGCCGTGCCAGGCGACCACGTCGAGCGGCGAGTGTCCGTACGTCGCCGACCAGAGGTTCCCGCAGAACTTGTTGACCACCTCGACCGGGCCCTCGTGGTCCTCGAACGCGGCTACCGGTGCCAGGAAGTCACGGGCGTTCGCCAGGCCGTTGGCGCCGATCGGACCCAGGTCGGGCAGGACGAAGGGCTGGCCGTAGTTCTCGCAGACGTATCCCCGGGCCGCGGGGTCCAGCAGTTCGACACGGAAGCGGATGCCCCGCGGGATCAGCGCGACCTGGCCCGGTCCGGCCGCCAGCAGGCCCAGTTCGGTGCGGAACAGCAGGCCGCCGCGCTCGGGGACGATCAGGAGCTCGCCGTCGGAGTCGCTGAACACCCGGTCCGTCATGGAGGAGTTCGCGCTGTACAGATGCACGGCCATACCGGTGCGCTGCGTGGCGTCCCCGTTGCCCCCCAGCGTCCACAGGCCGTCCAGGAAATCGGTGCCGGGGCCGGGATCGGGGAGCGGGTCCCAGCGGAGCCGGTTGGGGTCGGGGACGGTCTCGGTGAAAGGGGCGGTGCGCAGGGCGCCGTTGTCGATGCGGACGAAGGCGGGGTGGGCGGCCGAGGGCCGGATCCGGTAGAGCCAGGACCGGCGGTTGCGGGCCCGGGGCTCGGTGAAGGCGGAACCGCTGAGCTGCTCCGCGTACAGCCCGAGGGGGGCGCGCTGGGGCGAATTGCGGCCGTGCGGCAGGGCGCCGGGGACAGCTTCCGAGCTGTGCTCGTTGCCGAAGCCGGAGCTGTGACCGAGATCCTCCGCCGCTTTCCTCGCCTGTTCGATGCCGCTCATCATGTGCTCCCGGTGGATGAGGAATCCCATGGACCCCCTGACGAGGAATCCTATGCATCACCGTAGGAATCGAAACGTGGCCCGTCAACGGCATGCAGGCATCATGGAGCCGTGTCCCACGCTCATACGAACCTCCGACGCGTCCCCGTGCAGCAGCGCAGCGCCGACCGTCTCGCCCGCATCCTCGACGCCGGCGCCGCGCTGCTCGACGAGACCGGTTACGAACAGCTCTCCACCCGGGCGGTGGCCGACCGGGCCGGCGTGCCCATCGGCTCCGTCTACCGCTTCTTCCCCAACAAGAGGGCACTGGTCGACGCCCTGGCCGAACGCAATCTGGAGGTCTACGCCCAGCGGGTCGTCGCCAGGCTCGAACCGATACCGGAGCGGGAGTGGCGTGCGGCCATCGACGCGGTGCTCGACGAGTACCTGGCGATGAAGCGCTCCGTCCCCGGCTTCGCCCTCGTCGACTTCGGCCCTCCCGTGCCCGTCGCCGGCCCGCTCGACGCGGACGTGAACCGGCTCGTGGCGGGGCGCCTGGCGGAGCTGGTCTCCGGCCATCTCGGCCGGGGGCGTGACGGGGCGGTCTCCGATGCCGTTCTGCTCCGCACGGTCCTGGTCTGCGTGCAGGCCGCCGACGCCCTGCTCCAGCTCGCCTTCCGCGCCGACCCGGCGGGCGACCCGGACCTGATAGCGGAGACCAGGCTCCTGCTCCAGGCCTACCTCGCGCGCGTACTCGAATAACTCGGACAAGCGGTCCTCACGCGGTCACCCCGGACGGCGGGACAACCGGTGGCTCCAGCGTCTCGCCACCATCCGTACCGGTCGGTATGCTCGGTCCGCCGGGAGCCCGCACCCGCCGAACACGCTGTGGGGCACCGGACCGTGCCCGCGCCACCGCTGCCGCCCCGGGGAGGGCCCATGTCCCACGAAACCCGTACCGCCCTGCGCATCTGCCCGCTCTGCGAAGCCACCTGCGGACTCACCCTCACCATCGAGGGGACCACGGTCACCGGTGCCCGGGGCGACCGCGAGGACGTCTTCAGCCAGGGCTTCATCTGCCCCAAGGGCGCCTCCTTCGGAGGCCTCGACGCCGACCCCGACCGGCTGCGCGCCCCCCTCGTCCGCAGGGACGGCGTGCTGCGCGAGGCGACCTGGAGCGAGGCGTTCGACGTGATCGCCGCGAAGATCCCGGCTCTGGTCGAGGAACACGGCGAGCAGGCCGTCGGGGTCTTCCTCGGCAACCCGAACGTGCACACGACGGCGGGTGGGCTCTACCCGCCGCTGCTGCTGTCCGCGCTCGGCACCCGCAACGTCTTCACCGCCAGCACCCTGGACCAGATGCCCAAACACGTCTCCAGCGGACTGCTCTTCGGCGACGCCCACGCCATTCCCGTACCCGACCTCGACCGCACCGCACATCTGCTGCTGATCGGCGCCAACCCGCTGGAGTCCAACGGCAGCCTCTGCACCGCCCCCGACTTCCCGGGCAAGCTCAAGGCACTCCGCCGGCGGGGCGGCACGCTCACCGTCATCGACCCGCGCCGTACCCGCACCGCGCGCCTGGCCGACCGGCACGCCGCCATCAGGCCCGGCACCGACGCCCTGCTGCTCGCCGCACTCACCCAGGTCCTCGTCGAGGAGAAGCTCACCGACCCCGGCGCACTCGCCGGACACCTGGACGGGTACGACGAACTGGCCCAAGCCGTCGCGGACTTCACTCCCGAGGCGGTCGCCGCCGCCTGTGACCTCGACGCGGGCACCATCCGGGACATCGCCCGGGAACTGGCCGCCGCCCCCGCCGCCGCCGTCTACGGACGCATCGGCAGCTGCACCGTCGAACACGGGACCCTGGCCAGCTGGCTCGTCGACGTGCTCAACATCCTGACCGGCAACCTCGACCGCCCCGGCGGTGCGCTCTTCCCGCTCTCCGCCACCGCCCGCGCCCCGCGGGCCGCCGCGCCGGGGAAGGGCTTCGCCCTCGGCCGCTGGAGGAGCCGGGTCTCCGGACACCCCGAGGCCAAGGGAGAACTGCCCGCCGCCGCGCTCGCCGAGGAGATCGAGACGCCGGGGGAGGGGCGGATCCGGGCCCTGATCGTCATCGCGGGCAACCCGGTGCTCTCCGCCCCCGACGGGGACCGCCTCGACCGGGCACTCGCCGGCGGCCTCGACTTCATGGTCGGTGTGGATCCGTACCTCAACGAGACCACGCGCCACGCGGACGTGGTGCTGCCACCGCCGCCGCCCTCGCAGAGCGCCCACTTCGACTTCGCGTTCAACTCCTTCGCCGTGCGCAACCAGGTCCGCTACAGCCGCCCCGCCGTGCCGCTGGAGGAGGGGCGGATGGACGAGAACGAGATCCTCGCGCGGCTCGTCCTCGCCGTCGGCGGCAATCACGGTGCGCCCCCCGAGGCCGTCGACGACCTGGTCATCACCGCGACGCTCGCCAGGGCCGGGGCCCCCGAGTCGCTCGCCGGGGACCTGACCGGACTCACCGGCGCCGAACGCCGTCTCGATCTGATGCTGCGCCTCGGCCCTTACGCGCTCACGCTGGAGCGGCTCCTGGAGCATCCGCACGGGATCGACCTCGGCCCGCTGGAGCCGCGCATCCCGCAGGTGCTGAAGACCCGCAGCGGCCGCATCGAGCTGTTCCCGGCGCCGATCGCCGCCGACCTGCCCCGGCTCCGCGCCTCGCTCGGCGCGCGGCCCGACGGACTCGTCCTCGTCGGCCGCCGCCATCTGCGGTCCAACAACAGCTGGATGCACAACGTCGCCTCGCTGCGCGGCGGCTCGAACGTCTGCACCCTGCAGATCCACCCCGACGACGCGGCCCGGATCGGACTCGCCGAAGGCGACACGGCCCGCATCACCGCGGCGGGCGGCGAGGTGGAGGCGCCCGTCGAGATCACCGACTCGGTGCGGACCGGGGTCGTGAGCCTTCCGCACGGATGGGGCCACAGCCGCCCGGGCACCCGCATGTCGGTCGCCGGGGCCGACCCCGGTGTCAACGTGAACCAGCTCCTCGACGGCACCCTCCTGGACCCGCTGTCCGGCACCGCGGTGCTCAACGCTGTTCCCGTCTCCGTCACGCCAACTCACTGACCTGCGGTTTTGCTCGTATTGCTCACACGTCGACATCTTGTTAACGCTGCTTCAGGGCCCCTAACGTCATCCGGACCGCCGCACCGGTGAAGTTCAAAGGTGAACGTTAGGTATCCCATATGTTGACAATCCTCGGCTTTGCCATGATCGCGACCTTCCTGGTCCTGATCATGATGAAGAAGATGTCGCCGATCGCGGCGCTGGTCCTGATTCCCGCCCTGTTCTGCGTGCTCGTCGGACAGGGCGCGAAGCTCGGTGACTACGTCATCGAGGGGGTCGGCACCCTCGCGCCGACCGCGGCGATGCTGATGTTCGCCATCGTCTACTTCGGCGTGATGATCGACGTCGGTCTCTTCGACCCGATCGTCCGGGGCATTTTGCGCTTCTGCAAGGCCGACCCGATGCGGATCGTCGTCGGCACGGCGCTCCTCGCCGCGATCGTCTCGCTGGACGGCGACGGGTCCACCACCTTCATGATCACGGTCTCGGCGATGTACCCGCTCTACAAACGGCTGAAGATGAGCCTGGTCGTGATGACCGGTGTCGCCGCCACCGCGAACGGGGTCATGAACACCCTGCCCTGGGGCGGCCCCACCGCCCGCGCGGCCACCGCGCTCAAGGTCGACGCGGCCGACATCTTCGTCCCGATGATCCCGGCCCTCGCCGTCGGCCTCCTCGCCGTCATCCTCCTCGCCTGTGTCCTGGGCCGCCGCGAGCGTAAGCGGCTCGGCGTGCTCACACTCGACGAGGCGCTGGTGACCGAGCCCGAGACCGTCCTCGTCGGCACGGGCGGCGGAGACCGGCTCACGAAGGCCCCGAAGAGCGGCGTCACCGGTGGTACGGGTGGTGCGGACGCCGCCGGAGCCGACGACGAGGACGATGACGAGGAGTTCAAGGGGCTCGACCCCGACAGGTCCACGCTCCGTCCCAAGCTCTACTGGTTCAACGCCGGCCTCACCGTCGCCCTGCTGGCCGCGATGATCCTGGAGCTCATGCCGATCCCGGTGCTCTTCCTGCTCGGCGCGGCCCTCGCCCTCACCGTCAACTTCCCCCACATGCCCGACCAGCGGGCCAGGATCGCGGCCCACGCCGACAACGTGCTCAACGTCTCCGGCATGGTCTTCGCCGCCGCCGTCTTCACCGGCGTACTCACCGGCACCGGTATGGTCGAACACATGGCGGACTGGCTCGTCGGGGCGATCCCCGACGCGATGGGCCCCCACATGGCCGTCGTCACCGGTGTGCTGAGCCTCCCCCTCACCTACTTCATGTCCAACGACGGCTTCTACTTCGGAGTCCTGCCCGTGCTCGCCGAGGCCGGCGCCGCCCACGGCGTCTCCCCCCTGGAGGTCGCCCGCGCCTCCATCGTGGGACAGCCGCTGCACATGTCCTCCCCGCTCGTGCCCGCCGTCTACGTCCTGGTCGGCATGGCCAAGGTCGAGTTCGGCGACCACACCAGGTTCACGGTCAAGTGGGCCGTGCTCACCTCGCTCGTGGTCCTCGGCGCCGGGATTCTCTTCGGAATCATCTGATGCCTCCGGAACCACCGTCCGGCAGGGGCTGGCTGCTGCGCCTCGTCATCGCCTTCGCCTTCGCGCAGGGGGCGGTGTCGATGGCGCGGCCCGCCGTCTCCTACCGGGCCCTCTCGCTGGGTGCCGACGAACGTGCGATCGGCGTCATCGCCGGTGTGTACGCGCTCCTGCCGCTCTTCGCCGCCGTACCGCTGGGCCGGCGGACCGACCAGGGCCGCTGCGCGCCGCTGCTGCCCGTCGGGATCCTCCTGATCGGCGGCGGTTGCGCGCTCAGCGGCACCTCGGGTTCCCTCCCGGAACTGGCCGCGTGGAGCGGAGTCATGGGGCTCGGCCACCTCTGCTTCGTGATCGGCGCCCAGTCGCTCGTCGCCCGGCAGTCGGCCCCCGCCGAACAGGACCGCAACTTCGGCCACTTCACCATCGGTGCCTCCCTCGGCCAGCTCGCCGGGCCGATCGCCGCGGGCCGCCTCATCTCCGGGCAGGACGGCGAGATGGCCCGTACGAGCGCCCTCGCCCTGCTCGTCTCGGCGGTCGTCGCCGCGGTCTCCCTCACCTCGCTGTGGCGCATCGAGCACCGCGGGGCCGCCGGCCCGTCCCGGCAGACGGCCCGGAAAGTGCCGGTGGGCAGCATCCTGCGCACCCGAGGGGTCCCGGCCGGCATCTTCATCAGCCTCGCCGTGCTCAGCGCCACCGACATCCTCACCGCCTATCTGCCGGTGGTCGGTGAGCACCGCGGTATCGCACCCGCCACCGTCGGCCTGCTGCTCAGCCTGCGCGCCGCCGCGACCATCGCCTGCAGGCTCGTGATGACACCGATGCTGCGCACGGTCGGCAGGACCACCCTGCTCTCCACGACCTGTCTGCTCGGCGGCCTCCTCTGTGCGGCCGTCGCCCTGCCCGTCCCGGTGTGGGGACTCGCCGTGATGCTCGCGGTCCTGGGCTTCTGCCTGGGGGCCGGCCAGCCGCTCTCGATGACCACCGTCGTCCAGGCGGCCCCGGCGGCGGCCCGCTCCACCGCCCTCGCCCTCAGGCTGACCGGTAACCGGCTCGGCCAGGTCGCGGCTCCCGCCTCGGCCGGGCTGATCGCCGGAGCCGTGGGCGCGGCCGCGCCGTTCGTGATGCTCGGCGCCCTGCTCGTCGGGGCGGCGGGGCTCGGCCTGCGGGGCGGCCGGACCGGGGAGGCGGATCCGGTCCCGGACCACCGTTCCGCCGAGCCGGCTCCCCGCACCGGACCACCTCACGACCACCGTGACCCGGACCGGCGCGGGAAGTCCAGGCACTGACACGGCCCGACGGTGCTGCCCCGGCGGGTCCGGCCCCTGTCGCCCCGGCAGGGGCGTGACCTGTGTCTCCGGTGGTTCCCTGGCGCCAGAAAACTAACAGCGCTAGTTTGGGGCCGGGACGGCATCCGTCCGTACGACGCACGGCTTCGGCGGCAGGCACAGCGAGCCCGGGAGGGGCAGCCATGAAGGCGCATGACGGGATGTACATCGGCGGGGAATGGCGGCCCGCCTCCGGGCAGGACACGATCGCGGTCGTGAACCCGGCGGACGAGCAGGTCATCGGCCATGTCCCGGCGGGCACCGCCGAGGACGTCGACGCCGCGGTACGCGCCGCACGCGCCGCCTTCCCCGGCTGGGCGGCCACCCCGCCCGCAGAGCGCGCCGCGCGGATCGGCGCGCTGCGTGACGTGCTCGCGGCCCGCAAGGACGAGATCGCCGAGACCGTCACCGCCGAGCTCGGCTCACCGCTGCCGTTGTCGCAGACGGTGCACGCGGGTGTGCCGGTGCTGGTCGCCGGCTCGTACGCCGAGCTGGCCGCCTCGTACCCCTTCGAGGAGAAACTCGGCAACTCCACCGTCCTGCTGGAGCCCGTCGGCGTCGTCGGCGCGATCACGCCCTGGAACTACCCGCTCCACCAGATCGTCGCCAAGGTGGCCCCGGCGCTGGCCGCGGGCTGCACCGTCGTCCTGAAGCCCGCCGAGGACACCCCCCTCACCGCCCAGCTCTTCGCCGAGGCGACCCAGGAGGCCGGCCTGCCGGCCGGCGTGTTCAACCTCGTCACCGGCATCGGGGCGGTCGCCGGCCAGGCGCTCGCCGGGCACGAGGACGTCGACCTGGTCTCGTTCACCGGATCAACGGCCGTCGGCAAGCAGATCGGCGCCACCGCCGGAGCGGCGGTCAAGCGCGTCGCGCTGGAGCTCGGCGGCAAGTCCGCCAACGTGATCCTGCCCGGCGCCGACCTCGCCAGGGCCGTCAACGTCGGCGTGGCCAACGTGATGTCCAACTCCGGCCAGACGTGCAGCGCCTGGACCCGGATGCTGGTCGACGCCGAGCGGTACGAGGAGGCGGTGAGCCTCGCCGCCACAGCCGTCGCCAAGTACGTTCCCGGGGAGCGGGTCGGCCCCGTCGTCAACGCCAAGCAGCAGGCGCGGGTGCGGGGTTACATCGAGAAGGGCATCGAGGAGGGCGCCCGCCTCGTCGCGGGAGGCCCCGAGGCGCCCAGGGACCAGGGCTACTACGTCAGCCCCACCGTGTTCGCCGACGTGACGCCCGGCATGACCATCGCGCGGGAGGAGATCTTCGGCCCGGTCCTGTCGATCCTGCGGTACGAGGACGTGGACGACGCCCTGCGGATCGCCAACGACACCGTGTACGGGCTGGCCGGCGCCGTCTGGGGCGCGGACGACGACGAGGCCGTGGCCTTCGCCCGCCGCATGGACACCGGCCAGGTCGACATCAACGGCGGACGCTTCAACCCGCTGGCGCCCTTCGGCGGTTACAAGCAGTCGGGGGTGGGCCGCGAGCTCGGCCCGCACGGCCTCTCCGAGTACCTCCAGACCAAGTCCCTCCAGTTCTGACCCCCGCCGATCCACCGACCCACCGAGGAGTCTGTTCGTGGTCCGCGCCGCCGTACTGCCCGCCGTCGGAGCTCCCCTGGAGATCACCGACATCGAACTCCCGGAGCCCGGTCCCGGCCAGGTGAGCATCACGCTCGCCGCTGCCGGGGTCTGCCACTCCGACCTGTCCCTGTCCAACGGCACCATGCGGCTGCCCGTCCCCGCCGTCCTCGGTCATGAGGGAGCGGGCACGGTGCTCGCCGTCGGCGAGGGCGTCACCCATGTCGCCGCCGGTGACCGGGTCGTCCTCAACTGGGCGCCGTCCTGCGGAGCCTGCTTCCACTGCGGGATCGGCGAGGTCTGGCTCTGCGCCGACGCGCTGAAGGGCGCCGCCGCCGTCCATGCCCGTACGGCCGACGGCACCGAGCTCCACCCCGGGCTGAACGTCGCCGCCTTCGCGCAGGAGACCGTGGTCGCCGCGAACTGCGTACTGCCCGCCCCGGCCGGTGTCCCGCTCACCGACGCCGCGCTGCTCGGCTGCGCGGTCCTGACCGGATACGGGGCGGTGCACCACTCCGCCCGGGTCCGCGAGGGCGAGAGCGTCGTCGTCCTCGGGATCGGCGGAGTCGGCCTCGCCGTCCTGCAGGCCGCCCGCATCGCCGGAGCGTCGAAGATCATCGCCGTGGACGTGTCACCGGAGAAGGAGGAACTCGCACGCCGGGCCGGTGCCACCGACTACGTCGTCGCCTCCGACACCACACCGCGCGCGATCCGCAAGCTCACCGGCGGCCAGGGCGCGGACGTCGCCGTGGAGTGCGTGGGCCGCCCCGCCACGATCCGCGGCGCCTGGGAGTCGACCCGCCGAGGCGGCCGCACCACGGTCGTCGGCATCGGCGGCAAGGACCAGCAGGTGACCTTCAACGCCCTGGAAATCTTCCACTGGGGCCGCTCGCTCACCGGCTGCGTCTACGGCAACAGCGACCCCGCACGCGACCTGCCGGTGCTCGCCGAGCACATCCGCGCCGGACGGTTCGACCTCTCCATGCTGGTGACGGAACGGATCTCGCTGGACGGCATCCCGGCGGCCTTCGAGAACATGATCGCGGGCAAGGGAGGACGCGCGCTGGTCGTGTTCTGACCGGAGCGGGGGCACGGGAGGCCGGACCGCCGCCCCTCCAGGCGGCCTCAGCCCCTCACGGTGCGGACCACCTCGTCCGACGGCCTGCGCGCGGTGAGGCCGGGGCCGTGCCGTCGCGTATCCCGTCCGCAGCACCATCCGGGGACACCCGTGGTGTCCGGCGGGAGCCTCCGCCGTGTCTGGCCGTCGGCGATCCGGGAGCGGGGCCTCGTGCGCGCTCTCCGGGGCGTGGTGCGGCCGGTGGGCCGCACGACTCGGTGATCTTCCGGGTGCCCGGCCCCGCGCGAGGGCGGGCCTCCGCACGGATGTGGCGCATCTCCCGGCGTGCGGCTCCGGCGCGGTGGGCGGGAGGGGCCTCGGCCACTCGCCGGAAGGACGCCCGGCCCGCCCGGCGGTGGTGCTCAGATCCGTCCGGCCGTCCCCTGCCCGGCCTCCGCCGGTGGATCCGCCGCCACCGCCGGACCGTCCGACGCGCCGCGGTTCCGAGCCCGGGTCCGTGAGACCGCGACCCCCGCCAGGCAGAGCAGCCCGCCCGCGACGGTGAGCAGTGCGGGTACCTCGTCGAGCAGCAGCCAGGACATCACCACCACCAGGGCGGGCACCGCGTACGTCGTCGCGCCCATCCGGCCCGCGGTGGTCCGGGCCAGCGCATAGGCCCAGGTGGTGAAGGCCAGCGCTGTCGGGAACACCCCGAGGTAGACCATGTTCAGCGTGGCGGACACGGGGGCGTCCGCCGCTTCGGAGACCAGGACGCCGGTGAAGGGCAGGCAGGCGACCGTGCCGACCAGACAGCCGAACGTGGTGATCTGGAGCGGGGATCCGTGCCGCAGTGCCGGCTTCTGGATGACCACCCCGCCCGCGTACGACAGGGCGGCCAGCAGGCACAGGACCACGCCGAGCACCGAGGAACTCCCGTGGCCGGACATGGAGAGACCGACGACGACGGCGCCCGCGAACGAGACCGCCATGCCCGTCACGAGCCGGCGCGGCAGCGCCTCCCCGAGCAGCCTGGCGCCCAGCAGCGCCATCAGGATCGGCCCGACGTTCACGATCATGGCCGCCGTGCCCGCGTCGACCTGCTGCTCACCCCAGTTGAGCACGACCATGTAGAGCCCGAACCAGAGGAGCCCGGACCCGACGACACCCGGCCAGGCCGCCCGGGACGGCAGCCCTTCGCGGCGTACGAGCAGGAGTGCGCCGAGCGTCAGCGTGCCCGCGAGGAGCCGGCCCAGCGCCAGCGCCCCCGGTGAGTACGCCTCGCCCGCGCTGCGGATGGAGACGAATGCGGAGGCCCACAGGAGGACCGTGACGCAGGCTGCGGCCGGGGCGCGCCAGTCGTGTCCGGAGGTGGCCGGCGCGGCGGCCTGTGCCGGTGGTGTCGTCGTCATGACCACGACGGTAAGCCGGAAATCCTTCGGGACCCGCCGAACTGTCAGCTCGCGTCGACGGCCGCGGGTTCGATGCCCAGATGCTCCGACAGGGCACGCAGCCCGGCGGAGGTCGCCCGGACCGCTCTGCCCGTCCCGACCCGTTCGCACCATCCGGCGTCCAGTACGGGGCGGCACCCGCCAGGTGCGGGCGCCGCTCGGTCCAGTCGAGACAGCCGCGTGCCAGGGGCCTGTGCGACGTGGTGCCGAGGGGGACGCCGAGTGCGCCGAACCACTCCACGCCGTCCCCGGTCAGTGCGAAACCGGTGTCCTGCCGCAGGAGTCCGCGCTCGGTCATCGCATCGGTGATGCGGATGCCGAGCCGCCCGGCGAGATGGTCGTAGCAGGTGCGCCCCCGGGCCGGCGCGTGCTGGAGGCTCGCCTCGCGCAGCGTGCGCGGGGGCGTCCGGGCACCGGGGTGGGCGTGAGCGGCCAGCTCCTCGATCAGCTGCGCGACGCGCCCGTCGGTGAGCCGCGGATAGCGATGGCGGCCTTGGCGCTCCTCGGCGAGCAGCCCGCCCGCGACCAGCTTGCCCAGGTGTTCACTGGCCGTCGAGGCGGCCACCCCCGCGCTGCGGGCCAGCTCACCCGCGGTCCAGGCCCGGCCGTCGAGCAGGGCCAGGCAGAAGGAGGCGCGGGTCTCGTCGGCGAGCAGGGACGCCGGCGCGGCGAGCCGGGGCGCGGCAGGATCATGCGGTGTCGTACGGACCATGCGGCCAGGATGCGTCACGCACCGTTCGGCGCGGGCCGAACGGTGCGTTTGGCGGCCGCCTGCTCGTACTGGAGCGCGAGGCCGTCCAGCAGGGCACGCAGCCCCGCCTCGAAGGCTCCCTCGTCGACCTGCTGGCGGCGGTCGGCCAGCAGGTGGGCCTGGCCGAGGTGCGGGTAGTCGGCGGGGTCGTACGCCGTCTCGTCGTCGACGAATCCGCGGGCGAAGGAGCCGAGCGCCGACCCGGTGATGAAGTAGCGCATCAGTGCGCCGATGTAGGTGGCCTGGGCGGGCGGCCAGCCGGCCCGGACCATGGCGCCGAAGACCGCGTCGGCGACCCGCAGGCCGGCCGGGCGGCGGCCGGGTCCCTGGGCCAGCACCGGGACGATGTGGGGGTGCGCGGCGAGCGCCGCCCGGTAGGAGACGGCCCAGTCGTGCAGGGCGGCGGCCCAGTCGCGCGGATCGGACTCCTCGAACATCGACAGGTCGACCTGGGCGGACACGGCGTCGGCGACCGCGTCGAGGATCTCGTCCTTGTTCCGGAAGTGGTTGTAGAGCGAGGGACCGCTCACCCCCAGCTCGGCGGCGAGCCGACGGGTCGAGACGGCGTCCAGTCCTTCGGCGTCGACGAGCGCGCCCGCCGCCTCGACGATGCGGTCTCTGCTGAGGAGGGGCTTGCGCGGTCGGGCCATGCGGCACATAGTAGGGCCTGCGAACATAAAACTAGCAGTGCTAATTAAAAGTGGGGTGTGCAGGATGAACCTGGAGCTGAGCGAGGAGCAGGACGCCGTCCGGCAGCTCGCCGAGGACTTCGTCGCGCGGGAGATCGCTCCGCATGCCGTCGAGTGGGACCGTGCCGAGAGTGTCGACAAGTCGATCGTGAAGAAACTGGGCGCCCTCGGCTTCCTCGGACTCACGGTCCCGGAGGAGTACGGAGGTTCCGGTGGGGACCACCTCGCGTACTGCCTGGTGACCGAGGAGCTCGGCCGCGGTGACTCCTCGGTGCGCGGCATCGTGTCCGTCTCGCTCGGCCTGGTCGCCAAGACGATCGCCTCCTGGGGCGGCGAGGAGCAGAAGCGGCAGTGGCTGCCGAAGCTCACCGCGGGCGAGGCGGTCGGCTGCTTCGGTCTCACCGAGCCGGGCACCGGCTCCGACGCCGGGAACCTGGCCACCCGGGCCGTGCGGGACGGCGGGGACTACGTCATCAACGGCTCCAAGATGTTCATCACCAACGGCACCTGGGCCGATGTGGTCCTGCTGTTCGCCCGTACGGGAGACACGCCGGGGCACCGGGGTGTCTCCGCCTTCCTGGTGCCCGCCGACACCCCCGGCCTGACCCGGCGCACCATTCACGGCAAGCTCGGGCTGCGCGGCCAGGCCACGGCCGAGCTGGTGCTGGAGGACGTCCGGGTGCCCGCCTCCACCCTCCTGGGTCCCGAGGGCAAGGGCTTCTCCATCGCCATGTCCGCCCTGGCCAAGGGCCGGATGTCGGTCGCCGCCGGCTGCGTCGGCATCGCGCAGGCCGCCCTGGACGCCGCGGTGCGCTACGCGGGCGAGCGCGAACAGTTCGGCAAGTCCATCGCGAGCTACCAGCTCGTCCAGGAGCTCATCAGCGACATCTCCGTGGACGTGGACGCCGCCCGCATGCTGACCTGGCGCGTCGCCGATCTCATCGACCGCGGCCAGGACTTCGCCACCGCCGCGTCGACGGCGAAGCTCTTCGCCTCCGAGGCCGCGGTCCGTGCGGCGAACAACGCCCTGCAGGTGTTCGGCGGTTACGGCTACATCGACGAGTACCCCGTGGGCAAGCTGGTCAGGGACGCGCGGGTGATGACCCTGTACGAGGGCACCAGCCAGATCCAGAAGCTGATCATCGGCCGGGCGCTGACGGGCGTCTCCGCCTTCTGACCGGCCGGGGCCGTTTTCTGGGTACCGAAATGAGTACGCCGGCGGATGCGGGCGTACTCCACCGGGCCGGATGCTGTGCGGTATGAGTGAGACGACATCGGTCAAGCAGCAGAGCACCAGCGCCTTCTACGGGCAGGCCGTCCTTTCCTTCGGGGTCGCGACGGGCGCGGTGGCCCTCGGTGTCTTCTTCCTGGACGCCGACGCCTGGGTGCGGGCCTTCCTCGCCATCGGCGTCCTCTATCTCGTCACCTCGTGCTTCACCCTCGCCAAGGTCATCAGGGACCGGCAGGAGGCGGGGCAGATCGTCAGCCGGGTCGACCAGGCCAGGCTGGAGAAGATCCTCGCCGAGCACGACCCCTTCCAGAAGCTCTGACGATCTCACCGCACGAGCGCTCTAAGCGCTTGCTCAGGTTCGCGGTATGGTGTTCGTCCTGCCAGCGGAAAGGGGCATGTGGCGATGAGCACGGCGGAGGAGACCGACGGCGACAGCACGCCGTGGAGCGAGGTCACGCCCGAAGCGGCGAGGCGGCTGCTCCTCGCGGCCGTCGAGGCCTTCGCCGAGCGCGGCTACCACGCGACCACCACCCGTGACATCGCCGGCCGGGCGGGGATGAGCCCGGCCGCGCTCTACATCCACTACAAGACGAAGGAAGAGCTGCTCCACCGGATCAGCAGGATCGGCCACGACAGGGCCCTGCTCCTCCTGGAGACGGCGGCCGACAGGGACGGCACGGCGGCCGAGCGGCTCGCCGACGCGGTCCGGTCCTTCGTCAGCTGGCACGCCGAGCGGCACACCACGGCCCGGGTCGTGCAGTACGAGCTGGAGGCGCTCGGTGACGAGCACCGCGCCGAGATCGTCGCCCTGCGCAGGCGGAGCGACGCCGCGGTCCGCCGGATCATCGCTGACGGTGTCCGGGCCGGGGAGTTCGACGTCCCCGACGTCCCGGGCACCACGCTCGCCGTGCTGTCCCTCTGCATCGACGTGGCGCGCTGGTTCAACGCGCAGGGCAGCCGGACGCCCGATGAGGTCGGCAGCCTCTACGCGGATCTCGTCCTGCGCATGGTGGGCGCCCGGAAGTGACGCCGGGCACCCCCGCGGGCCCGGCGCACCCCGCACTCCGAAGCGGTGCCTCGGCTCAGAAGTAGTAGCGCGACACCGACTCCGCGACGCAGGCGGGCTTGTCGCCGCCCTCGCGCTCGACCGTGACGAGGGCGGTCACCTGCACACCGCCGCCCGCCTCCTCGACGCTCTTGAGCACGGCGGTGGCGCGCAGCCGCGAGCCCACCGGGACGGTGGAGGGGAAGCGGACCTTGTTGGTCCCGTAGTTGATGCCCATCCTGGCGCCCTCGACCCGAAGGATCTGCGGCACGAGCACCGGCAGCAGCGACAGCGTGAGGTAGCCGTGCGCGATCGTCGTGCCGAAGGGGCCGTTCGCGGAGCGCTCCGGGTCCACATGGATCCACTGGTGATCGCCCGTGGCCTCGGCGAACTGGTCGATCCGCTTCTGCTCGACCTCCAGCCAGTCGCTGTGCCCGAGCTCCTCGCCCACGGCGTCCCGCAGCTCCTGTGCGGACGTGAAGATCTTCGGCTCTGCCATGTTCCTGGTCCCTGCCTTCCAGCTGTCGGCCGCCCCCTCCGGGGCAATGTCTAAGCGCTTGCTCAGCATGGTTGGGCCGCGCGTCCCTGTCAACGACGGACCGGCCGGGTTCTCGAAGTGGCGGCAGAGTCCGAGGTGTGACCGTTAGGGTCGGAGGAGTGCCACAGATCCCGCAGTCATTCCAGGAACTCACCGTCGGTCAGCTCTCCGCCCGCAGCGGCGCCGCGGTGTCCGCCCTGCACTTCTACGAGTCCAAGGGCCTGATCAGCAGCAGCCGCACCAGTGGAAACCAGCGCCGTTACACCAGGGACGCGCTACGCCGGGTGGCGTTCATCCGGGCGGCACAGCGGGTGGGCATCCCGCTCGCCACCATCAGGGAGGCGCTGGCCGAACTGCCGGAGGAGCGCACGCCGAACCACGAGGACTGGGGCCGGCTCTCCCTGGCGTGGCGCTCGGAACTCGACGACCGCATCAAGCAGCTGGAGCGGTTGCGCGACCACCTCACCGACTGCATCGGCTGCGGCTGCCTGTCGCTGGAGACCTGTGTGCTGTCCAACCCCGACGACGCCTTCGGCGCACGCATGGCCGGTTCGCGGCTGATGCCCGAGCGGGGCGCGGCCGGCCGTTCCTGAGCGCGCCCCGGCTCCGGCCGTCTCCTCGGTGACCCGTCCGCCTCAGGCGGCCGACGCCGTCAGATCCCGTGTCCGTGCGGCTCCCCTGGCCCTGGCCAGCGCGCCCGCCGTGAGGACGGGCCGGGGGACGACGATGCCGCACCCTGTGCAGACCGGACCGGCCCACGGTTCCCGGTCCAGGTCCTGCCGCCAGACGATCCCGGTCGCCGCGCAGACCGGGCAGGCGGCACCGGGTTTCGCGCCCAGGGCCGAGATCAGCCGCCGCAGGACCTCCGCCAGAGGGGCGCTCGGATGGATTTCCGGGTCGTCGCAGTGCGCGATGCCGTTGCCTCCCCACGTCCGCCGGTGCCAGTCGTCGAATGTGCCGGGCCGGCGCAGCCCGTCGTGCTTCTCGCGGCGCCGCCGTTCGGCGAAGCCCGTCTCGTACGCGAGCCACACGGTCCGCGCCTCCTCCAGTTCCTCCAGTGCGCGGATCAGACGCACCGGTTCGGGGGCCCTGTCCTCGGGCTCGATCCCGTGCCGGGCGCACAGATGATCCCAGGTCGCCCGGTGACCGTACGGGGCGAACCGCTCCAGGCATTTGCGCAGCGAGTACCTGCGCAGAGCCAGATCGCCCCGCGGATCGCGGACCTGTCTCGCAAGACTTCGGAAACCGGCCATGACACTGCCACCTCCGTCACTCGTACTTCGGCGTCAAGGGATGGACGTACGACTGCCCGATTCGGCTCCATCCAAAGGTGAAATGTGTCCACGGAACGAGACGGGCCGTGTGGGGCCGTGTGCCGGCGTGTGGTGATTCGGAAAAAGTGACCGATGTTCACCTTACGGGCGGGGTGTACCGCCAGTAACCTCCGGCGCATCGGCCACCCGGAGGAGCACGCATGCCCCCACGCACCCGCACGCTCGGAGCCGCCACAGTCGCGGCCGTCCTCGCTCTCGGTACGTCCCTGCTCGCCACCGCGCCCGGCGCCGGAGCGGCGGAGCCGGAGCCCCCCGCCGTCACCGACCACTGCGGAAATCAGTGCGCCGACATCCTGCCGCCCGGGGAGAACGGCAACGCCACGCTCGTCGAGATCCTCGGCAACAAGGCGTTCGGCACACACCCGGCGCACAGCGACGACCAGCTCGACCGCTACAACGGCCTGGTCGCGGGGCATACGAGCCTCACCGACCGGAAGCTGACCGACTTCTTCAACGACGCCTCCTTCGGGGTCGCCGCCGACCAGGTCGAGTCCGTGACGAAGCCGCGCGAGGACGTCACGATCACCCGGGACAAGAAGAGCGGTGTTCCCCACATCAAGGGCACCACCCGCTACGGCACCGAGTTCGGCGCCGGGTTCGCCGCCGGACAGGACCGGTTGTGGTTGATGGACCTCTTCCGTCACATCGGACGAGGCGAGTTGACCTCCTTCGCCGGGGGAGCACTGGCCAACCAGGGTCTGGAGCAGCAGTTCTGGCCGCAGGCCCCGTACACCGAGGCGGATCTCGAGGCCCAGGTCGAACGCATCAGGACCACCGAGGGCGCGCGCGGCGAACAGGCCATGGCCGACGCCCAGGCCTATGTCGACGGGATCAACGCCTACCGGGTGAAGTCCAAGAAGGGCCGCTACTTCCCGGGCGAGTACGTCCTCACCGGGAAGATCGACTCCATCACGAACATCGGCGAGATCCAGCCGTTCGAGCTGACCGACCTGATCTCGATCGCCTCGGTCGTCGGCGGGCAGTTCGGCGGGGGAGGCGGCGGTGAGGTCCAGGCCGCGCTGTCCCTGCTCGCCGCCCAGCAGAAGTACGGCGTCGAGGAGGGCACCCGCGTCTGGGAGTCCTTCCGCCAGCGCAACGACCCCGAGGCGGTCCTCACCGTCCACGACGGCACCTCGTTCCCGTACGCGGGCAAGCCCGACAAGGCCCGGGGCGCCGCCCTTCCCGATCCGGGCTCCGTCACCCCGGAACCCCTGGTCTACGACCGCACCGGTTCGGCGGGCACGAACAGGAAGGCCCCGGTGGACGCGCCGGCCGCGCTCGAGTCCCTGCAGGGCATGTACGACGACGGGGTCGTCCCCGGGGGCTCGCTGCCCGGGTCCGGCGACGGCGCGCAGAAGCGCGGGATGTCCAACGCGCTCCTCGTGTCCGGCGAGCACACCGCGAGCGGCAACCCGGTCGCCGTCATGGGCCCCCAGACCGGCTACTTCGCCCCGCAGCTGATGATGCTCCAGGAACTCCAGGGCCCCGGCATCAGCGCCCGCGGTGTCTCCTTCGCCGGAGTCGGCATGTACATCCAGATGGGCCGTGGCCAGGACTACGCGTGGAGTGCCACCTCGGCGGCCCAGGACATCACCGACACCTACGCCGTCGAGCTCTGCGAACCCGACGGCTCCGCGCCCTCCAAGGACTCCACGCACTACCGCAACGACGGCGCCTGCACCGCCATGGAGAAGCTGGAGCGCACCAACTCCTGGAAACCCACCGTCGCCGACTCCACCGCCAAGGGCTCCTACCGGATGCAGGTGTGGCGTACGGACCACGGCATCGTCACCCACCGCGCCACGGTGGACGGCGAACCCGTCGCCTACACCTCGCTGCGCACCACCTACCGGCACGAGGCCGACTCGATCATCGGCTTCCAGCTGCTCAACGATCCGGCGTACGTGACGGACGCAGCCTCCTTCCAGCAGGCGGCGAGCCACATCGACTACGCCTTCAACTGGTTCTACGCGGACTCACGCACCACGGCCTACTACAACAGCGGGATGAACCCGGTGCGCGCACCGGGGGTGGACGCGGCGTTCCCGGTCAAGGCCGAGAAGGCGTACCAGTGGCAGGGCTACGACCCGGCGGCCAACACCGCCGACTACACCCCGTTCGCCGAGCACCCGCACTCCAGCGGCCAGGACTACTACATCTCCTGGAACAACCGGCAGGCCCGGGACTACTCCACCGCGGCGTTCGGCTTCGGCGCGGTGCACCGGGGCGATCTGCTCGACGACCGGGTGTCCGGACTCGTCGAGGAGGGCGGCGTGACCCGCGCCTCCCTCACCCGCGCCATGGAGGAGGCGGCCCTCACCGACCTGCGGGGCGAGCAACTGCTGCCCGAACTCCTGAAGGTGCTGCGCTCCCAGCCGGTCACGGACCCGGCGCTCAACTCGGTGGTCCAGCAGCTGGACTCCTGGCGGGCGTCGGGCGCACAGCGCAAGGAGACCGCCCCGGGCTCGCACGCGTACACGCACGCCGACGCCGTACGGATCATGGACGCGTGGTGGCCGAAGCTGGTCGAGGCGGAGTTCCGTCCCGGGCTGGGCGACGGTCTCTACACGGCGCTGACCGCGAGCCTGGCCACGGACGAGTCCCCGGCCGCCAGCCACGGGCCGAGCGGGGCGCACAGCGGCAGCGCCTTCCAGTACGGCTGGTGGGGCTTCGTCGACAAGGACCTGCGCCAGGTCCTCGGACAGCCCGTCAAGGGGCCGCTGGCCAGGACGTACTGCGGCGGCGGCGACCTGAGCGCCTGCCGGTCCGCGCTGCTCGGCACGCTGAAGGAGGCAGCCGCGGCGCCGGCCGGGGAGGTCTACCCGGGTGACGACAGCTGCAAGGCCGGTGAGCAGTGGTGCACCGACGCGATCATCCACCGTCCGCTGGGCGGGATCTCGCAGAAGCCGATCCACTGGCAGAACCGGCCGACCTACCAGCTGGTCGTGGAGTTCCCCTCGCACCGCTGAAGCCGTCGGCACATCGTGGTGGGTCTGTTTCCCCCGTCCGGCCGGACGGGGGAAACAGACCCACCGGCACTCACCGGTACAACAGGTACTCCCGCCGCGTCCTGCGGAACGCGGCGAGGTCGGCAGCCCAGGCGCCCACGACCTCGTCCGTGTCCGCCCCGGCGTCGATCATCGTGCGGACCCGGGTGTTGCCCGTGAGCTTGTCGATCCAGTTGTCCGCCCGCCACGCGAACCCGCTCCACGTCCGCTTCGCCGTGACCAGCAGCGCGATCCCGGTGCGTACGGGGTCGAAGGCCCCCCGGTCCTGGACGTGCACCTGGACCCCGCCCACCGTCTTCCCCTGGAACTTGGAGAACGTCGGCGCGAAGTACGCCTCGCGGAAGGCGACCCCGGGCAGCTCCAGGGCGTTCGCGGCCGCCGCCCACCGGTGGTCGACACCCTCCGCGCCGAGCAGTTCGAACGGCCGTGTCGTGCCCCGGCCCTCGGAGAGGTTGGTTCCCTCGAACAGGCACGTCCCCGGGTAGACCAGCGCTGTCTCCGGCGTCGGCATGTTGGGGCTCGGCGGCACCCACGGCAGGCCCGTCTCGTCGAAGAAGTCCTTGCGGCGCCATCCGGACATCTTCACCACGTCCAGCTCCGCCGGCCGGTCCGCCAGGAACTCCGCGTTGAAGAGCAGCGCGAGCTCCGCCACCGTCATGCCGTGCGCCTGCGCGATCTCCCGGCGTCCCACGAAGGTCGCGAAGGCCGGGTCGAGCACGGGCCCCAGCGCCGCCCGGCCGGTGACCGGGTTCGGCCGGTCCAGGACGACGAACCGCTTGCCCGCGAGCGCGGCGGCCTCCATGCAGTCGTACAGGGTCCAGATGTACGTGTAGAAGCGGGCGCCCGCGTCCTGGATGTCGAAGACCACCGTGTCGACACCCGACGCGGTGAAGACGTCGGCCAGCGGCCGTCCGCTCTTCAGATACGTGTCGTAGACCGGCAGCCCGGTCGCCGGGTCGTCGTAGCGCCCCTCCGAGCCGCCCGCCTGCGCGGTGCCCCGGAAGCCGTGCTCGGGGCCGAAGACGGCTGTCAGGTCCACCCGGTCGTCGGGGTGCATCACATCGACGATGTGCCCGACGTCCGAGGTGATCCCGGTGGGATTGGTGACGATGCCGACCTTCTGCCCGGCGAGCAGCCGGTAGCCGTCGGCGGTCAGCCGTTCGAAGCCGGTACGCACCCGGGCGCGTCCGGCCCCGTGCTCCCGGCCGGCCGCGACGGCCGTCCCCGGCCCGGCGGCGGTCGCCGCGAGGGTTCCCACCGCACCGCCGACAGCCAGCAAACCACGCCTGGACAGGGTCATCGTGCTACCTCCGTGATCACGTCGACTGCCATGGTCACGCACGCTAGCGCGGGTGCGGTCCGCACGGAACGGCCGTGACCGGGCAGTTTCCCGGTCCTGCTCCGCACCCCCTTCCCCGATCACATACCGACTGGTTAGTCTGCCGGGGAATACGGCTGAGAGAGGCGGAACCGATGAGCACGGTGCAGGGCGCTGGTGTAGTGGTGACGGGAGCAGGAGGAGGCATCGGAGCCGCCCTCGCCCGGAGATTCGCCGCAGGGGGCGCGCGGGTGGTCGTCAACGACCTCGACGCCGGCCGGATCGAGGCACTCGCCGAGGAGATCGGCGGCATCGTCGTGGCCGGCGACGCCTCAGGCATCGTGGACGCCGCGCGTGACGCGCTCGACGGCACGGTGGACGTCTACTGCGCCAACGCCGGACTCGCGTCGGGTGGGGACGCCTTCGCCGAGGAGGACGTCTGGGCCGCGGCCTGGGACGTCAACGTGATGGCGCACGTCCGCGCGGCGAAGGCACTGCTGCCGGACTGGCTGGAGCGCGGCAGTGGCCGCTTCGTCTCCACCGCCTCGGCGGCCGGCCTGCTGACGATGATCGGCGCCGCCCCGTACAGCGTGACCAAACACGGCGCCGTCGCCTTCGCGGAGTGGCTCTCGCTGACCTACCGGCACCGTGGCATCAAGGTCCACACGATCTGCCCCCAGGGTGTGCGTACGGACATGCTCACGGCGTCCGGTTCCGCGGGCGACCTCGTGCTCGCGCCCACCGCGATCGAGCCGGAGGCCGTCGCCGACGCCCTGTTCGACGCGATGGAACAGGACCGTTTCCTGGTCCTGCCGCACCCCGAGGTGGCCGGCTACTACAGTGCCCGCGCCAAGGACCCCGACAAGTGGATCGGCAACATGAACCACCTGCAGCAGAAGTGGGAGGGGGCCGGCGCATGACCGGCTCGATCTACGCGGCGAAGCCCTGGACAGCCCTGCTCAGCGAGGCCCAGCTCGCCCCCGTCCAGCCGGCCGAGACCATGGTGCACGCCTTCCGCGCGGCCGTCGGGCGGGCCCCCGACCACACCGCGCTCGCCTATTTCGACGGACGCCTCAGCTACCGCGAGACGGACGAACTGTCCGACTCCGTGGCAGGACACCTCGCCGCCGAGGGACTGCGACGCGGCGACCGGGTCGCGATCATGCTGCAGAACACCCCGCACTTCGTCCTCGCGCTGCTCGGCGCGTGGAAGGCCGGCGCGACCGTCGTCCCGCTCAACCCGATGTACAAGTCCGGCGAGGTCGGCCACGTACTGAAGGACGCGGAAGTGAGCGCGGTCATCTGCTCCGACCGGGCCTGGGAGTCCTGTCTGCGGGCCACCGCAGAGGCGGCCCCGAGCGTGAGGACCGCCGTCACGGCCTGTGAGCTCGACCTCCAGTCGGCCGGCGACCCGCGCGTGCTCGGCTTCGAGCGGCTTCCCGCGCCCGGCCCCGAGGACCGGGCGTTTGATCTGGTGGAGGTGGCCCGCCGCGGTCTCGCGGCCCCCGAGGGACGGGAGCTCACCGCTTCGGACACCGCCCTGATCAGCTACACCTCCGGGACGAGCGGCACCCCCAAGGGCGCCATGAACTCCCAGGGCAACATCATGATCAACGCGGAGCGCCAACGGGCCGGCCACCCCGTCGACGAGGGATCGGCCTACTTCGCGCTCGCCCCGCTCTTCCACATCACCGGCATGGTGTGCCAGCTCGCCGCCTGTATCGCCAACGCGGGCACCCTGGTCCTCGCCTACCGCTTCGAGGCGAGCGTCGTCCTGGAAGCCTTCGCGGAGCACCGCCCCTCCTACACCGTGGGCCCGTCGACCGCCTTCATGGCGCTCGCCGCGCACCCGGAGGCCACCCGGGAGCACTTCGCCTCCTTCAAGGTGATCTCCTCCGGTGGCGCGCCTCTGCCGCCCGCGCTGGTCGAGGAGTTCCGTGACCGTTTCGGCCCGTACATCCGCAACGGCTACGGACTCACCGAGTGCACCGCGCCCTGTGCCGCCGTGCCGCCGGAACACGAGGCGCCGGTCGACCCCGCCTCAGGGACCCTGTCCGTCGGTGTTCCCGGGCCGGACACGGTGGTCCGGATCATCGACGAGAAGGGTGACGACGTCCCCTTCGGCGAGCAGGGCGAGATCGCCGTGCGCGGACCGCAGGTCGTCTCCGGTTACTGGAATCTGCCCGAGGCCACCGAGGCCGCCTTCCCGGACGGGGAACTGCGCACCGGGGACATCGGCTTCATGGACACGGCGGGCTGGCTGTACGTCGTGGACCGCAAGAAGGACATGATCAACGCCTCCGGCTTCAAGGTCTGGCCCCGTGAGGTCGAGGACGTCCTCCACACCCACCCGGCGGTCCGCGAGGCGGCCGTCGTGGGCGTCCCCGACGCCTACCGGGGAGAGACGGTCCGGGCCTATGTCAGCCTGCGGCCGGGCGCCGGGACGGAACCGGGTGAGCTCAGCGCGTACTGCAAGGAACGGCTGGCCGCCTACAAGTACCCGCGCGAGGTGGAGATCCTGACCGAGCTCCCGAAGACGGCGAGTGGGAAGATCCTCAGGCGGGAACTGCGTTCCCCCCGTTAGAACAGTGCACGCGCGGTACGAGAGGGCAGGTGGCGGCAATGGCCAAGGCGACGGACGGGAACGGTACGCCCGTCCCCCAGAGGCTGCTGGCCGCCGCCACCCGGCTCTTCGCGGAGCGCGGCTACGACCGCACCTCCGTGCAGGAGATCGTCGAGGCGGCGGGCGTCACCAAAGGCGCGCTCTACCACTACTTCGGCTCCAAGGAGGACCTCCTCCAGGAGGTCTACGCCCGGGTGCTGAGGCTCCAGCAGGAGCGGCTCGACGCCTTCGCGAACGCCCGGGCGCCGATCGAGCAGCGGCTGCGTGAAGCGGCGGCGGACGTCGTCGTCACGACCATCGAGAACCTCGACGACGCCTCGATCTTCTTCCGCTCCATGCACCATCTGAGCCCGGAGAAGAACAAGCAGGTGCGCATCGAGCGGCGGCGGTACCACGAGCGCTTCCGGGCACTGGTCGAGGAGGGCCAGCGGGCCGGGGTGTTCTCCTCGGCGACCCCGGCCGACCTGGTCGTCGACTACCACTTCGGCTCGGTCCACCACCTGTCCACGTGGTACAGCCCGGAAGGCCCGCTCAGCCAGCAGGAGGTCGCGGACCACCTGGCCGATCTGTTGCTGAGGGCCCTGCGCCCCTGAAGGAGCCGGGCCGCCTGCTCAGGAGGCCGGCGGGCAGAGGGCCAGCGGGCAGCTCCGGACCCGGACGCCGTCGATGACCGGGCCTCCGGGGCCGGGGCTGGTACTGGCGAAGGTGAGGGTGGCGGAGTTCTTCGGCAGGCTGCTGAAGACGGCTGTCTGCCGGGCGTAGCCCCTGTTCCGGAAACCGTGGCCCGTGACGTCGAAGCTGAACGTCCTCACGGGGACACCGTCGACTCTGAGTTCACCCGTCTTCAGGGCGGGGGCCCACGCCGGGTTGCCGGCCAGTCCGAAGCTGACGACGTACGAGGTCAGCGGGTGCGTCGGTAGCGTCTGCGAGACACTGCCGGACGTACTGCCGTTGAGGTCCAGCGACTGGCTGCCCTCGGCGGCGTCCCACAGTCGGCCGGAGGTCAGGTCGACGCTGTGACCGCCGGCCGCCCAGGGGCCCGCGGCCTGTCCGCCGAGGTAGGTGGCGAAGAGGGGCGGGGCCGGTACGGCCGGCGTCTCGAAACCTCCGCCGGCGATGTCCCCGGGTGTGGTGTGCGTCGTGCCGTGCGTACCGGCCGAAGCGGGGGCGGCGGCCAGCAGCAGAGCCGCGGCGGACAGGTGGAGCGGGCGCATGGGGGCCTCCCGGTTCACGCGACGCCGGGGCCGGGGCTCCGGGCCGGGAAACCCATTCGGAGTGTGCGGGCCCCGGCCCCCCGCCGAGGGGCCGGGCCGCAGCGCGAGGCGCGCCGAGCAGGGAGAGAACCCCCGGCGCGTAGCGGCCCACCGTGTGCTCCGTCACGCGGAGAGGCCGCCGGACGGGGCGGGCCCGCGTGCTGGGCGGAGGGGGCGGCCCCGGACCTCGCGCCCCCGTCCTGCTGTCCGCTCAGCGAACACGTCTGTCCGGATTCCACCCTTGACGGTGCTCCGTCATTTGCCCGAGCATCGGGGGCGCGCTTCCCGCCCCACCGCTCCAGACCCAGGGCCGTGCACGGCCCTCGGGACCCCCGCACGTTCCGTCAGTCCCCGAACGGAATCCGGAGCCCCTCGATGAGACCTGTCCGACGCAGATTCCTGCCCGCCGCCGCACTCGCCCTCACGGCCCTGCTGGCGACCGCCGCCCCGGCCGTCCAGGCGGCGCCCGTGACCGTCGCCGCCGCCCCCGACATCCCGCTCGCCAACGTCAAGGCGCATCTCGCCCAGCTCCAGTCGATCGCCACCGCCAACGGCGGCAACCGGGCCCACGGCAGGCCCGGTTACAAGGCCTCCATCGACTACGTGAAGGCCAAGCTGGACGCGGCCGGATACACCACCGCACTCCAGCAGTTCACCTCCGGCGGCGCCACCGGGTACAACCTGATCGCCGACTGGCCGGGCGGCGACCCGGACCAGGTCCTCATGGCCGGCTCCCACCTCGACTCGGTGGGCTCCGGCGCGGGCATCAACGACAACGGCTCCGGATCGGCCGCCGTGCTGGAGACCGCGCTGGCCGTCTCACGGGCGCGGCTCGCACCGGACAAGCACCTGCGCTTCGCCTGGTGGGGAGCAGAGGAGCTGGGCCTCGTCGGCTCGAAGTACTACGTCAACAACCTGGGCGCGGCCGAGCGTTCCAAGCTCGACGGGTACCTCAACTTCGACATGATCGGGTCGCCCAACGCCGGCTACTTCGTCTACGACGACGACCCCGTCATCGAGCAGACCTTCAAGAGCTACTTCGCGGGCCTGTCGGTACCCACCGAGATAGAGACCGAGGGCGACGGCCGTTCCGACCACGCGCCCTTCAAGAGCGCGGGCGTGCCCGTCGGAGGCCTGTTCACCGGGGCGAGCAACACCAAGTCCAGCGCCCAGGCCCAGAAGTGGGGCGGCACGGCGGGCCAGTCCTTCGACCGCTGCTACCACTCGTCGTGCGACACCACCGCCAACATCAACGACACGGCCCTGGACCGCAACAGCGACGCGATCGCCCACGCCGTCTGGACCCTGTCCGAGGGGTCGGCCACTCCGCCGCCCGGAACCGTCTTCAGCAACGCCGCCGACGTCTCCGTACCCGACGCCGGCGCCGCGGTGACGTCATCGGTCCCGGTCACCGGCCGTACGGGCAACGCCCCGTCCGCGCTCGAGGTGGGCGTCGACATCAAGCACACCTACCGCGGTGACCTCGTCGTCGACCTGCTCGCCCCCGACGGCACCGCCTATCGCCTGAAGAACTCCAGCAGCAGCGACTCCGCGGACAACGTGATCGCGACGTACACGGTGAACGCGTCGAGCGAGTCCGCCAACGGCACCTGGAGGCTCCAGGTGCGGGACGTCGCCGCGCGGGACACCGGCTACATCGACAGCTGGCAGCTCACCTTCTGACCCGCCGGGGAGGCGGTCGCCGGGCGCCTCCCCGCAACGGGTTCAGAGGTACTTCTTGATCTCCCGCCGCGCCAGCGAACGCTGGTGCACCTCGTCCGGCCCGTCCGCCAGCCGCAGCGTCCGGGCCGACGACCACAGCTCGGCCAGCGGGAAGTCCTGGCTGACGCCGCCGGCACCGTACAGCTGCACCGCCTGGTCGAGGATCCCGACGACCGCGCGCGGGGTCGCGATCTTGATCGACTGGATCTCGGTGTGCGCGCCCCGGTTGCCCACCGTGTCCATGAGCCAGGCGGTCTTCAGCACCAGCAGCCGCAGCTGCTCCACCGTCACCCGGGCGTCCGCGATCCAGTTCTGGACGACACCCTGCTGGGCCAGCGGCTTACCGAAGGCCGTACGGGCCACGGCCCGCCTGCACATCAGCTCGATCGCGCGCTCCGCCATCCCGATCAGCCGCATGCAGTGGTGGATCCGGCCCGGCCCCAGCCGCGCCTGCGCGATGGCGAAGCCACCGCCCTCCTCGCCGATCAGGCCGGTGGCGGGCACGCGTACGTCGGTGAAGACGACCTCGGCGTGGCCGCCGTGGGAGTGGTCCTCGTAGCCGTACACCTGCATCGCGCGGCGCACCTCGACGCCGGGGGTGTCACGCGGGACGAGGATCATGGACTGCTGGCGGCGGATGTCCTCGCCGTCCGGGTCCGTCTTGCCCATCACGATGAAGACCGCACAGTCCGGGTTCATCGCCCCGGAGATGTACCACTTGCGCCCGTTGACGACGTAGGAGTCGCCGTCCTTCGTGATCCGGGTCTCGATGTTCGTCGCGTCCGACGAGGCCACCTCGGGCTCCGTCATGGCGAAGGCCGAACGGATCTCCCCGGCGAGCAGCGGCTCCAGCCACTGCTTCTTCTGCTCGTGCGACCCGAACTGCGAGAGCACCTCCATGTTCCCGGTGTCCGGAGCCGCGCAGTTCAGCGCGGTCGGCGCCAGGTGCGGGCTGCGGCCGGTGATCTCGGCCAGCGGGGCGTACTGCAGGTTCGTCAGCCCGGCGCCGTACTCCGCGTCGGGGAGGAAGAGGTTCCACAGCCCCTGCCTGCGTGCCTCGGCCTTGAGGTCCTCCACGATCTGCGGGGTGTCCCAGGGGGAGGCCAGCTGCGCGCGCTGCTCCTCGGCGACCGCCTCGGCGGGGTACACGTGCTCGTCCATGAACGTGAGCAGCCTGGTGCGCAGCTCTTCGGTACGGGCGTCGAATGCGAAGTCCACGGGGTGATCAGCCTTCCTGGAGGGTGGTGAGGCCGTGCGAGATGAAGACGGGGACCAGGTCGCCGATGCGGTCGAAGCCGGCGCCGACGGTCTGGCCCAGGGTGTAGCGGTAGTGGATGCCCTCGAGGATCACGGCGAGCTTGAACCACGCGAAGGCCGTGTACCAGGAGATGGCGGAGGTGTCGCGGCCGGAGCGGGCGGCGTAACGCTCGATCAGCTCGGTGGGGCCGGGGTGGCCCGGGGCGCCGCTGGTCGTGGAGACGGGTGACTCGGGCAGGTCCAGGTCGGAGCTGTACATCACGAGCAGACCGAGGTCCGTGAGCGGGTCACCGAGCGTGGACATCTCCCAGTCCAGGACCGCCTTGATCCGGTCGTCCCGGCCGATCAGCACGTTGTCCAGGCGGTAGTCGCCGTGCACGACGGCGGGCGCGGGGGAGACGGGGAGCTGCCGGCCGAGCGCGGCGTGCAGCTCGTCGATGCCGGCGAGCGCACGGTTGCGGGAGGCCTCCAGCTGCTTGCCCCAGCGCCGCAGCTGCCGGTCCAGGAAGCCGTCCGGGCGCCCGAAGTCACCGAGGCCGACGGTCGCGGGGTCCACGGCGTGCAGGTCCACCAGGGTGTCCACGAGGCCCAGGACGACCGCCCTGGTGCGCTCGGCGCCGAGCGGGGCGAGCTGCTCGGCGGTGCGGTAGGGGGTCCCCTCGACGTACTCCATGACGTAGAACGGCGAGCCGATGACCGCGTCGTCCTCGCAGAGCAGGAGGGTCTCCGGCACCGGGACCGCCGTGGGGTGCAGGGCGCTGATCACCCGGTGCTCGCGCTTCATGTCGTGCGCGGTGGCGAGCACGTGGCCCAGCGGAGGCCTGCGCACGACCCACTGTCCTGAACCGTCGGTGACGATGTAGGTGAGGTTCGAACGGCCGCCCTCGACGACCCGGGCGTCGAGCGGTCCGTTCACCAGCCCCGGCCGCTCACGGTCGAGGTGGCCGCGTAGCAGGTCGAGATCGAGACCTGGCGGGTGGACTGGGCTCATGGGGCGCACCTCCGGGGGTGGTCGAACGTTCGGGACCATGATGCCGACCAGTCGGTATGTCGTCCAGTGCCCTCCCGGAATCCACACGGTGATCCCGGGTCCCCGCCCCGCCGTACCGGGCAGGCGCTCGCGGCGCCGCGGTCACCGCCTGAGTTGCGGGGACCCGGGCCCGCCCCGATCGTCGGAGGATGAAGGCGATCAGCTACAGCAGGTACGGCTCGGCCGACGTACTGGAGTACGGCGAGCGGCCCGACCCGAAGGTCGGGCCGGACTCGGTCCTGGTGAAGGTGCGGGCCGCAGCCGTGAACCCCGTCGACTGGAAGGCCCGCGAGGGCTACCTCCGGGCGGGACTGGAAGCCGTGTTCCCCGTCGTCCCGGGCTGGGACGTCTCCGGCGTCGTGGTCCAGCCCGGCGCCGCCGTGGACGAGTTCGCGGTGGGGGACGAGGTCATCGGTTACGTACGCGAGGACTTCCTCTCGCGCGGCACCTTCGCCGAGTACGTCGCCGCACCCGTGCGCACCCTCGCCCGCAAACCCCCGGGCCTCGGTTTCGAGGAGGCGGCCGGCCTTCCGCTGTGCGGCCTCACCGCCCACCAGGTGCTGCACCGCACCCTGAAGGTCCGGGAGGGCGAGACCGTCCTGGTCCACGCGGCCGCCGGAGGGGTCGGTTCGCTCGCCGTCCAGCTCGCCCGGCACGCGGGCTGCCGGGTCGTCGGGACGGCCGGGCCCCACAACCACGACTACGTACGCCGGCTGGGCGGCGAACCCGTGGAGTACGGCGACGGACTGGCCGCCCGGCTCCGGGCCCTCGTCCCCGACGGTTTCGACGCGGCGTTCGACACCGTCGGCGGGGAAGCGCTCCGGGTCTCCGCCGAGACCCTCGCACCCGGGGGCCGGCTCGCGTCCGTCGCCGACGCCGAGGTCTTCTCCTACGGCGGGCGCTACGCCTTCGTGCGGCCCGACGCCGCCGATCTCGCGCACCTCGCCGAACTCGCCGAGCAGGGCGTCGTCTCCGTCCACGTGGACCGGGTCTTCCCGCTGGAACAGGCCGCCGACGCCTACCGGCTCAACCAGGAGGGACGCACCCGGGGCAAGATCGTCGTCACCGTGGGCCAGGAGGACTGAGGTCCCGCGACCGGTCAGAACAGTGCCGCGGCGGCGAACACCGCGAGCGCGACCGTGCACGCGGCCGCCGTCAGGGCGTGGCGCGGCGGCAGCGGAGCGGGCCGGGCGGCCTCCATGACCGCCACCCGGCGGTGGGCCACCGCGAGGAGACCCAGCCAGGCCAGCAGGCTCAGGGCCACCGCGAGCACCCCGGCCGCGGTCACCCCGCCGTACAGCGCCTGCCGGACCGCCAGCAGAGCCACCACCGTGCACGCCAGGGTGGTGCGGCGCCAGGCCAGCCGGGTCCGCTCGGGCTGGAGGCCGGGATCACGCTCGGCGGCGGTCACCGGCCCTCCCAGCCGAAGAGGACCACCACCACCATCGCGACCGCCACCACGGCGACCACGAGGCTGAGCACCGCGGGGAAGCGCGAGACCGGCAGGTCCTTCCCTCGCCGCATCGCGCGCTCGCACCGCACCCAGTGATTGACGGCCCGCAGCGCGCAGAGGACGCCCGCGGCCAGCAGTCCGAGAGCGAGACCGGCACGGATGCCCCAGGCCAGCCCCGGCAGGAACTGGTCGACGGCGAAACCGCCGCCGATGAGCGCGAGGGAGGTCCGGATCCAGGCCAGGAAGGTGCGCTCGTTGGCGAGGGAGAAGCGGTAGTCGGGTGTGTCGCCCTCCTCGCGTATCCGCTCCGGGGCGAACCACAGCCGCAGTCCCCGCACGAAATCACTCACGCACCCGCCCCCGCGACGCCGCCGGCCCGGAAGGCCCGCAGCCGGTGGTACGCCTCCAGCCCGTCAGGCACCCATGTCCACTCACCCAGGCGCCCTTCCAGCTCCGCGTCCGTCAGGAAGGTGTGCCAGGCGACCTCCTCCGCCTGCGGCCGCACGGGCAGCTCGCAGCGCACCTCGTACACGTACGACCACCAGCTGTGCCGCGGACTCTCGTAGAGGTACTTGAAGAGCGGGGCCGGGCGGGGGAGACCGGAGACCCCCAGCTCCTCCTCGGCCTCCCGCAGCGCCGCCTCGTCGTACGACTCGCCCGCGCCCACGACCCCGCCGACGAACATGTCGTGATGCGAGGGGAAGACCAGCTTCGTGGCCGTCCTGCGGTGCACGAAGACCCGGCCCGCCGCATCCCTGGCCTCGATGAAGACGCAGCGGTGACGCAGGCCGCGCGCGGTCGCCTCGCCACGGGGCGCCTGCCCCACGACCGCGTCGTTCTCGTCGACAATGTCCAGGATCTCGTCAGCCGGAGTCATGGGGCCCATCCAACATCAACCGGTCGGCGGCCGTGGAGCCGTGCCTCTCCTTCCCCTCCGGCATCGCCGGGTGCAGCCCCAGCAGCACGATCCCGGCCACGATCGCCACCAGCCCCGCGGTCTGCCAGGCCAGGGCGCCCGTGTCGGTGCGCACCTGGTCGCCGAGGAATCCGATCCCGCAGACGATCCCCGCCAGCGGCTGCGCGGCGGTCAGCGCCGGCAGGGACATCCGCAGCGGCCCCGCCTCGAAGGCGCTCTGGACCAGGAGCAGCCCGGTCACGCCCAGGACCAGGACGGCGTAGGGCTGCCAGGTGGTCATCAGCGCCGCCCAGCCGCCGCCGGCCAGCCGCTCCCCGCTGAGCCGGGTCAGGGCGTCCTGCAGCCCGTAGAGCAGCCCCGCCGCCAGGCCGAGCAGGACGGGGGTCCCCGGGGTCCGCGGGTGCCTGGCGAAGGCGGTCAGGACCACGGCGAGCCCTGCCACCACCCCGATCACCAGCCAGTGCCGCAGCGGAGCCGTCACCGTCTCACCTCCGCGAGGCTCGCCGGCCAGCAGGAACGCCGTGACGCCGCCCGCCAGCAGACAGAGGCCTCCCCAGCCCTGCCGGCCCAGGCGCTGCCCCGTGCGGTGGCGCGAGAGCGCCATCGCGAACAGGAGGTTGGTCGCCAGGAGCGGCTCCACGACGGAGACCTCGCCCTCACCGAGCGCCAGGGCCCCGAGGGCCATGCCGCAGACCATCAGGCCGAGCCCGGCCAGCCAGCTCGGGACCCGCACCAGGTCGAGCAGCAGCCGGGGCGAGAGGAAATCGCTCAGGGGTGCGCGGCGGGCGGCGTCCTGCTGGAGGACGAATCCGAAGCCCAGGCAGCAGGCGGCACCCACGGACAGCAGCAGTACCAGCACCGACACGGTCCGACGATAGCCCGGCAGCCGCGCGGGACCGGTGAGGGCGCCACCGACCGGACGGTTGACGTGGGCGTGGCCGGTACCGAAGATCTGACCCACAAGTAACTTCGCCCGCTCCCGCCGGCCGCTGCCCGCACCGCCCCGAAGGATGGAACCCATGGCGTACGACGCTGACGTGATCGTGATCGGGGCAGGACTCGCAGGGCTGGTGGCGACCGCCGAACTCGTCGACGCGGGCCGCACGGTGATCCTCCTGGACCAGGAACCCGAGCAGTCCGTCGGCGGCCAGGCGTACTGGTCCTTCGGCGGGCTCTTCCTGGTCGACTCGCCCGAGCAGCGCCGTATGCGGATCAAGGACAGCCACGACCTGGCCCTCCAGGACTGGTACGGCACGGCGGGCTTCGACCGCGACGAGGACCACTGGCCGCGGCAGTGGGCCGAGGCGTACGTCGACTTCGCGGCAGGGGAGAAGCGGTCCTGGCTGCACGCCCAGGGGCTGCGGCTCTTCCCCGTCGTCGGCTGGGCCGAACGCGGCGGCTACGACGCGAACGGCCACGGCAACTCCGTCCCCCGCTTCCACATCACCTGGGGCACCGGCCCCGGCGTCGTCGCCCCCTTCGAGCGGCGGGTCCGCGAAGGGATGGCGAAGGGTCTCGTCCGGGCGCGCTTCCGGCACCGGGTGACCGGCCTGGCGCGCTCGGCCGGAGCGGTCGACACGGTGACCGGCGAGATCCTCGAGGAGAGCGGCGCCGAGCGGGGCACCGCGAGCAGCCGCGAGGTCACGGGCGCCTTCGAGCTCAGGGCGCAGGCCGTGATCGTCACCTCCGGGGGCATCGGAGGCAACCACGACCTCGTACGCTCCCAGTGGCCCGAGCGACTGGGCACGCCGCCGGAGAAGATGCTCTCCGGGGTCCCCGCCCACGTCGACGGACTGATGCTGGGCATCACCGAGAAGGCGGGCGCCCGTCACATCAACCGCGACCGCATGTGGCACTACACCGAGGGCATCGAGAACTGGAACCCGGTCTGGGCCAGGCACGGCATCCGGATCCTGCCCGGCCCGTCCTCCCTCTGGCTGGACGCCCGCGGCAAACGGCTGCCGGTCCCGCTCTTCCCGGGCTTCGACACGCTGGGCACCCTCGAACACATCATGAAGTCCGGTCACGGCTACACCTGGTTCGTCCTCGATCAGAAGATCATCGGCAAGGAGTTCGCACTCTCCGGTTCCGAGCAGAACCCGGACCTGACGGGGAAGTCGGTGCGCGATGTGATCGGCCGGGCGCGGGCCGAGGTCCCCGGGCCCGTGAGGGCGTTCATGGACAAGGGCGTGGACTTCGTGGTCGAGAAGGATCTCGGCGCGCTCGTCCGGGGGATGAACGCGCTCACCGGCGAACCGCTCATCGACGAGGACGCCCTGCGCCGTGAGATAACGGCCCGCGACCGTGAGATCGCCAACCCCTTCACCAAGGACCTCCAGATCACGGCGATCAACGGCGCCCGCGCCTATCTGGGCGACAGGCTGATACGCACGGCGAAGCCACACCGCATCCTCGACCCGGCCGCGGGCCCGCTCATCGCCGTACGGCTGAACATCCTGACCCGCAAGTCCCTCGGAGGGCTGGAGACGGACCTGTCCTCCCGCGTCCTGGCCGAGGACGGCAGCCCGCTGCCCGGCGTGTACGCGGCGGGGGAGGCGGCGGGCTTCGGCGGCGGCGGGGTCCACGGTTACCGCTCCCTGGAGGGCACGTTCCTCGGGGGCTGCATCTTCTCCGGCCGGACGGCGGGCCGTGCGGCGGCGAGGGCGATCGGCTGAGGACACCGGGCGGCCGTCGGGGAGCGGCGCCGGTCACGGCGGCCGCTCGAAAGATCCCGCGCGCTCGCCGGGCAGGCGGCGGCCCGTCACGGCAGCCGCTCCACCACCCGGAAGCGCTCCGCCACGATCATCGTGCCGTCGTCCACGGTGAACGACGGGTCCCCCAGGGCCTCCCGCATCTCCTCGCTGTGCCAGAACGCCTCGTGCCCCGCCCGCCACTCCGCCACGGACGCGTACCCCTCGCCCTCGTCGATCGCGTGCCGCAGCCCCACCGACCCCAGCGGCAGCACCCGTACCTCTGTCAGCTCGACCACGGCGACCTCCCGGCCGCCGGAGTCGATGAGCGCGGACCGCTCGCCCACGGGCGGGAGTTCCTCGCCCTCCGCCTCGTACTCCACGAGCAGTCCGGAGGTGAGGACCTTCTCCCCCGACAGGACGGCCGCCACCAGCCGGTCGCGCAGCGGCCCGGGAAAGGCCAGGAGGAAGGGCTTGAGGGGCTCGGAGATCTCCATGGCCGAAGTGTGGCACGCGTCACTCCTCCTTCGTCCGTCATCACCACAGGCTGCTCGCGAGCTGCGTGAAGGGTTCGGCCCGATCCTCGTTCGCAGTCAACTAGGCGCTAAATGACCGCAGTTGGGGCGAAGTCTGTCTCGAGGGAAGCGTTGCCTACCGCTTTGCGGTGCGCGACCGCCTGATCGCACACCGCGTCGAAAGGTGCTGGTGTCCTGTCGAAGCCGAAGAGGAAGCCTGCGGATGTCTCCGCCGCCCCTGGACCGGTCCCGCCGTAGGTCCGGACGCCCGGACCGCGCCTTCGCCCCGGCGCTCGACGACGATGAACCCATCGAAGTACGGGGGCAGTTCGCCCAAGGGCGCTGGACCCGGGCCCGCGCCCTGCTCGTCGCGACCGGCACCGACTGGGACCGCCGCGGCCACCGGCTCCTCGTCGCCGTCCCGTCCGCCACCGGCTGGGCGCGCGACTGGCTGCTCGCCGAACCGGACAACTCCGACGCCGCGACCCGACGTACTGCACGTCCTGTTCGTCACCGGCATGTTCGCCGCACTGCTCAGCTTCCACAACGTGGTCGCCCGCTACGCGTTCGCCATGGGTCGCGAAGGACTGCTGCCCGCAGGCTTCGGCCGCACCAGCAAGGCGAGCGGAGCTCCCGCCACCGGCTCGATGCCGCAGTCCGCCGTATCCGTCGTGATCGTGCTCGCCTTCGCCGTCACCGACGGCCACCCGGCCGGCGACCCCACCGCACCCGTCCTGCACCTGTTCACCTGGATGGGCGATGCCGGAGCGCTCGGCGTCATCGTGCTGATGGCCGCGGCCTCCTTCGCCGTCATCGCGTTCTTCGTGCGGCGCGGCGCCGGCCGGGCGCAGGCGCCCCGGCTCGTCGCCTCCGGACTCGCGGGCCTCGCGCTGCTGGGCATCGCCGTCCTCACCGTCCGGGACTTCGGCGTCCTGGCCGGGTCCGGTCCCGGCTCGGCACTGAACTGGCTGCTGCCCGGCGTGATCGTCCTGGCCCTGGCCGCAGGCCTGGCCTACGGGGCGGTGCTGCGCCGCACCAGGCCCGAGGTGCACGCGAGGATCGGTCTCGGGAACGAGGCGTTCCAGCTGGAGAAGGCGGCGAAGGGCGCGGCCGCTCCGCGCTGAACCCCCCTCACCCGGCAGAACACCCGCGGACCCCGTCATCGGGGTCCGCGGGTGTTCTGCCGGGTGAGGGGGATCCGGCCGGCTACAGCACCAGTGACAGAAGCAGGATGAAGGCCAGCGAGACGACGGAGATGATCGTCTCCATCACCGACCAGGTCTTGATCGTCTGCGGGACGTCCATGCCGAAGTACTCCTTCACCAGCCAGAACCCCGCGTCGTTCACGTGGCTGAAGAAGAGCGAACCCGCTCCCACGGCGAGGACGAGCAGCGCGACGTGCGACGTCGGCAGGTCGGCGGCGAGAGGGGCGACCAGGCCGGCCGCCGAGATGGTGGCGACCGTCGCCGAGCCCGTCGCCAGCCGGATCGCGACGGCGATCAGCCAGCCGAGCAGCAGGGCGGGGACCGACCAGTTCTCGGAGAACTCCAGGATCATCTGGCCCACACCGGCGTCGATGAGGGTCTGCTTGAACCCGCCACCGGCGCCCACGATCAGGAGGATGCCCGCGATCGGGGCGAGTGACTTCTCGACGGTGCCGGAGAGGCGCCCCTTGGTGAAGCCGGCCGCACGGCCCAGGGTGAACATGCCGACGATCACGGCGGCGAGAAGCGCGATCAGCGGTGAGCCGATGACATCGGTGACCCGCTGCACATGGTTCTCGGGGTCGTCCACCACGATGTCGACGAGCGCCTTGACCAGCATCAGCACGACGGGCAGCATGATCGTCGCCAGGGTCGCGCCGAAGCTGGGGCGGCGGTCCAGTTCTTCGGACGGGCGCTGCGGGATCATCTTCTCCGGCGCCTGGATGTCCACCCAGCGGGCGGCGTAACGCGAGAAGACCGGACCCGCGATGATCACGGTCGGGATGGCGACCAGCACACCGAGGGCCAGCGTGACGCCCAGGTTGGCGTCGAGGGCGTCGATCGCCGCCAGCGGGCCGGGGTGCGGGGGGATCAGCCCGTGCATCACCGAGAGACCGGCGAGCGCGGGGACACCGATCCGCATCAGGGAGTAGTTGCCGCGCTTGGCGACCAGCAGTACCACCGGGATCATCAGCACGATCCCGACCTCGAAGAACAGCGGAAGACCGATGATCGAGGCGATGAGGACCATCGCCCACGGCATCGCGCGTCCGCTCGCCTTCGCGAGGATGGTGTCGACGATCTGGTCGGCGCCGCCGGAATCGGCGAGCAGCTTGCCGAGGACGGCGCCGAGGGCGATGAGGACACCGACACCCGCGACGGTGGAACCGAGGCCCGCGGTGAAGCTGTCGATCGTCTTCGCCGGGTTGGCGCCGGCGAACGAGCCGAGGGCGAGCGAGCCGATGGTCAACGCGAGGAACGCGTGCATCTTGAACTGGGTGATGAGCAGGACGATGACGGCGATGCCCGCCAGGACGGCGATGCCCAGCTGTGCGTTGCCGGCCGAAGTGATGGGTTCGACGGCGTCCGCTGCCAGCATCTCGACGCTGAGACCGGTCACGGTGGTGATCCTTAGTTCGCGAGCCGGCGCAGCGCGGCGACGGCCCGGTCGGTGATTTCCTCAGGAGTGCCGGACACGTCCACGGCGACGCCCGCTTCGTCCTCCTGCAGCGGTTGCAGGGTCGCGAACTGGGAGTCGAGCAGTGCGGTCGGCATGAAGTGACCCTTGCGGTCCGCCATACGGCGCTCTATGAGAGCGCGGTCGCCCGTCAGGTGCAGGAAGACGGCACCGGGGGCCCCCTCCCGCAGCCGGTCACGGTAGACGCGCTTGAGAGCCGAACTGCTGACGACGCCGCCGAGCCCGGCCCGGCCGTGTGCCCACTGCCCGATCGCGTCCAGCCAGGGCCGGCGGTCGTCGTCGTCCAGGGGCGTACCGGCGGACATCTTGGCGATGTTGGCCGGCGGGTGGAAGTCGTCGCCCTCGGCGTAGGGGACGCCGAGGGCGTCGGCGAGCAGGGGGCCGATCGTGGTCTTGCCGGTCCCTGCTACGCCCATCACCACGACGACGTGGGGGGTGCTCATTGGTGCCTCGCTGTCTTCTTCGACATCGGTCCGTCGCGCTACTGAAACTCATTACGTACGACTTATTCAAGAGGCTGTGACGTAAACGTCGTACTTTTATCTCCTGTAAGCCGCCCCGTAGGCTTGTGCGCATGACCACACCTGCCCAGGGGCTCCATACGCATGTGCTGGACGCCCTGGGCCTGGAGATCGCAGCGGGTGACTGCCCCCCCGGCCTGGTCCTGCGCACCGATGAGCTCGCCCAGCGCTTCGACGTGTCACGCACGGTCGTACGCGAAGTGATCCGTGTCCTGGAGTCCATGCACCTGGTCGAGTCCCGGCGCCGGGTCGGAGTGACCGTGCGGCCTCCCGAGGAGTGGAACGTCTACGACCCCCAGGTCATCCGCTGGCGGCTCGCGGGCTCCGACCGGCCCCGCCAGCTGCGCTCCCTCACCGTGCTGCGGTCCGCCGTCGAACCCGTCGCCGCGGGCCTCGCGGCCCGCCATGCCACCGCCGAGCAGTGCGCCGCACTCACCGAATGCGCCCTCGGCATGGTCGCCACCTCGCGGGGCCAGCAGCTGGAGGGCTACCTCCGGCACGACATCGCCTTCCACCGCATCGTGCTCAACGCCTCCGGCAACGAGATGTTCGCGCGGCTCGGCGACGTCGTCGCGGAGGTCCTCGCCGGCCGCACCCACCACCAGGTGATGTTCGAGGACCCCGATCCCGCCGCCGTCACGCTCCACGTCCGGCTCGCAGAAACCGTACGCGAGGGGGACGCCGAGGGAGCCGAACGGCTGACCAGGGAGATCGCGGTCGGCGCGCTGCACGAACTGGACGTGCTCGCCCCGTGAGCGGCCCCCCGCCCGGGTACGGTGGGCTGGTTCGATCTTCGGGACGACGGGACGACAGGACAGTCGGGATGGGAGACCACGGCATGGCGCAGCAGGTACGAGGGGTCATCGCACCAGGGAAGAACGAGCCCGTTCGCGTGGAGACGATCCTGGTGCCGGACCCCGGCCCCGGTGAGGCCGTGGTCAAGATCCAGGCGTGCGGCGTGTGCCACACCGACCTGCACTACAAGCAGGGCGGCATCAACGACGACTTCCCGTTCCTGCTCGGCCACGAGGCCGCGGGCGTCGTGGAGTCCGTCGGCGAAGGCGTCACCGACGTCGAGCCGGGCGACTTCGTCGTCCTCAACTGGCGTGCGGTGTGCGGCCAGTGCCGGGCCTGCCTGCGCGGCCGCCCCTGGTACTGCTTCGACACCCACAACGCCGGGCAGAAGATGACCCTCCTGGACGGCACCGAGCTCTCCCCGGCGCTCGGCATCGGCGCCTTCGCGGAGAAGACCCTCGTCGCCGCCGGCCAGTGCACCAAGGTCGACCCGGGGGTCTCCCCGGCCGTCGCCGGACTGCTCGGCTGCGGTGTCATGGCGGGCATCGGCGCCGCCATCAACACCGGCCAGGTCGGCCGTGGGGACTCCGTGGCCGTCATCGGCTGCGGCGGTGTCGGCGACGCCGCGATCGCCGGTGCCAGGCTCGCCGGAGCGGCGAGGATCATCGCGGTCGACATCGACGACCGCAAGCTGGAGACGGCGAAGAAGATGGGTGCCACCCACACCGTCAACTCCCGCTCCGACGACCCCGTCGAAGCGATCCGCGCCCTGACCGGCGGCAACGGCGCCGACATCGTGATCGAGGCGGTCGGCCGCCCGGAGACGTACAAGCAGGCCTTCTACGCCCGGGACCTCGCCGGCACCGTCGTCCTCGTCGGCGTCCCCACCCCCGAGATGCGGCTCGAACTCCCGCTCCTCGACGTGTTCGGCCGCGGCGGATCGCTCAAGTCCTCCTGGTACGGCGACTGCCTGCCCTCGCGTGACTTCCCGATGCTCATCGACCTGCACCAGCAGGGGCGCTTGGACCTGGGCGCCTTCGTCACCGAGACCATCCAGCTCGACGAGGTCGAGCAGGCCTTCGCCCGGATGCACGACGGTGACGTCCTGCGCTCGGTGGTGGTCCTCTGATGGCCGCCCGCATCGACCACCTGGTCACCTCCGGCACCTTCGCCCTCGACGGCGGTGAGTGGGACGTCGACAACAACGTCTGGATCGTCGGCGACGACACCGAGGCCGTCGTCATCGACGCCGCCCACGACGCCGCCGCGATCACAGCCGCGCTCGGCGGCCGTGCACTGCGCGCGATCATCTGCACCCACGCGCACAACGACCACATCGACGCGGCCCCCGCCCTCGCCGACGCGACCGGGGCACCGATCCTGCTGCACCCCGACGACCTGCCGCTCTGGGAACAGACCCACCCGCACCGGAGGCCCGACGCCGAACTCACCGACGGTCAGGAACTGGAGATCGCCGGGACGCGCCTGATGGTGCTGCACACCCCGGGCCACGCCCCCGGTGCCGTCTGCCTCCACGCCCCCGGGCTGGGCACCGTCTTCACCGGCGACACCCTCTTCCAGGGCGGACCCGGCGCCACCGGGCGTTCCTTCTCGCACTTCCCGACGATCATCGACTCGATCAGGGACCGGCTGCTCACGCTTCCGCCGGAGACCGCCGTCCGCACCGGGCACGGGGATCCCACCACCATCGGCGCGGAGGCCCCGCAGCTGCAGGACTGGATCAACCGCGGCCACTGACCGCGACGGGGTTCACCGGTCCGGCCACGCGGAGAGCCGCAGCCCGCTCTCGAAGCGGTGCCGCCCGCCCGTGACCGGATCGGTGAACTCCAGTACTTTCGCGAGCAGTTGCAACGGGCGTGCGTAGTCCTCGTGTTCCGGCTCGGGCTCCACCACCGGATAGACCGGATCGTGCACCAGCGGCAGCCCCAGCGCGTTCATGTGGACCCGCAGCTGGTGGGTGCGTCCGGTCGCGGGCCGCAGCCGGTAGCGCCCCAGGGCGCCCCGGTGCTCCAGCAGTTCGATCCGGCTCTCGCTGTTCGGGGCCCCCGGCTCCTCGCGGGCCGCGATGACCCCGCGCTCCTTGACGATCCGGCTCCGCACGGTGCGGGGGAGCGTGAGCTCCGGATCGTACGGTGCCACCGCCTCGTACTCCTTACGCACCAGCCGGTCCCGGAACAGCGTCTGGTATGCGCCCCGGTCCCCGGCCCGTACGACACAGAGCACCAGGCCCGCCGTCAGCCGGTCCAGCCGGTGCGCGGGCTGCAGCTCCGGGAGGTCCAGCTCCCTGCGCAGCCGGGCCACCGCGGTCTCGGTGACGTGCCGGCCGCGCGGGGTGGTCGCGAGGAAGTGCGGCTTGTCGGCGATCACGAGGTGCTCGTCGCGGTACACCACGCCGACCGGGAAGGGCACCGGCTCCTCCGGTGCGAAATCCCGGTGGAACCAGAGGTACAGGCCCGCCGCGTACGGTTCGTCACCGCTCATCGGGCCGCCGTCGGCTCCGACGAACCGGCCTTCGGCGAGCATCGCCTCCACCCGCCCGGCGCCGATCGCCCCCGCGAACCGGTCCAGCAGGTGGTCGCGGACGTCCTCGCAGGCGCCACCGGGGTCCTCCGGGAGCCTGACCCGCACCGGGTCGACACCGTCCCGCTGGGGCAGCGGGGCGGCGGGGGGCTTCGCCCGTCCTCTCATCGATACGGTCCTTGTCACCGGAGGGGCCCGGCACGGACGGGCAGGGTCCCTCCATCATCCCATCGCACGAGTCCCCGGCAGCCGCTCGTACTCCTGCTGCGTGACCGGCGGCACCGCGCAGTGCCGGGCGCCCGCCGGGAGGGCGTAGCCGGTGGACACGGTCCGCCGCCCCGGATCAAGAGCGGTGCTCTCGAAGGGGGCGTCGCCCCGGCCGCCGACCTCGTCGACGAGCAGGTACCACTTCGCCCCGGTGCCGGACCTGGAAACCGCGGGGCCCCGCCGCGCCCGACCACCCTCCTGCCGACGCGGCCGGCGGCGAAACCGTAGGCGCCGGAGACCGGTCCCGGGACTTCTCCGCGGTGACGAACTTCGAGCCGGGGGTGTCCGGCGGCGGGTCCCGTTCGTCCTTGGTGAATCGGTAGCGGCTCCCGTCGTGCCGGACGGCCGTCGAGTCGATCAGCGAGTGGCCGGGGTCGTACCGGGCGGCCGGCCCGCCGAAGGTGCGGCGTGTGGCGGCCTGCCGCGCGTGACGACCGCCGGGAGCTCCATCCGCTCGGGCCCTGCACCGGGCTCCGGGTGGTGCGCGATGCCCGTCGCGTCGACGGCCCGGGGCTGTCGGGACGCCCATGTGACGGAGGCGCCCCGGTCGTCGGCAGCGTCGGATTGCCGCGTACGCCGCCCGGGCCATGGACCGTGAGCAGGGCGGCGGTCTGCGCGATGGCGGCCCTGACGCCGACCGGGCCGGAGCGGACCCGCGGGGGGAACGCGAACAGGCCGGTGACCAGGGACAGCAAGGGCGGCAAAGGGACGGAGGATCTTCCCGTGAGGCGGGAACGCATGACTCTCCCGACGGTTGGTTCGAAATATCGGCCAATGTTCGCCGGATCGGGCCGACGCGAGACCGTCGGCCACCCTCGTCAAGAGGGGCGGGCAAAACCGTCCGCACCGTAGAAAGCGCTTGTTGATGCGCGTAGGGTCTGGCCCCGCTGAATCCATTCAACCCAGGAGCCCGCCATGCGCCGAGCCAGAACCGTGCTACTGGCCGCCTGTACGGCCGCTGCCGCCCTGTCCGCCCTCACGGTCGCTCCCGCCGCGGCCCGGGACCGTGCCGGCGCGGTGCGGGGCCACTGCAGCGGCACAGCGCCCGTCGTCTGTCACTTCGACGTCGCCCCCGGCACGTACCGCGTCCGGGCCCTCCTCGGGGGTGGCGCCGGAGCCGGCTCCACGGCGGTCACCGCGGAGTCCCGCAGGGCCATGCTCGCCGAGACCCCGAACGACCCCGGCGAGACCGTCCGCCGCACCTTCACCGTGGACGTGCGCGACCCGGAGGGCGAACCCACCGGTGCCACCGGCAGCCCGGGTCTCGACCTCGCCTTCGGCGGAGCGGCACCGCGGCTCGCCTCGCTCCACGTCGAACGCGTCCGGACGCCGCAGATCCTGCTCGCAGGCGACTCCACCGTCTGCGACCAGGCCGGCGAGCCCTACACGGGCTGGGGCCAGCAGCTCCCGCAGTACCTCACCGAACGGTTGGCCGTAGCCAACTACGCCGACTCCGGCGAGGGTTCACAGTCCTTCCGGGACAACCCGGCCCTCTTCCCCGCCCTCCGGGCCCGTATCCGCCACGGCGACCTCGTCCTCGTCCAGCTCGCCCACAACGACAAGCGGACGGACCGCGACACCTACCGGGCCAACCTCACCGCGATGATCGAGGACGTGCGCGCCGAGGGAGGCCGGCCCGTACTCGTCACCCCTGTCGTGCGCCGCTGGTTCGGTACCGACGGCACCCTCGACAACGGCACCGCCCTGCTCGTCAACGAGCTGGGCGTCGACCTGCCCGCCGAGGTGCGGGCCCTCGCCGCCGAGCGGGCCGTCCCGCTCGTCGACCTCACCGCCCTCACCAAGGAGCGGGTCGAGGGGCTCGGGCCCGAGGAGTCCAAGGCCCTCTACCTCCACGACGAGAAGCGCGACAACACCCACACCTCGGCACGCGGAGCCGCCGAGTACGCCGAGCTCGTCCTCGGTGAACTGCGGGCGCAGAAGCTGGTCCCGTCACGCGCGGTCCGGTGAACCCGTCTCCCGCACGAAGCGTGCTGCCGAGTCTCCAGGCCGAACTCCCACGTGAAAGGCGATACCCATGAGCCGAGCCGAAGTTCCCAGCCGCAGGACCATGCTGACGGGAGCCCTGGCCGCAGGGGCCCTCACCGCCGCGCCCGGCATCGCCCATGCCGCGGAATCGCGGGCTCCGTACCGCAATCCGCTGGTCGAGCAGCGAGCCGATCCGCACATCACCCGGCACACCGACGGCCGCTACCACTTCACCGCCAGCGCCCCCGGGTACGACCGGATCGTCCTGCGCTCCTCCCGCACCCTGCGCGGTCTGAGCACCGCCGAGGAGGCGGTGATCTGGACCAGGCACACCACCGGGGACATGGCCGCCCACATCTGGGCCCCGGAACTCCACCACATCGGCGGCAAGTGGTACGTCTACTTCGCGGCGGCCCCGGCGGACGACATCTGGAACATCCGGATCTGGGTGCTGGAGAACGCGAACTCCGACCCCCACCGCGGTCCGTGGACCGAGAAGGGGCAGGTCACCACGGCCTGGGACACCTTCTCCCTCGACGCCCACACCTTCACCCACCGCGGCGACCGCTACCTCGCCTGGGCCCAGCACGAACCCGGCCTGGACAACAACACCGGGCTCTTCCTCTCGCGGATGGCCGACCCCTGGACACTGACCGGACCCCAGATCCGGCTCAGCACGCCCGAGTACGACTGGGAGTGCGTCGGCTTCAAGGTCAACGAGGGGGCCGCGGTCATCAAGCGCAACGGCCGCGTCTTCATGACGTACTCCGCGAGCGCGACGGACGCGAACTACTGCATGGGCCTGCTCACCGCCGACGCCCGCAGTGACCTGATGGACCCGGCGTCCTGGGCCAAGTCCCCGGAGCCCGTCTTCACCAGCAGTGAGGAGACGGGTCAGTACGGCCCCGGCCACAACTCGTTCACCGTCGCCGAGGACGGTCGCACGGACGTGCTGGTCTACCACGCCAGGCCCTACAAGGAGATCACCGGAGACCCGCTGCGCGACCCCAACCGGCACACCCGTGTCCAGCGGTTCGGCTGGCGTGCGGACGGCACCCCGGACTTCGGGATCCCCGTGCGCTCCTGAGGTCCTGTCCCGGCCGGTTCGGGCAGGGGTGTTGACCCGCTGCCGCGCCCTGCCTGTCCTGCGTTCGAACTTCCGACCAACATCCGACATGTCGAACAGTGATCTCTGGAGCATCCATGCCGCACCCGCACCTGTGGCCGAGACTCACCGTCCCGGTCATCGCCCTCCTGCTCGGCACGCTGGCGGCCGCCCCCACCCGCGCCGAGGACGGTCCGTCCGTGGCGGAGACGACCGACTACTCCCTCACCGTCCACCCCGAGCGCCCGGGCCCCGCCCTCAGCGACTCGATGTACGGAGTCTTCTACGAGGACATCAACCACGCTGCCGACGGCGGTCTGTACGCCGAACTCGTCCAGAACCGCTCCTTCGAGTACGACCGCGCCGACAACGCCGCCTACTCACCCATGACCGCCTGGACCACGGCCTCGGTGGCCGGCGGCACGGGACGCGCGGAGACCGTGGACGACGACCAGCGGCTCCACGAGCGCAACCGCCGCTACCTGCGCCTCGACCTCGACGGCACAGGGGACCGGGGAGCCGGCTTCGGAGTCACCAACTCCGGCTACAACCAGGGCCTGACCCTGCGCAAGGGTGAGCGCTACGACTTCTCCGTCTGGGCCCGCACCGACCGTCCCGCGGGAACCGTGCTGACCGTCGGAGCCACCACTGCGGACGGCACCGCGATCAGCGCACCCCGGCGCATCACGGTCCGCGGCGACCGCTGGACGAAGTACACCGGCGTCCTCACCGCCCATACCCCGGCGGCGGACGGCAGGCTCACCGTCACGGCGGGCGGCAGCGGAACCGTACGGCTCGACATGATCTCGCTCTTCCCCCGCGACACCTACAAGGGCCGGGCGAACGGTCTGCGCAAGGACCTCGCGGAGAAGACCGCCGCACTGGATCCGGGCTTCCTGCGCTTCCCCGGAGGCTGCATCGTCAACACCGGGAGCCATGAGGCCTACGAGGCGCCCGACTGGGAGCGGAAGCGCAGCTACCAGTGGAAGGACACCATCGGCCCGGTCGAGCAGCGCCCCGTCAACGCCAACTTCTGGGGCTACAACCAGACGTACGGCCTGGGGTACTACGAGTACTTCCAGTTCGCCGAGGACATCGGAGCCACGGCCCTCCCCGTCGTGCCCGCCCTCGTCACCGGCTGCGGCCAGAACAAGGCGACCGACGACCCCGCCCTGCTGCGACGCCACATCCAGGACACCCTCGACCTGATCGAGTTCGCCAACGGCCCGGCCGGCTCCACCTGGGGCGCGAAGCGCGCCGCGATGGGCCACCCCGCGCCGTTCGGCCTCACGCACCTGGCGGTCGGCAACGAGGAGAACCTGCCGGACGAGTTCTTCGCCCGCTTCACCGAGTTCCGCAAGGCCGTCGAGGCCCGGTACCCCGACATCACCGTGATCAGCAACTCGGGCCCCGACGACACGGGCACGACCTTCGACCGCGCCTGGCAGCTGAACCGGGACGCCGGCGTCGCCATGGTCGACGAGCACTACTACAACAGCCCGCAGTGGTTCCTGGAGAACAACGGACGCTACGACACCTACGACCGTCAGGGCCCGAAGGTGTTCCTCGGTGAGTACGCCTCACTCGACAACCGCTTCTCCAACGCCCTGGCCGAAGCGGCCTTCATGACGGGCCTGGAGCGGAACGCCGACGTCGTCGAGCTCGCCTCCTACGCCCCGCTCCTCGCCGACGCGAACGACGCGCAGTGGCGCCCGGACATGATCTGGTTCGACAACGAGAAGTCGTGGGGGTCGGCGAACTACGAGGTGCAGAAGCTCTTCATGAACAACACCGGTGACCGCGTCGTACCGAGCACCGCCTCCCCGACACCCGCCACCACCGCACCGATCACCGGCGCCGTCGGGCTGTCGACCTGGGCGACCGGCGCCGCGTACGACGATGTCCGGGTCACCGGGGCGGACGGCGCCGAGCTGCTGAGCGACGACTTCTCCGCCGGCGACGGGCAGTGGACGAGGGCGGCGGGCCGAGGAACCTGGGCCGTCGAGGACGGGGCGTACGTCCAGTCCGACGAAAGTGCCGAGAACACCCTGGTCACGGCGGGGGACACCGGCTGGCAGAACTACGACCTGCGGGTGAAGGCCACCAAGAAGGCCGGCAAGGAGGGCTTCCTCGTCGCCTTCGGGGTCAAGGACACCGGTAACACCTACTGGTGGAACCTCGGCGGCTGGGGCAACACCCGTTCCGCCGTGGAGAAGTCGGTGGACGGCGCCAAGCAGACGATGACCGAGGACGCCACCACGGTCGAGACGGGACGCGCCTACGACATCCACGTCCAGGTACGCGGCCGGCAGGTCACCCTCTTCCTCGACGGTGAGCAGTGGGGCGCTTTCACCGACGACAAGCCCGCCGAACCCTTCCGGCAGGTGGTCACCCGGGACGACGCCACCGGTGAGCTCGTCGTCAAGGTCGTGAACGCCCAGGCGTCGGACGCCAGGACCCGGATCGACCTCGGGGCGAGGCCGGCCTCACGCACCGCCCGGCTGACCACGATCCAGGCGGCCCCGGAGGCGGTGAACACCGCCGAGGACCGTCAGGTGGCGCCACGGAGATCGGCCCTGCGTATCGACGGGCGCCTGCTCACCCACACCTTCCCGGCGCACTCCGTGACCTTCCTGCGCATCAAGGAGTAATGCGGGAAAAGCGAAAACCCCCAGGATGACCTGGGGGTTTTCTGCTGGTGTCCGAGGGGGGACTTGAACCCCCACGCCCGATAAAGGGCACTAGCACCTCAAGCTAGCGCGTCTGCCATTCCGCCACCCGGACCGGGTGTGTCGCTCGGGCCCTGCCCGTTCCGACGTGGAAAACCATAGCAAACATTCAGGGGTGCTCGATCACGCCCCCGGTCCCCGGCCATGTGAAAGGAGCATGACGGGGCCCGGGCGGTCTTGGGTGCGCGGGGGCGGGCGCGCGAGGATGAGGGGGGAGCACCACCGCGTCAGTGGAAGGAAGCAGCGTGAGCGAGACCAACACGGCCCCGGCCGGCATCGGCGGGGCCGCCGAGAAAGAGGTCGTCGACCTCTGTCGTGACCTGATCCGGATCGACACCAGCAACTACGGCGACCACTCGGGCCCCGGGGAGCGGGCGGCCGCCGAGTACATCGCCGGGAAGCTCGCCGAGGTCGGGCTGGAGCCGAAGATCATCGAGTCCCACAAGGGCCGCGCTTCCACCGTGGCCCGGATCGAGGGCGAGGACCCCTCGAAGCCGGCGCTGCTGATCCACGGGCACACCGACGTCGTGCCGGCGAACGCGGCGGACTGGACCCACGACCCGTTCTCCGGCGAGATCGCGGACGGCTGTGTGTGGGGGCGCGGAGCGGTCGACATGAAGGACATGGACGCGATGACCCTCGCGGTCGTGCGCGACCGCATGCGCAGCGGCCGCAAGCCCCCGCGCGACATCGTGCTGGCCTTCCTGGCCGACGAGGAGGCGGGCGGCACGTACGGGGCGCGTCACCTCGTCGACCACCACCGGGACCTCTTCGACGGTGTCACCGAGGCGATCGGCGAGGTCGGCGGCTTCTCCTTCACCGTCAACGAGAACCTGCGCCTCTACCTGGTGGAGACCGCGCAGAAGGGCATGCACTGGATGCGGCTCACTGTGGACGGCACCGCCGGGCACGGCTCGATGACCAACACGGACAACGCGATCACCGAACTCTGTGAGGCCGTCGGCCGGCTGGGACGCCACACATGGCCGGTCAGGGTGACCAAGACCGTGCGGTCCTTCCTGGACGAGCTCTCCGACGCGCTCGGCACCCCGCTCGACCCGGAGGACATGGAGGCCACGCTCGCCAAGCTCGGCGGGATCGCGAAGATGGTCGGCGCCACCCTGCGCAACTCCGCCGCCCCCACCATGCTCGGTGCCGGTTACAAGGTGAACGTGATCCCCGGGCAGGCCACCGCGCATGTGGACGGACGCTTCCTGCCCGGCTACGAGAAAGAGTTCCTGGCCGACCTCGACAGGATCCTCGGCCCGCGGGTGAAGCGCGAGGACGTGCACGGGGACAAGGCCCTGGAGACCGACTTCGACGGCTCCCTCGTGGACGCGATGCAGCTTGCGCTCAAGGCCGAGGACCCGATCGCGCGCGCCGTGCCCTACATGCTCTCCGGCGGCACCGACGCGAAGTCCTTCGACGACCTGGGCATCCGGTGCTTCGGCTTCGCCCCGTTGAAGCTGCCGCCGGAGCTCGACTTCGCCGGCATGTTCCACGGTGTGGACGAGCGGGTTCCGGTGGAGGGGCTGACCTTCGGCGCCCGGGTGCTCGACCGGTTCATCGACCACTCCTGACCCGCCCGGCCGCCAGAATCGACAGCTTGTGCGTATCTCACCGGAATGGGTGAAAGAGATCTCCCGCTCGTAGCCTGCCCACTTCCTCCTCGTTACAGGTGATGCGGTCCGCGGCTGGGACCGCACTTGTCAATCAGGAGGAATAATGATCAAGAAGGTCGTCGCAATCGCGGCCGCTACCGGTGGTCTCGTGCTCGCGGGTGCGGGTATGGCTTCCGCCGACGCCGGTGCCCAGGGTGCCGCCATCGGCAGCCCCGGCGTGCTCTCGGGCAACGTTGTTCAGGCCCCGATCCACGTTCCGGTGAACGTGTGCGGCAACACGGTCAACGTGATCGGTCTGCTGAACCCCGCCTTCGGCAACACCTGCGTCAACGCGTGACGATGCGCGTCAACCCGTAAGGGTGTGAGTCCGGGCGGCCCCGGAGTGCGCGCCATGCACTCCGGGGCCGCTGGGCGTTCAGCCCCCGCGCGGCTGTGCCGGGGCATTTCAGTAGGCAGAAGACAGGAAACAACCTATGCGACAGGTCACACGTAAAGGCCTGATCACCATGGCGGCGGCGGGCGGAGTGCTCGCGCTCGGTGGCGGTTACGCGCACGCCGACGCGGGTGCGGCCGGCGCCGCGTCGAGTTCACCGGGAGTGCTCTCGGGGAACTCGATCCAGGTCCCGATCGACGTACCCGTCAACGTGTGCGGAAACTCCGTGGACGTCGGCGGTCTGCTCAACCCCACGAGCGGAAACGACTGCGGAAACGGATCTTCGGATTCCGGCCATGCGTACACCCCGGACGGTGGTTCCCCGTCCGGCCGCGACTCGGGGAGCCGGGCGTCCGGGCACGAGGACGTGCGCGACAGCGGGGCGGGCACCGGCAGGCACCGTGCTTCCGGCACCTCGGCACAGGCGGAGACCACCGGTTCCCCGGGAATCCTCTCCGGGAACCAGGTGCAGGTGCCGGTGGAGATCCCCCTGAACGTCTGCGGCAACAGCATCACCGTCGGTGGACTGCTCAACCCGGTCTTCGGCAACACCTGCGAGAACGACACGGAGACGGTCCCGCCCCCCGTCGTGCCGCAGACACCGCACACTCCGGAGAAGCCGGCCACGCCTGCCACGCCGGACGCGCCGCCGGCCCCCGAGACCCAGCTCGTGGCGGGAGAGCAGCTCGCGCACACCGGCGGCGGACTCGACCTGCTCGTCCCGGCGAGCGCGGGCCTGCTGTTCGCGGGTGCGGGCACGGTCCTGTACCGGCGTTCGCGCAGGGCCGCATAGCGGTTGCGCGACAACAGGGTGACGAGCGGGTTCCGTGCACACGGGGCCCGCTCCGCCCTACCAGGTGGGTCGTAGCTGGCGGATGATGCGGCGGCGCAGCCGCACCCGGCGGCTGCCGTCACGGCGCAGTGTCAGCCGGTCCAACTCCCAGTGTCCGTACTCGGCATGATCGGTCAGCAGGCGGGCCGCCTCCTTCCGGGAGACCCCGCGCGGCACGTACACGTCGATGAATTCGTATTCCGGCATCGCATCTATTGTGCGGGCAGAGGCCCGGTACGGATAGCGTCTGTCCCATGTCTGATGCTGCGCAGCCCACCGCTGCCGAGGTACGCGCCGCCGCCGATGCAGTCAAAACCGCGCTCGACCGCCACCTCCAGGCAGTCGAGCGCCGTACCGGGGACGACGACCCCGCTGTCTACGACGCGTTCAACGCACTGGCCGCCGCTGCCGAGGTCTACGACGAACTGCTCTACGACCGCTACGACGAGGTCACCCCCTTCGAGATCCCCGCTGCGGAGGACTCCCTCCCTCCTTACGCAGGTCCGGAGGAACCGCACGCCGTCAGCGTGCTGATCAGGCGCGACTACGCGGTGGCCGAGCCCGCACGGCTGCTCGCCCAGGCGCAGCGGCTCACCGACCTCGATCCGGACGGGCAGGCCGGGGGCGCCCTGCCGGCCGCCGGTGCCGGGGTGCACGCTGCTCTGGGCGTGGTGTTCGGTGAGTACGAGGCGGACGAGATCGCCTCCCGGCACCTGGAATTCGGGCTGGAGGAAGGGGACTCCACCCTCTGGGTCGCCGCCGTGGACGAACTTCCCGACCCGGGGGAGTGGCTCGGGGCGCCGTTCGACGAAGCGGACCCCGCTCTGGTGGTCTGCCGCTTCGACGTCAGCTCGGTCTTCGACGAGGAGGACGAGCCGGACGGGGACCCGGAGGGCACGCTCCCGGAACGTTCCTGAGCGCCGTCCGACGGCCCCGGTGCGCTGAGTACCGGGGCCGTCGGACGGCGGACGTGCTCCCGGCCGGACCGGGAGCCGGACCTACGAGGCGCCCGGCGTGGGCAGCGCCTCCAGCAGAGGGCGCAGCCGGGTCGTCCGCTCCTGGGCCGCGACCTCGGCCACCGCCCGCGGCAGGGCCTGATCTACGCCGTGCACCACGGACAGGTGCTGCTCGCCGCGGCTGAACGCCGTGTACACCCACGGCCTGCTGAGCGCCTGGGCGGCGTCCCCGGGCAGGACGACGACAGCTGCGGGCCAGCGCATCCCGGCCGCCTGGTGGGCGCTGAGCGCCCAGCCATGGCGTACGGAGGTCTCCACCCGGTCCGGTGGCACGACGACGGGTGTGCCCGCGCAGTCCAGGTGCAGCCCCTCGGCGTCGGCCGAGACGACCGAGCCGGGCACCGCCCTGCCGGGCGCGGGAACATGGACCACGCGGTCACCGGTGTCGAAGCCGCCGAACCGGCCCGGCCCGGGGTTGAGCCGCTGCTTGAGCGCCGCGTTCAGTGCGGTCGTGCCCGCCGGACCGCCGTGCCCGACCGTGATCACCTGGGTGTCGCCGGAGGCCACGCCGATGGCGCGCGGCACCGAATCGGCCACCAGCTGCACCGTGCGGTGGACGGCCTCACCCGCGTCGCGGACGGGCACGATCACCACTTCCCTGCCGGGCGCCTCGACCTGGGTGAGCTCACCGATGCCGACGCCGGAGACCAGCTCGCCGATCGGTCCGGGATCGGGCGTGCGCGAGACCACGTGCGGGCAGGCGCGCGCCGCGATCACGTCGGCGAACACCCGGCCCGCACCGGCCGAGCCGAGCACTCCCGGGTCGCCGCTCAGGATCAGCCGTGTCCCGTCGGCGAGGGACTCCACCAGCATCGCGGCCGTCTCCACGTCGAGCTGCGGGGCGTCCAGCACGACCAGCACGTCGAGGGCGAACGCGCCGTCCGCGTCCCGCCCCGGCCCGTCCTCACCGGAGAGCAGGGCGGAGAGCGTGACGGCGGCGTCCGGGGCACCGGCCGCCGCCGCCAGCCTGCGCTGCCCGTCCGCACTGTGGGTGGTGCCCAGGGCCCGCAGACCGAGGCCGTGCGCGGCGGCGATCAGGGCGGCGGGTTCGGCCCGGGCGGCCTCGCCGCCGCTGTGGGCCACCAGACCCGCGGTCGCGGCCGCCCGGATCAGCTCACCCGCCGAAGGGGACGGGGCGGCGGCAGCGGCCTCTGTCCAGTCGGCGCCCTTCTCGCAGGAATTGACCAGCCGGGCCAGGCCGTCCGCGAGGCTTTCCTCGGCCAGGGCGTAGCGGTCGAGGCCGAGCAGGACCCGCACGGGCTCCTCGTCACTCCGCGCCGCGTCCTCGGACGTCTCGTCACTTTCCTCCGTCCCCTCCGGTCCCGTGGCGTCGGCGCCGTCCTGGAACACCAGCACGACACCCTCGGCGACGGCGTGCTGGACGGCTTCCCCGGGATCGGCCACCGCGAATCCGGCCAGCGCCCTGCGCACCTCGCCGGCGTCCACCGCGGTGTGGCCCCGCAGTGCGGCCCGTTCCAGCAGCCAGCTCACCAGCGCCGCCGTACGCCGCTCGTCGTCGGGCCCGCACTCCCCGCCCAGCAGCGCCCGCGCGAAGCCGTCCGCCTGCTCGGGCCGTACACCCGGCACGGACAGCAGCCGCCACGGGTCCTCCCGGAGCACCTGCGCGGCCCCTTCGCCGAGCGTCGTGGCCGCCGGGTGTGCCAGGGCTTCGGGGGCCCCGCCCTGGGCGAGCACCGCTGCGACCGAGGCCGTGGACCCGGGTGACGCGGCCCGCGGAGCCGGCTGCCCGGCTGCCCGGGAGGGGCCGGCGGGCGTGACCGGAGCGGCAGGAGCTGCCCGGCGGGGCGCCGGCGCGGGCCGGTCGAAGAAGGAGGTGGCCGGTGTCTCGCCGCTCTCCACAGCGCGGACCGCCGCGAGCAGATCCGCCGCCGAGCCGCTCAGCTTCGTGCCGGCCACGATGGGCGCTTCCTTCTCGGCCTTGCGCTGCTCGATCCGCCGGCGCAGCTCGCGCTGCGCGGCCAGCTCCGCCTCGGCTTCCGACAGCGCGGGGGCAGCGGGCGCCTCAGAGGTCTGCTCCGGCTCCCGAACGCCCTGTGCGTCTCCTGTGCCGTCCTCCGCCCCCTCCACGCTCCCCGCGCCGCCCTCGTCGGGCGTGCCGGGTGCGTCGGAGGCCTGGCTGCCGGCGTCCTCGCCGGCCTCGTGGTCCTCGGCCGCGGGGTCCGGGGAATCTCCCCGGGGATGCGCAGTCACAGCGTGCTCCAGTCCTGGTCGGGATAGCGGTGCACGGGCGCCGACACGTCGTCGAGCGCCTGGCAGATCTCGTCAGGAAGACTAAGCGCCTCCACTGACAACGCTTCGGTCAGCTGCTGCGCGCTGCGCGCCCCGACGACCGGGGCCACCACTCCGGGCCGGTCCCGCACCCACGCGAGAGCGACCTGGAGGGGCGTCGTGGCGAGGCCGTCGGCGGCCGTGGCCACCGCGTCCACGATGCTGCTCGCCGCGTCGTCGAGGTACGGCTCGACGAACGGAGCCAGCTGCTCGGAGGCGCCACGGGAGCCGGAGGGCGTGCCCGTGCGGTACTTGCCGGTCAGGACCCCGCGGCCCAGCGGGGACGACGGCAGCAGCCCCACTCCGAGGTCCAGCGCCGCCGGCAGCACCTCCCGCTCGACCCCCCGTTGCAGCAGCGAGTACTCCATCTGCGTGCACGCCAGCCGGGTGCGCGTCCCGGGCGCGGCGAGCTGCCAGGTGGCGGCCTTGGCCAGCTGCCACCCGCTGAAGTTGGACACTCCGGCGTACCGGACGCGCCCCGAGGACACAGCGAGGTCCAGCGCCTGCAGGGTCTCGTCCAGCGGTGTGCCGGGATCGAAGGCGTGGATCTGCCACAGATCGACGTAGTCCGTCCCGAGCCGCCGCAGGGACGCGTCGAGAGCGGCGAGCAGATGCCCGCGCGACCCGTCGAAGCGGCGGTAGGGGTCGGGCACGGAGCCGGCCTTGGTCGAGATGACCAGATCCTGCCGTGGAACCAGGTTGCCCAGGAGGCGCCCCAGCAGGCGTTCGGCCTCACCGCCGGCGTAGACGTCGGCGGTGTCGACGAGGGTTCCGCCCATGTCCCAGAAGGCCTTGAGCTGGTCGGCGGCGTCGTGTTCGTCGGTGTCCCGGCCCCAGGTGAGGGTCCCCAGGCCGATCCGGGACACGCGAAGGCCGGTACGGCCGAGATGCCTCTGCTCCATGGGCGCTGAGATTACTGGCCAGGACCCCACAGGGTGGAAGCCTGTGGACAACCGCCGCCCCCGGGCGAGCCTGCCGGATTCCGGCGCCCCGCGCTAGAGTCCGGGCACAGGAACGTTACTGATCAGTAGAGGAGCGTGGGTATGCGGCTCGGCATCAATCTCGGTTACTGGGGTGCGGGAATGGACGGCGACAACCTCGCCGTCGCCCAGGAGGCCGACCGGCTCGGCTACGACGTCTGCTGGGCGGCCGAGGCGTACGGCTCCGACGTGCCGACGGTGCTGGCCTGGGTCGCGTCCCGGACCGAGTCCATCGACGTGGGCTCCGCCATCATGCAGATCCCGGCCCGCCAGCCCGCCATGACGGCCATGACCGCGGCCACCCTCGACTCGCTCTCCGGGGGCCGCTTCCGCCTCGGCCTCGGCGTCTCGGGACCGCAGGTCTCCGAGGGCTGGTACGGCGTCAAGTTCGACAAGCCGCTGGCCCGCACGCGTGAGTACGTCGAGATCGTGCGCCGGGCGATGTCCCGGGAGAGGCTGTCCTACGAGGGCGAGCACTGGACCCTGCCCCTGCCCGACGGCCCCGGCAAGCCCATCAAGCTGACCGTCCACCCGCAGCGCGAGCACATCCCGCTGTACATCGCCGCGATCGGTCCGAAGAACCTCGAGCAGACCGGTGAGATCGCCGACGGCGCCCTGCTGATCTTCCCGTCCGCCGACCACCTCGAGGAGACCGCGGTGCGGCACCTGCGGGCAGGGCGGGAGAAGGCCGGCAGGACCATGGAGGGCTTCGACGTCTGCCCGACCCTGCCGCTGGCGATCGGCGACGACATCAACGGCCTCGCCGACATGTTCCGGCCGTACACCGCGCTCTACGTGGGCGGCATGGGCAGCCGCAAGCAGAACTTCTACAACCAGCTCGCCCAGCGCATGGGCTACGAGAAGGAGGCCGCCGAGATCCAGGACAAGTACCTGGCCGGCGACAAGGCCGGTGCGGCGGCCGCCGTCCCGCACCGGCTCATCGACCAGACCACTCTGCTCGGCTCGGTGGACCGGATCGCGGACCGGATGCAGGCGTACGCGGCCGCGGGTGTCACGACGCTGACCCTCGCCCCGGCAGGCTTCACGCTCGACGAGCGGATCGCGGCCCTGCGCGCCGGCACCGAGGCCCTGGAACGCTCCGGCCTCGCCGCGTAGGCACGGGAGCAGCACCACGGCCGTGGCGGGGGACTCGGGGCCTTCCCCGCCACGGCCGTCGTACGGAACAACGCGCCGCACGGCTCCCGGGTCACGGCCCGTGCCCCACCAGGGACACCCCGGCAGGTCCAGGGCCGTACGGTGCCCGTTCGGCTCTGCCCGGCTCCGCTCGTGTTGCCTACCGGGGCGTACCGAATTTGACTGTGCTCTGCGTACACCGGTGCGGAAGGTGGCAGTGATGCTCTCGGCGAAGAGTCTGTTCCAGGAGATCCTCGACAACGACGAGTCGTTCCGGCTGTTCTGCTCGATCGCCGCCGGTGGGGAATCGCAGGGCGGCTGGGAGAACGGGCGCATCGCCGCACTCGTGCCTCCGGGACTGCCCGGCCTGGCACCCAAGGTGGCACGGCACGGCGCCGACGAGGACAAGCACGGCCGGATCTTCGACGCCCTGCTGAAGCAGCGCGGACTCCAGCCCGTCGCGGTGCCGTACGAGACCGACTACACCCTCCTGCTGGAGCGCCAGGGCATCGGCCTCGCCCACGACCGGCTCAGCCGTGACGAACCGCTCACCGAGCGGGACATCATCGTGTACCTCGCCCACAGCAGGGTCACCGAACAGCGGGCCTCCGAGCAGATGCGGCTCCTGCTCAGGCACTTCGCGGAGCACCCCGTCCTCGGCCGCGCCGTGAAGATGATCTCGCGGGACGAGGACAACCACCTCGCGTACTGCCACGAGGAACTCCTCCGCCTGGCCCGGGCCGGCCACGGCCGGACGATCCAGTCCGTCCTGCGGGAGTGCGCCCGGGCAGAGATCAGGGTGTACCGCGATGTCAGCCTCGCCGTGATGAGCCACATGGGAGTCGTGCTGCGCTGGTCCCGCGCCAAGGCCGCCGTACTGGCCGCGGGTGTCCACGCGGTGTACGCCTACGAGCGGACGGTGGGCTGGCGGCGCATGGTCAGCCTCGAACAGCCCGCCCCGGCCCTGCGCGACGCGCTGGGCGGACCGGCGGTGCCGGAGACCCGTTACGCCTGAGAAGGGCGGCCTCGCTACATCCAGCCGCGGCGCTTGAACAGGCGGTACAGCCCGGCGACCGCGACACCCATCAGCACGATCACCGCAGGATAGGTCCACACCCAGCCGAGCTCGGGCATGTGCTCGAAGTTCATGCCGTAGATCCCGGCCACCATGGTGGGCACGGCGGCCATGGCGGCCCACGCCGAGATCTTCCGCATGTCGTCGTTCTGCCGCACGCCCACCTGCGCCAGATGTGCCGACAGAATGTCCGAGAGCAGCCGGTCCAGCCCCTCCACGTGCTCGACGGCACGCGTCAGATGGTCGTTCACGTCCCGGAAGAACGGCTGCGACTCCGTGTCGACGAACGGCACGCCCGCGCTCGACAGCCGTGTCATCGGTGCGCTCAGCGGATTGGTCGCCCGGCGGAATTCGAGCACCTGCCGTTTGAAGGTGTAGATGCTCGCGGCGGTGTTCGTGGTGTCCCTGGATCCGGTCGGGGCGAACACCTGGGCCTCCAGCTCCTCCAGGTCGACCTGGAGCTCCGCCGCGACCTCGATGTAGTGGTCCACCACCGCGTCACTGACCGCGTAGAGCACCGACGTGGGTCCGTGCCTGAGGACCTCGGGCTCGGCCTCGAGCCGGCGCCGCACCGCGGCGAGGGGCGCGCCCTCGCCGTGCCGCACCGTCACCACGAAGGAGTCACCTATGAACAGCATCAGCTCGCCGGCGCTCACGGTGTCGCTCTCCGGCTCGTAGACCACCGGCTTGATGACGACGAACAGTGAGTCGTCGTAGATCTCCAGCTTGGGGCGCTGGTGGGCGCGCAGGGCGTCCTCCACCGCCAGCGGGTGCAGGGAGAACTCGCTCGTGACGAGGTCGAACTCCTTCTCCGTCGGCTCGTGCAGCCCGATCCAGACGAAGGCGTCCCCGGCGGCCCGCGCCTCGTCGAGGGCATCGGAGAGGTCGGCGGGGCCTTCGGTCCGGCGCCCGTCCCGGTAAATTCCGCAGTCGACGATCACCCCGCGCATTCTTCCCTGCCGCGAAGGCTTCACGCACCTCTACGCTGACAGGTATGCCCACGCTCATCCTCGTACGCCACGGACGCTCGACCGCCAACACCTCCGGAGTGCTCGCCGGCCGGACCCCCGGCGTCTCCCTCGACGAACGCGGTGCCGGACAGGCCGCCGCGCTGCCGGGCCGGCTGTCCGCCCTCACCCTGGCCGCGGCGGTCAGCAGCCCGCTGCAGCGCTGCCGCGAGACGCTCCAGCCGCTGCTCGACGCCCGCCCGCACCTCCCGCTGCACATCGAGGACCGGATCAGTGAATGCGACTACGGCGACTGGTCGGGGCGCAAACTCGCCGAACTCTCCGACGAACCGCTGATGAAGGTGGTCCAGCAGCACCCCTCGGCCGCCGCCTTCCCCGGTGGTGAGTCCATGCGGGCCATGCAGGCGCGGGCCGTCGAGGCGGTGCGGGACTGGAACGCCCGTATCGAGGCGGACCACGGTGAGGACGCCGCGTATGTGATGTGCTCGCACGGCGACATCATCAAGGCCCTCGTCGCCGACGCGCTCGGGATGCACCTCGACCTCTTCCAGCGCATCCAGGCCGATCCGTGTTCCGTCACCGCGATCCGTTACACCCGGCTCCGTCCCTTCCTTCTCCGCCTCGGCGACACAGGTGACCTCGCGTCCCTCGCCCCGCGCGAACAGGCCATCGGCGCCGACGCGGCGGGGGACACGGCGACGGATGCGGCCGTCGGGGGCGGCGCTGGGGCACCGTGATCGCTCCGCGCAGTAGGGTGGACGCGCCGTAGAGGCCTTGCGGGACATCCCGCGGGGCCCCGGGGCCGCCCCCATCCGCCATCACATTCTCAAGGGAGACAGGACGTGTCCCGTCAGGTGTTCCTCTACGACCCACCGGACCGTTTCGTGGCCGGTACGGTCGGGCTGCCTGGACGCCGTACGTTTTTCCTGCAGGCATCCTCGCGGGGACGGGTCACGAGCGTGGCCCTGGAGAAGGCCCAGGTCTCCGCACTGGCCGAACGGATCGACGAGCTCCTCGACGAGGTCGTCCGGCGGACCGGCGGCAACTCACCGGTGCCCGCCGTGGCCCCCATGGACGTCACCGACACCGCGCCGCTGGACGCCCCCGTCGAGGAGGAGTTCAGGGTCGGCACGATGGCACTCGCCTGGGACGGCGAGGAGCAGCGCATGATCATCGAGGCGCAGGCTCTCGTCGAACTGGACGCCGACTCCGAGGACGACCTCGCGGAGGCCGAGGAAAGGCTTCTGCAGGACGAGGAGAACGGTCCTCCGATGCTGCGTGTCCGGCTGAGCGGAGCTCAGGCGCGGGCGTTCGCCAAACGCGCGCTGGACGTCGTGAACGCGGGCCGCCCGCCCTGCCCGCTGTGCAGCCTCCCTCTCGACCCGGAAGGACACGTATGCCCGCGCCAGAACGGATACCGTCGCGGGGCCTGACGGAGGCCGGGCTGCGCGCCCTGCTCGCGGAGGGGGAACTCACGGTCCTCGGCCGGGTCCGGGGCGCGTCGAACGCCGTGCTCCACTGCACGGTCGCGTACGAGGGCGAGGAACGCACCTGCGTCTACAAGCCGGTCGCCGGTGAGCAGCCGCTGTGGGACTTCCCCGACGGCACCCTGGCCCAGCGCGAGGTCGCGGCGTACGAGGTCTCCGAGGCCACCGGCTGGGGGCTCGTGCCGCCCACGGTGCTGCGGGACGGCCCCTACGGCGAGGGGATGTGCCAGCTGTGGATCGAGACGGAGCGGGACGGCGCCGACGGTGACCGGCCCGCCGGCGGACTGCCGCCCCTGCTCGCTCTCGTCGAGGACGAGGAGCCGGGGGACGGCTGGAAGGCCGTGGGCCTCGCCGAGGTGGGGGAGGGGAGGACAGCCCTGCTCGTGCACGCCGACGACCCCCGGCTGCGCAGGCTCGCGGTCCTGGACGCGGTGATCAACAACGGTGACCGCAAGGGCGGTCACCTGCTGTCCGCACCGGGCGGACGGCTGTACGGCATCGACCACGGCGTCACCTTCAACGCGGACGACAAGCTGCGGACGCTCCTCTGGGGGTGGGCGGGTGAGCCGCTGCCGGCGGAGGCCACCGAGGTGCTCGACCGGCTGTCCGCCGGCCTGGAACCGGGCGAGGTGCTCGCCACCCGGTTGGGGGAACTGATCACCGCGGCGGAGACCGAGGCCCTGCGCGGCCGGGTGGAGAGTCTCCGCAAGTCCGGCCGGCACCCACAGCCGAGCGGTGCATGGCCACCGATCCCGTGGCCGCCGGTGTGACGTTCAGGGCCTGCCGGCCGTGAACCGAACCTGTCCGGCGGCCGGGACGCCCCTGGCCGCAGGCCCCGGCCGGGGTCCGGGACCTGCCTGCCCCGGCCGGGGAGGGGCGGGGGGAACACCTCCCCGGCCGAAAGACCGCCCTTTCGGCCACGATCTGCTATCCGGTTCGTATCCGGAAGCATCGTCCGGTTACGCTCATGACATGCATGCCTGGCCCGCTTCTGAGGTCCCCGCCCTGCCTGGCAAGGGCCGCGACCTTCGGATCCACGACACCGCGACCGGCGGACGGATCACCCTTGACCCCGGTCCCGTCGCCCGCATATACGTCTGCGGCATCACGCCGTACGACGCGACCCACATGGGTCATGCGGCGACCTACAACGCGTTCGACCTCGTCCAGCGCGTGTGGCTCGACACCAAGCGGCAGGTCCACTACGTCCAGAACGTGACCGACGTGGATGACCCGCTGCTGGAGCGGGCCGTGCGCGACGGCGAGGACTGGACCGAGCTCGCGGAGCGCGAGACGGCCCTCTTCCGCGAGGACATGACCGCCCTGCGCATGCTCCCCCCGAAGCACTACATCGGGGCGGTCGAGGCGATACCCGGCATCGTCCCGCTCGTGGAACGCCTGCGCGACGCGGGCGCGGCCTACGAACTCGACGGTGACGTGTACTTCTCCGTCGAGTGCGACCCGCACTTCGGGGAGGTCTCGGGCCTCGACGCCGAGGCCATGCGGCTGCTCTCCGCCGAGCGCGGTGGCGACCCGGAGCGCCCCGGCAAGAAGAACCCGCTCGACCCGATGCTCTGGATGGCCGCCCGTGAGGGCGAGCCGAGCTGGGACGGTGGCACCCTCGGCCATGGCAGGCCCGGCTGGCACATCGAGTGCGTCGCCATCGCGCTGGACCACCTCGGCATGGGCTTCGACGTCCAGGGGGGCGGCTCCGACCTCGCCTTCCCGCACCACGAGATGGGCGCCTCGCACGCTCAGGCGCTGACGGGCGAACATCCCTTCGCCCGCGCCTACGTGCACGCCGGCATGGTCGCCCTGAACGGCGAGAAGATGTCCAAGTCCAAGGGCAACCTCGTCTTCGTGTCGGCATTGCGGCGGGACGACGTGGACCCCGCCGCGATCAGGCTCGCCCTGCTCGCGCACCACTACCGGTCCGACTGGGAGTGGACCGACCAGGTGCTCGCCGACGCCGTCGAACGCCTTGCCCGGTGGCGTGCCGCGGTCTCCCGGCCCGACGGGCTCTCCGCCGACGCTCTGGTCGAGGAGGTCCGGGAGGCGCTGGCCGACGACCTGGACGCCCCGGCCGCACTCGCAGCCGTGGACCGCTGGGCCGCGCGGCAGAGCTCCGGCGGCGGCACGGACGAGGGCGCGCCCGGCCTCGTTTCGCGCACCGTCGACGCCCTGCTGGGCGTCGCGCTGTAACCCGCACCCGCGGACACCACCGGACGGCCCCGGACCTCGACGAGGTCCGGGGCCGTTCCACGCCGGAGGCGAGAAGTCAGTCGTCCGAGGCGTCCTCGTCCGGCCCGGCGGGCGGCTTGTCCTCGGGTGCCGGGTCCCCGTCGGCGTCCTTCGGCCGGCCCTTCTCCGGACGCTGCGGCTTCGGCGGCCTCGTGCGCCCGCTGGACGTGTCCCGGAGATAGGGCACGTCACCGCTCTCGGTGGCATGACCGCCCGGTGCCTGCCCCGGGCCGCCGCCGTCCCTGCGCCGCAGGTACCGCTCGAACTCCCGGGCGATGGCCTCCCCGGACGCCTCGGGCAGCTCGGCGGTGTCCCGCGCCTCCTCCAGCGTCTGCACGTACTCCGCGACCTCGCTGTCCTCGGCGGCCAGCTGATCGACCCCGAGCTGCCAGGCGCGGGCGTCCTCGGGCAGCTCACCCAACGGGATCCGCAGTCCGAGCAGATCCTCGAGCCGGTTCAGGAGGGCCAGCGTCGCCTTCGGGTTCGGCGGCTGCGACACGTAGTGCGGCACCGCCGCCCACAGGCTCACCGCGGGCACCCCCGCGTGCGCGCAGGCCTCCTGGAGGATGCCCACGATGCCCGTCGGCCCCTCGTACCGGGTCTCCTCCAGGTCCATGGTTCTCGCCAGGTCCGGATCCGAGGTGACCCCGCTGACGGGCACGGGCCTGGTGTGCGGGGTGTCACCGAGCAGGGCTCCCAGGATGACGACCATCTCGACGCCCAGCTCATGGGCGAAGCCCAGGATCTCGTTGCAGTACGAACGCCAGCGCATGGAGGGTTCGATGCCACGGATCAGCACCAGGTCACGGGGCTTCTCGCCACCCACCCGGACCACGGAGAGCCGTGTGGTGGGCCAGGTGATCTTCCGTGTCCCACCGTCCAGCCACACCGTGGGCCGGTTGACCTGGAAGTCGTAGTAGTCCTCGGCGTCGAGCGCCGCGAAGACCTCGCCCTTCCACTCCCGGTCCAGATGTGCCACCGCTGTGGAGGCGGCGTCACCGGCGTCGTTCCAGCCCTCGAACGCGGCCACCATGACCGGGTCGACCAGCTCGGGTACCCCCTCGAGCTCGATCACCCAGGCCTCCTTCCGAAGTTCCCTTGTTTACGGACCAACCTTACGGCTTCCGCCCTGTGGGGCAGCAGCTTGTTTGCGCGGAGCGGTGAAGCATGCCACTGCCCGATTCATCCGAGCTGTTCCGATCGGAACTGATCGAAATTCGCCCTCGCCCTGGACTGGGAGCCTCATGAGGGGTTATACATCGGATGACCAATGAGAGATCCGATGTTCTTGCCTGGGGGCGCACATGAGTCTGACCGTCGTGGATTTCGAGGTCGGCGACATCCGGTTCCCCACCTCGGAAGAGCTGGACGGCTCCGACGCCATGAACCCCGACCCCGACTACTCCGCCGCCTACGTGGTGCTGCGTACGGACGGGGCCGGCGAGGAGGGACACGGCTTCTGCTTCACCATCGGGCGTGGCAACGATGTCATGGCCGCGGCCATCGAGACGCTCCGGCCCTACGTGGCGGGCCGTCCCGCTCCGCGCACCGCCGCGGACCTCGCCGCCCTGTACCGCGCGCTCACGCATGACTCCCAGCTGCGCTGGCTGGGCCCCGAGAAGGGCGTGATGCACATGGCGGCCGGAGCGGTCGTCAACGCGGCCTGGGACCTCGCGGCGCGACTGGCGGGGAAGCCCGTCTGGCGGTTCCTCGCGGAGATGACCCCGGAAGAGCTCGTCTCCCTCGTCGACTTCCGCTACCTCACGGACGCCCTCACCCCGCAGGACGCGCTCGGCATCCTCCGCGCCGCGGAGCCCGGACGCGCCGGACGCGCCGAGAGGCTCCTCGCCGAGGGCTATCCCGCATACACGACCTCGCCGGGCTGGCTGGGCTACGACGACGACAAGCTCGTGCGCCTGGCCGGGGAAGCCGTGGCCGACGGCTTCACCCAGATCAAGCTGAAGGTCGGCGCCGATCTGGACGACGACATCCGCAGGCTCGCGCTGGCCCGCCGGGCCGTGGGCCCCGGCATCCGGATCGCCGTCGACGCCAACCAGCGCTGGGACGTGGCCGAGGCGGTGCGGTGGATGAACGCGCTCGCCCCGTACGACCCGTACTGGATCGAGGAGCCGACCAGCCCCGACGACGTGCTCGGGCACGCCGCGGTGCGCGCCGGCCAGCCGGTCAAGGTCGCCACCGGCGAACACATCGCCAACCGGGTCGTGTTCAAACAGCTGCTCCAGGCCGGAGCGGTCGACTTCGTCCAGATCGACGCCGCACGCGTCGCAGGAGTGAACGAGAACCTCGCGGTCCTGCTGCTCGCCGCCAAGTACGGCGTCCCGGTCTGCCCGCACGCCGGGGGCGTGGGACTGTGCGAGCTGGTCCAGCACCTCTCGATGTTCGACTACGTCGCCGTCTCCGGCAGCTGGGAGGACCGCGTCATCGAGTACGTCGACCATCTCCACGAGCACTTCGCCGACCCGGCCGTCATCAAGGACGGCCGTTACGTCGCCCCCCGCGGACCGGGTTTCTCGGCCCGGATGCTCCCTGGCTCGATAGCCGGACACCGCTACCCGCAGGGCCCTGTCTGGCAGGCCCGCCGCACCCCCGAGGAGACCGGCCGATGACCCTCACGCAGGATTTCGAAGGACTGTCCGCCCTCGTGACGGGCGGCGCATCCGGCATCGGGGCCGCCGTGGCCACCCTGCTGCTCGCCCGCGGGGCACGCGTCGCGGTGCTCGACCTCGACCCCGGGGGCGCTCCCGGGGGGACACTCGCTCTCCAGGCCGACGTGACGGACGACGCCGCCGTGCGGAACGCGGTCGACCGGGCCGCCGCGGAGCTCGGCGGACTCCACACCCTGGTGTCCAACGCGGGAACCGGCTCGATCGGCACCGTCGAGGACAACACCGACGCGGAATGGGCGCGCGTACTGGACATCAATGTGCTCGGCATGGTCCGCTCCGCCCGCCACGCGCTGCCCCATCTGCGCCGCGCCGCCGCCGGGCGGCCCGGGGCCGTGTCGGTCACCCACACCTGTTCCGTCGCCGCGACCGCCGGGCTGCCGCAGCGCGCGCTCTACAGTGCGAGCAAGGGAGCCGTGCTCTCCCTGACCCTCGCGATGGCCGCCGACCACGTCCGCGAGGGGATCAGGGTCAACTGCGTCAATCCGGGAACCGTGGACACCCCCTGGATCGGCCGGCTGCTCGGGCAGGCCGACGACCCGGCCGCGGAGCGCGCCGCACTCGAGGCCCGTCAGCCACTGGGGCGGCTGGTGTCCGCCGACGAGGTGGCCGCCGCGGTCGTCCACCTGGCGAGCCCGGCCGCCGCGTCCGTCACCGGCACCGCGCTCGCCGTCGACGGCGGGATGCAGGGCCTGCGTCTGCGCCCCGCCGCGTCCTCACAGGGTTGAACGCAGCCACTGCTCCACGCTCGCCACGTGCACCGTCGCCCAGGACCGGGCCGCCTCCGCGTCCCGGTCCCGCAGCGCGGCAAGGATCGCGTGGTGCTCGTGCAGCGTACGGCTGACCGCGTCCTGCTGGGTCAGCCCGCGCCACACCCGGGCCCGGGTGGTCGGGCCGGACAGACCGTCGAGCAGGGAGCACAGCACGGAATTGCCCGAGGCCTGGACGATGCCGCGGTGGAATTCCAGATCGCCGGCTACCAGGGCCTCCACCGAGGGATCGGGGCCCAGTGCGTCCAACTGGGCGCTCAGCGAATCCAGTTGTTCCTCCCCGATGCGCAGAGCCGCCATCGCCGTGGCCGCCGGCTCCAGGATCCGCCGGACCGCGAGGAACTCCAGCACCGTGTCGTCGCGGTGGAAGTCCACCACGAAGCTGAGCGCCTCCAGGAGCAGCTGCGGGTCCAGACTGGTGACATAGGTGCCGTCGCCCTGACGGACGTCGAGGATCCGGATCAGCGACAGAGCGCGCACCGCCTCACGCAGCGAGTTCCGTGACAGGCCCAGCTCGGCCGCGAGTTCGCTCTCCTTGGGAAGCCGGTCTCCCGGGGCCAGGGCACCCGAGACGATCATCCCCTTGATCTTCTCGATCGCTTCGTCGGTGACGGCCATGCAGGGCCTCCTCGCGCACAAGACATCCGATGTATCCCGTCATTATGCGGTCATGGCGGGAGGGGGAGGCCCACCGGCCCGTGAAGGGAGCGCACAGGGGCAGGGGGCGGCCTCCGACCCGGAGACCGCCCCCTGCCCCTGTGTGCCCGCCGTCAGCGCCGGTCGGCCAGCATGTCCTCGACCCCTGCCCGGATGTCGTCCGTCGCCAGGCCACGGATCGTCAGCGTCGTCCGGCGGCGCAGCACGTCGTCCGCCGTCTCCGCCCACTCGCGGTCGCGGGCGTACGCCACCTGCGCCCAGATCTCGGGGGCGTCGGGGTGGATGCGCTCGGCCAGCGCCGGGTTCTCGTCCGCCATCCGCGCGATCTCGAAGGAGAGCGAGCCGTAGTGGGTGGCGAGGTGCCGGGCCGTGTCGGCGGGCATCCGCGGCCCCGGCGTACCGCTGTCGACCAGCAGCCGGTGCGCGACCGCGTTCGGGTTGGCGATACCGGGCAGCGGCATCTTCCTCGGCAGCCGTGCCATCGGTTCCATGTCCTCGGCCAGGGGACGCCCGGGCAGCTCGGCCAGCTTGTTCATCACCGTGCGGCCGATGTGGCGGAACGTCGTCCACTTGCCGCCCGCGACCGACAGCATCCCGCCCCTGCCCTCGGTCACGACCGTCTCGCGCTTGGCCTTGGACGTGTCGCCCGGGCCGCCGGGGAGCACCCGCAGCCCCGCGAAGGAGTACGTGATCAGATCGCGGGAGAGCTGCTGGTCCCGGACGGAGAACGCCGCCTCGTCCAGGATCTGGGCCGTGTCCTTCTCGGTGACCGCCACATCGGCCGGGTCGCCCTCGTACTCCTCGTCGGTCGTACCGAGCAGCAGCATGTCCTCCCACGGCAGGGCGAACGTGATGCGGTACTTGTCGATCGGGGTCGCCAGCGCGGCCTTCCACGGGCGGGTGCGCTTGAGGACCAGGTGCGCACCCTTGGACAGGCGTATGGAGGGCGCCGCGCCCGGGTCCTCCAGCTTCCGCAGGTGGTCGACCCACGGCCCGGTGGCGTTGAGCACCAGCCGTGCGTCGATGCCGAACTCCGTGCCGTCCTGACGGTCCTTCAGCTCGGCGCCGGTCACCCGGCCCCTGGTGAAGCGCAGCCCGGTGACGGCCGCGTGGTTGAGGACCTCGGCGCCGGCGTCGGCCGCCGCACGGACGGTCATCAGCGCCATCCGGGCGTCGTTCATCTGGTCGTCGCCGTAGACGGCGACGGCCTTCAGGTTGTCCGTGCGCAGCTCCGGCACGTCACGCTGGGCGCGGGCCGGGCTGATCACGTGGCCGACACCGTCGCCGAAGGCGGACAGCGCCGAGTAGGCGAAGACACCCGCGCCGAGCTTCGCGGCGCCGTGCGGGCCGCCCTTGTAGACCGGCAGGTAGAAGGTGAGCGGGTTGGCCAGGTGCGGGGCGACCTGGCGCGAGACGGCGCGCCGCTCGAAGTGGTTCTCCGCGACCAGCTTCACCGCGCCGGTCTGCAGGTAGCGCAGACCGCCGTGGAGCAGCTTGGACGAGGCGGACGAGGTGGCGCCGGCGAAGTCGCCGGCGTCCACCAGGGCCACCCGCAGTCCGGACTGCGCCGCATGCCAGGCGGTGGAGATGCCCAGGATGCCGCCGCCGATCACCAGGAGGTCGTACGTCGCCTTGGAAAGCCGCTCCCGGGTCTCGGCGCGGCTCGGGAGGGAGCCGGAGGCCGGATGCGTCCCGAGGGCGGGGACGCTCTGCAGGGTGGTCATGTCGTTTGCTCCTCAGCTCTCTTCGTCCTCGATCCAGCCCATGGTCCGTTCGACGGCCTTGAGCCAGCTCTTGTACTCGCGGTCACGTGTGGCCGCGTCCATGCGGGGTGTCCACTCGGCGGCCCGGCGCCAGTTGGCGCGCAGCGCGTCGGTGTCCGGCCAGAAGCCGACGGCGAGACCGGCGGCGTAGGCGGCGCCGAGGCAGGTGGTCTCGGCGACCATGGGGCGCACCACGGGTGCGTCCAGGAAGTCGGAGAGGGTCTGCATCAGCAGGTTGTTGGAGGTCATCCCGCCGTCGACCTTGAGCGCGGTCAGTTCGACGCCGGAGTCCTTGGTCATGGCGTCGCTGATCTCGCGGGTCTGCCACGCGGTGGCCTCGAGCACGGCACGGGCGATGTGCGCCTTGGTGACGTAGCGGGTGAGACCGGCGATGACGCCGCGGGCGTCGGGACGCCAGTACGGCGCGAACAGGCCGGAGAACGCGGGCACGAAGTACGCGCCGCCGTTGTCCTCGACGGACGAGGCGAGCGTCTCGATCTCGGCCGCGGACTTGATCAGGCCCATCTGGTCACGCATCCACTGCACCAGCGAACCGGTGACGGCGATGGAACCCTCGAGGGCGTACACCGGCTTCTCGTCGCCGATCCGGTACCCGACGGTCGTCAGCAACCCGTTGTACGAGTTCACCGGGGTGTGACCGGTGTTCATCAGCATGAAGGTGCCGGTGCCGTACGTGGACTTGGCCTCGCCCTGGGCGAAACAGGTCTGGCCGAACAGTGCGGCCTGCTGATCGCCGAGCGCGGAGGCCACCGGGACACCGTCGAGGACGCCGCCCTTGGCGGTGCCGTAGACCTCGGCGGAGGACCGGATCTCCGGCAGGACGGCGGACGGGATCTCCATCGACTGGACGATCTTGTCGTCCCACTGCATCTTGTGCAGGTTCATCAGGAGGGTGCGCGAGGCGTTGGTGACGTCGGTGACGTGGACGCCGCCGTCGGTGCCGCCGGTCAGGTTCCAGATGACCCAGGAGTCCATGGTCCCGAAGAGGATGTCGCCCCGTTCGGCGCGCTCGCGCAGTCCTTCGACGTTGTCGAGCAGCCAGCGGACCTTCGGGCCGGCGAAGTACGAGGCGAGCGGCAGTCCCGTCTCGCGGCGGAAGCGGTCCTGGCCGACGTTGCGGCCGAGCTCCTTGCAGAGCGCGTCCGTGCGGGTGTCCTGCCAGACGAGGGCGTTGTACACCGGCTCACCGGTGTGCCTGTCCCAGAGCAGAGTGGTCTCGCGCTGGTTGGTGATGCCGATCGCCTTGACGTCGGCGGAGGTGATGCCCGCCTTGACGATCGCCCCGGCGACGACTTCCTGGACGTTCTCCCAGATCTCCTTCGCGTCGTGCTCGACCCAGCCGGGCTTGGGGAAGATCTGCTCGTGCTCCTTCTGGTCGACGGAGACGATCCGGCCGTCCTTGTCGAAGACGATGCAGCGGCTGGACGTGGTGCCCTGGTCGATGGCCGCGATGAACGGTCCGGTGGTGTGTGCGTCGGTCACGGTTGGCTCCCGGAAGTCTGTGTGGTGTGCAAGGTGTGGCTCAGGCGAAGGCGAGGTTGTAGAGCCCGCCGGCCAGCGCGGCCCCGATGAGCGGTCCTACCACCGGTACCCAGGCATAGCCCCAGTCCGACCCGCCCTTGTTCGGAAGCGGCAGCAGCGCGTGCACGATCCGCGGACCGAGGTCGCGCACCGGGTTGATCGCGTAACCGGTCGGGCCGCCGAGCGACAGACCGATACCGACGACCACCAGTGAGGTGATCAGGGCACCGAGTGCGCCGAGGCCGTTGCCCTCGTCGTTGAGACCCTGGGTGAGGATCGCCAGGACCAGTACGAAGGTGGCGATGACCTCGGTGACCACGTTCTGCACCGCGTGCCGGATCTCCGGGCCCGTGGCGAAGACACCGAGCACGGGGCCGGCCTTCGGCGCCGATGCCTGGTCGACCATGCCCTCCTCGGCCGGCTGCGCCTCCACGATCCCGGGATCCGTGAGATGCGCGTGGAACTGTCCGTAGTAGACGGCCCAGACGAGCACCGCACCGATCATCGCGCCGAGCAGTTCGGAGGCGAGGTACAGGGGCACATCGCTCCACGCGGTGCCCCCCTGGATCGCGAGGCCGATCGTGACCGCCGGGTTGAGGTGGGCACCGGACACGCCGGAGGCTATGTAGGCGCCGGTCAGCACGGCGAAACCCCACCCGAAGGTGATGGCGAGCCAGCCGGCGTTCTGCGCCTTGGAGCGCTTGAGAGTGACGGCGGCACAGACACCGCCGCCGAGCAGTATGAGTACGGCGGTACCGATGGTCTCGCCGATGAAGATGTCGGAGCTGGACACCCGCGACTCCTTTGTCCTTCGTCCAGGGGAAGGCGAAACACCGGGTCCCTCCGGTGGATCGCGCCCCAGGCGGGTATCCGTCAGGGACGGCTACACCACCTGTAGGGCTTGACCGGCCCTCGGCACTGTCACACTCTAACGCGTATTGCCGTTAGGTGTTCGGCAATGCCGACCGGTAGGCGGCAATGTTTCTCTCCGTCGGTGGGTGCGTCAAGAGGTCTGTGGCGCGCGACTCGATCGTTACCGGCGCCGCAGGGTGCTCAGAAGCGTCCGGCGCCCAGATCCCGGGAGACGGCACGGGCGCAGTCCCGTACGGCCGCGACGAGCTCGGGCCGCAGCTCGCCGCCGGAGCAGACGCGCTCCACGGCGCCCGTCACGGCCACGGCGCCGACCGGCATCCTGCGCCGGTCGTGGACGGGGGCGGCCACGGCCGCCACGCCCTCCCAGGTCTCCTCGACGTCGGCGGCCCAGCCCTGCGCGCGGATCAGGTCGAGCAGCGCCTCGAACTCCTCCTCGCCGGTGACGGTGCGCGGCGTGAAGGAGCGCCGCTCCGCCTCGGTGGCCTCGCTGTGGGCGACCGGGTCGTAAGCGGCGAGCACCTTGCCCAGAGCCGTGGAGTGCAGCGGCTGCATGGCGCCGACCTCCAGCACCTGACGGCTGTCGTCGGGCCGGAAGACGTGGTGGACGATCAGGACTCCGTGCTGGTGCAGCACTCCCAGGTGGACGCTCTCGCCGCTGGACCGGGCCAGGTCGTCGGTCCACACCAGCGCGCGGGCCCGCAGCTCGTGCACGTCGAGATAGCTGTTGCCCAGGCGCAGCAGCTCGGCACCGAGCTGGTAGCGGCCGGACGCGGTGTCCTGCTCGACGAAGCCCTCGTGCTGGAGGGTGCGCAGAATGCCGTGCGCGGTACCTTTGGCCAGGCCCAGTGACGACGAGATGTCGGACAGGCCGAGCCGGCGCTCGCCGCCTGCCAGCAGGCGCAGCATCGCCGCTGCCCGCTCGAGCGACTGGATGTTCTTCGCCATCGCGCCGTACTCCTCCACCTCGGTTCGACAATGCTGAACACTATCGGTCGATGCCGACCTCTGTCCGGTGGCGCGAAGATTATGCGTCATCCCGTGAGGGAGCCGGTCCCGCACAGCATGCAGTCCGCCCCGTGGGACACGACGACCGGCCCGTGCGCCTCCCGGCTACGCTGGCCGCGTGCCCCTCTCCGCCAGAAGGGCGCAAAGCCGACAGCCGTCGCATCCCAGGGAGAACATCCATGGCCTCGTTGCCGACCCCCTCAGCTGACAGCCGCACCCGAGCCGCAGCGCTTCGTGAGGCGCTCGCCACCCGGGTCGTGGTGGCCGACGGTGCCATGGGCACCATGCTCCAGGCCCAGGACCCGACTCTCGAGGACTTCGAGCATCTCGAGGGTTGCAACGAGGTCTTGAACGTCACCCGTCCGGACATCGTGCGTTCGGTGCATGAGGAGTATTTCGCGGTCGGTGTGGACTGCGTGGAGACCAACACCTTCGGGGCCAACGCCTCCGCCCTGGGGGAGTACGACATTGCCGGCAGGATTCATGAGCTGTCCGAGGCGGGGGCGCGTATCGCGCGTGAGGTGGCCGACCGGTTCACCGCGGAGAGCGGGCAGCAGCGCTGGGTGCTGGGTTCCATGGGCCCGGGCACCAAGCTGCCGACGCTCGGTCATGCCCCGTACGGGGTGTTGCGTGACGGGTTCCAGCAGAACGCGGAGGGGTTGATCGCCGGTGGTGCCGATGCGTTGATCATCGAGACCACGCAGGACCTTTTGCAGACCAAGGCGGCCGTGCTGGGCGCCCGGCGGGCCCTGGAGGCGATGGGCAGCGACCTCCTGGTGCTGTGTTCCCTGGCGTTCGAGACGACCGGGACGATGCTGCTGGGCTCGGAGATCGGTGCGGCGCTGACCGCGCTGGAGCCGTTGGGTATCGACATGATCGGTCTGAACTGCTCGACCGGTCCGGCGGAGATGAGTGAGCACCTGCGTTATCTCACCCGTCACTCGCGTATCCCGCTGCTCTGCATGCCGAACGCGGGCCTGCCGGTCCTCACCAAGGACGGGGCGCACTTCCCGCTGGACGCCGAGGGCCTGGCCCAGGCGCAGGAGACGTTCGTGCGGGAGTACGGGCTCTCGCTGGTGGGTGGTTGCTGCGGTACGACGCCGGAGCATCTGCGGCAGCTCGTGGAGCGGGTCCGCGGATCCGGGCTCACCCCCCGTGAGCCCCGTCCGGAGCCGGGTGCGGCCTCGTTGTACCAGAGTGTGCCGTTTCGTCAGGACGCCTCGTATCTGGCGATCGGTGAGCGTACGAACGCCAACGGGTCCAGGAAGTTCCGTGAGGCGATGCTGGAGGCGCGCTGGGACGACTGTGTGGAGATGGCCCGCGAGCAGATCCGTGAGGGCGCGCACATGCTCGACCTGTGTGTCGACTACGTGGGGCGTGACGGGGTCGCGGACATGGAGGAGCTGGCCGGGCGTTTCGCCACCGCCTCCACCCTGCCGGTCGTGCTCGACTCCACCGAGGTGCCCGTCCTGCGCGCCGGCCTGGAGAAGCTGGGCGGCCGCGCGGTGTTGAACTCCGTCAACTACGAGGACGGCGACGGCCCCGAGTCCCGCTTCGCCAAGGTCGCCGCACTGGCGGCCGAGCACGGCGCCGCGCTGATCGCGCTGACCATCGACGAGGAGGGCCAGGCCCGCACCGTCGAGCACAAGGTCGCCATCGCCGAGCGGCTCATCGAGGACCTCACCACCAACTGGGGCATCCATGAGGCCGACATCCTCATCGACTGCCTGACCTTCACCATCTGCACCGGCCAGGAGGAGTCCCGCAAGGACGGGATCGCCACGATCGAGGCGATCCGTGAGCTGAAGCGGCGCCGTCCCGGGGTGCAGACCACGCTGGGGCTGTCCAACATCTCCTTCGGGCTGAACCCGGCCGCCCGCCTCGTGCTGAACTCCGTCTTCCTGGACGAGTGCGTGAAGGCCGGACTGGACTCCGCGATCGTGCACGCCTCCAAGATCCTGCCGATCGCCCGGCTGGAGGAGGAGCAGGTCAAGGTCGCCCTCGACCTCATCCACGACCGCCGCCAGGAGGGCTACGACCCGCTCCAGCGGCTCATGGAGCTCTTCGAGGGCGTCAACATGAAGTCGATGAAGCAGGGCAAGGCCGAGGAGCTCCTCGCCCTGCCGCTGGACGAGCGGCTCCAGCGCCGCATCATCGACGGTGAGAAGAACGGCCTGGAGGCCGACCTCGACCAGGCCCTGCGGACCCGGCCCGCCCTCGAGATCGTCAACGACACCCTGCTGGCGGGCATGAAGGTGGTGGGCGAGCTCTTCGGCTCCGGCCAGATGCAGCTGCCCTTCGTGCTGCAGTCCGCCGAGGTGATGAAGAGCGCGGTGGCCCACCTGGAACCGCACATGGAAAAGACCGACGACCAGGGCAAGGGCACCATCGTGCTGGCCACCGTCCGCGGCGACGTCCACGACATCGGCAAGAACCTCGTCGACATCATCCTGTCCAACAACGGCTTCAACGTGGTCAACCTGGGCATCAAGCAGCCCGTCTCGGCGATCCTGGACGCCGCCCAGGAACACCGCGCCGACGTCATAGGCATGTCGGGCCTGCTGGTGAAGTCCACCGTGATCATGAAGGAGAACCTGCAGGAGCTCAACCAGCGCAAGCTGGCGGCCGACTACCCCGTCATCCTGGGCGGCGCCGCCCTGACCCGGGCCTACGTCGAACAGGACCTGCACGAGATCTACGAGGGCGAGGTCCGCTACGCCCGCGACGCCTTCGAGGGCCTGCGCCTCATGGACGCCCTCATCGCGCTCAAGCGCGGCGTCCCCGGCGCCGCGCTGCCCGAACTCAAGCAACGCCGGGTCCCCAAACGCGACACCCCGCTCGCCGAGGCCGACGAGCCGGAAGAGGGCGTGCGCTCGGACGTCTCGGTCACCAACCCGGTCCCCGAACCGCCCTTCTGGGGCACCCGGGTCGTCAAGGGCATCCAGCTCAAGGAGTACGCCTCCTGGCTGGACGAGGGCGCCCTGTTCAAGGGCCAGTGGGGCCTCAAGCAGACCCGCGCCGGTGACGGACCGGCCTACGAGGAACTCGTGGAGCGTGAGGGCCGTCCGCACCTGCGCGGCTGGCTGGACAAACTCCACACCGAGAACCTGCTGGAAGCCGCCGTCGTCTACGGCTACTTCCCCTGCGTCTCCAAAGGCGACGACCTGATCCTGCTCCACGAGGACGGCTCCGAGCGCACCCGCTTCACCTTCCCGCGCCAGCGCCGCGGGCGCCGCCTCTGCCTCGCGGACTTCTTCCGCCCCGAGGAATCGGGCGAGAGGGACGTGATCGGCCTCCAGGTCGTCACGGTCGGCTCGAAGATCGGCGGCGCCACCGCCGAACTCTTCGAAGCGAACTCCTACCGCGACTACCTGGAACTGCACGGACTGTCCGTGCAACTGGCCGAAGCACTCGCCGAGTACTGGCACGCCCGGGTCCGCAGCGAACTCGGCTTCGCCGGCGAGGACCCCTCCGACGTCCAGGACATGTTCGCCCTGAAATACCGCGGAGCCCGCTTCTCCCTGGGCTACGGCGCCTGCCCCGACCTGGAGGACCGCGCGAAGATCGCCGACCTCCTGGCACCCGAACGCATCGGCGTCACACTCTCCGAGGAATTCCAGCTCCACCCCGAACAGTCCACCGACGCCATCATCATCCACCACCCCGAAGCGAAATACTTCAACGCACGGTAGGACGCCGTTCGACGCGTGGTAAGGAACCATCCCGCGCGCCGTACGCCCACGAGCCGTAGACTGGTCGGTCCAGTGCAGGCCGGTCGCCGTTCCCACCGGGAAGGCGGCCGGCCTTCTCGTCCCTCATGGAGGTGTGCCGATGACCAGTACGGTCCCCGCGTCCCTGATCCGTACGGCCGAAGGGTCCGCGCTGCAAGCGGTCCTTCTCGACATGGACGGCACACTGGTCGACACCGAAGGCTTCTGGTGGGACGTGGAGGTCGAGGTCTTCGCCGATCTCGGTCACCGGCTCGAGACGGCCTGGCGCGAGGTGGTCGTCGGCGGGCCGATGACCCGTAGCGCCGGCTACCTCATCGAGGTCACCGGCGCCGACATCGCCATCGAGGAACTCACCGTGCTGCTCAACGACCGCTTCGAGAAGCGCATCGGCCGCGGTGTGCCGCTGATGCCGGGTGCCGCCCGGCTGCTCTCCGAACTCGCCGTGCACGAGGTGCCCACCGCCCTGGTCTCCGCCTCGCACCGACGCATCATCGACCGTGTCCTGGACTCGGTGGGCCGTCACCACTTCGCGCTCACGGTCGCGGGGGACGAGGTGAGCCGTACGAAGCCCCACCCCGAGCCCTACCTCGCGGCGGCGGCGGGTTTCGGGGCGGATCCGTCGCGCTGCGCGGTCATCGAGGACACGGCGACGGGAGTCGCCGCGGCGGAGGCGGCGGGCTGCCCCGTCGTCGCCGTGCCGTCCGTGGCGTCGATCGCCCCCGCGCCCGGGAGAGCCGTCGTCTCCTCCCTGGAGCAGGTGGACCTCGCCTTCCTGCGGGGCCTGGTCGCCCAGGAGTGAGCCCCGGCTCACCTGACGTGGCCTGCCGGCAGGCGACAGGGAGACCGCCGCGAAATGCGGCCGGTCCGCGTTTTCCGGCTCGAATCAGGTCCATGTCAATGCGGTCGATACCGTTCGGGCGTGATGTTCATCACCTCATGGGGCGCTCCAGGTTTCAGGAGGAAGATCCGAGTGCCCGATTCGCGACCCCATACGTCCGCATTCATGGAGTCGTGCACGAATCATTCCCGAGCGTGACATGGACAACCCGTCATCGGCGATCACCGAGTGAATACGCAGCCGGTCCGCACCGGTCAGGCCCTCCTTCGGCGCCTACTAATCTCAGTTTTCTCACATGCCGGAATGAGGGAGAACGTCCAGATGAACCGCAAGACGCTGGTGCTGCCGGCCGTAGTGGGCCTGCTCGCACCCGTGCTCGCCGCTTGTGGCGGGTCGGACGACGGGGGCGATGCCATCGTGGTCGGGACAACGGACCAGTTCATCGCCTCGAAGGACAACCCGGCCCCGCTCGACCCGGCGATCGGCTACGAGGCGGGCGTGTGGAACCTGCTGCGCCAGACCGTGCAGACCCTGACCCGCATACCTCGCGGCGGGGGAGAGCCGGTGCCTGAGGCGGCCGAGAGCTGCACCTTCACGGACACGGAGAACGAGAGCTACCGCTGCACGCTGCGCGACGGTCTCACCTTCGCGGACGGCACCCCCGTGACTCCGGAGGACGTGAAGTACTCCATCCAGCGGGTCCTCGACATCAAGGACGAGAGCGGCCCGGTCGGTCTGTTCGCCAACATCGACACGATCGAGACCAAGGGTGAGAAGGAGATCGTCTTCCACCTGGGGACACCGGACGCGACCTTCCCCTACAAGCTCGCCACACCGCCCGCGGGCATCGTCCAGAAGGACAAGTACCCGGCGAAGGCCGCCCGTAAGGGCTTCCAGGTCGACGGTTCCGGCCCGTACACCATGGAACCGGAAGTCAAGAACAACCAGATCGTCAAGGTGGTCTTCACCAGGAACCCGAAGTACAAGGGTGACCTGAAGATCAACAACGAGAAGGTCGAGCTGGACCTGTTCCCCGACGCGGCGGCGATGGGGAAGGCGCTCGACGACAAGAAGATCGACATGATGACGCGCAACATGTCGCCCGAACAGGCCCAGAAGATGCTGGCGGAGCCGAAGGAGGGCGTCAAGCTCACCGAGATGCCCGGTCTCGCCATCAGCTACCTCGCGTTCGACACCGAGGACCCCGTGGTGAAGGACAAGGCCGTACGCCAGGCGATGGCGCAGATCATCGACCGCGGGGCCATCGCGAGCAAGGTGTACGGAAGCACCGCCGAGCCGCTCTACTCGCTGATCCCGTCCGGCATCACCAGCCACACCAACTCGTTCTTCAACAAGTACGGTGAGCCCAGCGTCGCGAAGGCCGCCGCGACCCTGGAGAAGGCCGGCATCAGCACGCCGGTGAAGTTCACGCTGCACTACACGACCGACCACTACGGACCCGCCACCAAGGCCGAGTACGAGATGCTGGCGAAGCAGCTCAACGACTCGAAAATGTTCGAGGTCGACGTCCAGGGAACGCCGTGGGACAAGTTCCGCCCCGCCCAGAAGAAGGGCGACTACGCCGTGTACGGCATGGGCTGGTTCCCCGACTTCCCGGACCCGGACACCTACATCGCGCCGTTCCTCGACGAGAACAACTTCCTCAACTCGCCGTACGCGTCGACCGAGGCGCAGAAGACGCTCATCCCGCAGTCCCGCCGCGAGGCGGACCGCAGCGCCGCGACGCCGGCCTTCGAGAAGCTCCAGGACATCGTTGCCAGCGATGTCCCCGTGCTCCCGGTCTGGCAGGGCAAGCAGTACGTCGCCTCGCTCGACGGGGTGACCGGTGTGGAGTGGGCCGTCAACTCCTCGGCCGACCTCCAGCTCTGGGAGCTCGGACGCGGCGACTCCTGACGCGCCACCCTGCGGAGACCGGCGCGGTCCGGGGCCGCCGGCCCCGGACCGCGCCGGTCTCGTCCCCGTCCCGTCCTCACTGGGCGCCGGGACGCACCAGCCCGCTCTCGTACGCGTAGACGGCCGCCTGCACGCGGTCGCGCAGGCCCAGCTTCGTCAGCACGTGGCCCACATGCGTCTTGACCGTCGTCTCGCTCACGAACAGGTCGGCAGCGATCTCCGCGTTGGACAGACCGCGCGCCACCAGCTTCAGCACCTCCACCTCACGGTCGGTGAGGGTGTGCAGGGCGTCCGGGACGGGCTCCTCACCCGAGGGCAGATGGTCCGCGTACTTGTCGAGCAGGCGGCGGGTGATGCTCGGCGCCAGCATCGCCTCTCCCGCGGCCACCACCCGGATGGCCTGCACCAGCTCGTTGGCCGGCGCGTCCTTCAGCAGGAAGCCGCTGGCGCCGGCGCGCAGCGCCTCCACCACGTACTCGTCGAGATCGAACGTCGTCAGCACCAGGACCTTCGCCGGGCCGTCCCGCCCGGGACCCGTGATCTGGCGGGTCGCCTCGACCCCGTCCATCCGCGGCATCCGGATGTCCATGAGCACGACATCGGGCTGCAGCGCCCGCACCTGGTCGATGGCCTGCAGACCGTCGCCGGCCTCACCGACCACCGCGAGATCGCTCTCCGCCTCCAGAATCATCCGGAAACCGGTGCGCAGCAGTGGTTGGTCATCGACGAGCAGGACGCGGATAGCCACGTAATCTCCTTAAGGGCCTTCGGGGGCCGCCGGCCGACCGGCGTCGGACCGGGCCGGCTCCATTCTGCCCCGGGCAGTATCCGCCGGTTCCGCCGGGCGCACGGACAACGGATAGACCGGGGGAGTCCCGCCGAACTCCGGACAGACCGCCTGGTGGTCGCACCAGCCGCACAGCTTCGTCGGCCTCGGCCGCCACTCGCCCGTCTCGGTGGCCAGCCGGATCGCGTCCCACAGTGCCAGCAGCTTGCGTTCCACCCGCTCGAGGTCGGCCGGGACGGGGTCGTACGTCAGCACGTCCCCGCTGCCGAGATAGACCAGCTGGAGCCTGCGCGGCACCACGTTCTTCAGACGCCACACCACCAGGGCGTAGAACTTCATCTGGAACAGCGCGCCCTCCGCGTATTCCGGCCGCGGGGCCTTACCCGTCTTGTAGTCCACGATGCGGACCTCGCCCGTCGGGGTCACATCGACGCGGTCGATCACTCCTCGCAGCCGCAGGCCCGAATCCAGCTCCGTCTCGACGAACAGCTCCCGCTCGGCCGGCTCCAGGCGGGTGGGGTCCTCCAGCGAGAACCACCGCTCCACGAGCCGTTCCGCCTCGCCCAGCCACCCCGCGAGCCGCTCTCCCCCGGGATCCCCCTCGAACAGCTCCGCGAGCTCGGGCTTCGACTCCAGCAGCCGGTCCCACTGGCCGGGGACCAACGCCTTGGCCCTCGGCGCCGTACGGTCCACCGCGGGGGCGTCGAACAACCGCTCGAGCACCGCATGCACCAGCGTGCCTCGGGTAGCAGCTTCACTGGGCTTCTCGGGGAGCTTGTCGATGACCCGGAAGCGGTACAGCAGGGGACACTGCATGAAATCGCTCGCGCGCGACGGCGACAGGGACGAGGGTGGCTGAGGCGGGCGCGGTACGGACGTCATGACGCAGACCCTACGGCCCGCCACCGACACCCAGCGGCATACCATCGACGGCAGAGCTCGTACACAGCATGATCGTGGCAGAAGCCACCGACCGAAGGGACCCCGTGGACGAGAGCGGCGACAGCGGGCGCCCGCAGCCCGGCGCAGGGGGCGCGGGCCCCGGCACCGGGCCGGACAAGGGCGGACCGCGACGCCCGGCAGATCCGGGCGGCGGCCTCCTCATGGGCCGCCCCTTCGGTGTGCCGGTGTACGTGGCGCCCAGCTGGTTCGTCGTCGCGGCCCTGATCACCTGGGTCTTCGGCGGCCAGCTCGACCGGGTCCTGCCGGAGCTGGGCGGAGCCCGCTACCTGGTCGCGCTCTTCTTCGCGATCGCCTTCTACGCGTCCGTGCTCGTCCATGAGCTCGCCCACACCGTCGCCGCCCTGCGCTACAAACTGCCGGTGCGCCGCATCCAGCTCCAGTTCTTCGGCGGCGTCTCCGAGATCGAGAAGGAAACCGAGACCCCCGGCCGTGAGTTCGTCCTCGCCTTCGTGGGGCCCCTGCTCTCCCTCGTCCTCGGCGGCCTCTTCTACCTCCCGCTCCAGTTCGTCGAAGCAGGCACCGTTCCGGGCGTGCTCCTGGCCGGACTGATGATCTCCAACCTCATCGTCGCCGCCTTCAACCTGCTGCCCGGACTGCCGCTGGACGGCGGACGCATGCTCCGCGCGGTCGTCTGGAAGATCACGGGCAAGCCGATGAGCGGCACCGTCGCCGCCGCATGGGTCGGCCGGGGCCTGGCCATCACCGTCTTCGTCGGCCTCCCCCTGCTCACCCACACGGGCGCCCTCGGAAGCGCCACCGGCGAGATCAGCGGGTTCGAGACCGTCACCGACGCCCTCCTCGCGGCGATCCTCGCGGCGATCATCTGGACCGGGGCGGGGAACAGCCTGCGGACGGCCCGGCTCCGTGAACACCTCCCCGAACTGCGAGCCCGCACCCTCACCCGGCGCGCCGTGCCCGTCGAGTCCGCCACCCCGCTCTCCGAGGCACTGCGCCGCGCCAACGAGGCGGGTGCCCGTGCCCTGGTCGTCGTCGACGGACAGGGCAGCCCCAAGGGCGTCGTCCGGGAGGCGGCGATCGCGGGGGTCCCCGAACACCGCCGGCCCTGGGTGGCGGTCAGCGGCCTCGCCCAGGACCTCACCGACGGCATGAAGGTGCCCGCCGAACTCGCGGGCGAGGCTCTCCTGGACCGGCTGAAGGCCACCCCGGCCACGGAGTACCTGGTGGTCGAGGAGACCGGCGAGATCTACGGCGTCCTCTCCACCGCCGACGTCGAGCGCGCCTTCATCAAGGCCATGGCCCGGCCCTCGGCCTGACACCCGGGAAACGCCCCCCGAAATACCGGTAGGCTGGTCACATGTCCGAACCGACCGGTGCCGCCCGCCGTCGCGGCCCATTCAAAGTCGGGGACCAGGTCCAGCTCACCGACCCCAAGGGACGCCACTACACCTTCACGCTCGAGGCCGGGAAGAACTTCCACACCCACAAGGGTTCTTTCCCGCACGACGAGCTGATCGGTGCTCCCGAGGGCAGTGTTGTCCGTACCACGGGAAACGTCGCCTACCTCGCGCTGCGCCCCCTGCTCCCCGACTACGTCCTGTCCATGCCCCGCGGTGCCGCCGTGGTCTACCCCAAGGACGCGGGGCAGATCCTGGCGTTCGCCGACATCTTCCCCGGCGCTCGCGTCGTCGAAGCGGGAGTCGGCTCCGGGGCGCTCAGCACCTTCCTGCTGCGCGCCATCGGTGAGCAGGGCATGCTGCACTCCTACGAGCGCCGCGAGGACTTCGCCGAGATCGCCCAGCAGAACGTGGAGCGTTACTTCGGCTCCCCGCACCCCGCCTGGGAGCTGACCGTCGGTGACCTGCAGGACAACCTGTCGGACACCGACGTCGACCGCGTCGTCCTGGACATGCTGGCTCCGTGGGAGTGCCTGGAGGCCGTCTCCAAGGCCTTGGTGCCCGGCGGCATCCTCTGCGCGTACGTCGCGACCACGACCCAGCTCTCGCGGACCGTCGAGTCGATCCGCGAGATCGGCTGCTTCGCCGAGCCGCAGCCCTGGGAGTCGATGATCCGCAACTGGCACGTCGAGGGCCTGGCCGTGCGGCCCGACCACCGGATGATCGGCCACACCGGCTTCCTCGTCACCGCCCGCCGTCTCGCGGACGGCGTCGAGCCGCCGCTGCGCCGTCGTCGCCCGTCCAAGGGGGCCTACGGCGAGGACTACGACGGCCCCGGCAGCCGGAGCGGGTCCGCCGCCCGCGACTGACCTCCCGCAACGCGCAGGCGCCGCCGCCGAGTTCCCGGACCGACCCGGGAGGCCGGCGGCGGCGCCTTTTCGACGACCCCGCCGTTCCCCTCGGGTGTGAGGTGTGGCACGATGCTGGCCACCCCCGCCCGCCGAAGCCCGGCCGGCACCGCCCATCCAGGCCTCCAGGACCACAGGAGACACACCGCGTGCAGACCTCCGCGCTCCCGGACCTCGCGCACACCGGAGCCAGGCCGGTGCACTGGCTCGCCACGGCGACGGCGATGGCCGCGGTCGTCGCCGTCGCGGGCCTGCTGCAGCCCGAAGCGGCCACCGCCACGGCCGAGGCGTCCGAGCACCGGGTCGCCACACAGCACGGCAGCGCGCCCGCCGCCACGGCGCCCGACCCGGCAGGCGTCACCTTCCCGCTCGACTGCGGCGCCGCGGGGCAGACCGTGGCCGACAGCGCCGTCGGAGACCTCGACGGGGACGGCGGGCCCGAGACGGTGGCCGTCGTCCGCTGCGCAGCCGGATCGGGCACCCCGCCCAGCGGCATCTACGTCGTGACGCAGTCGGGCGGGGCCGCACCCCGGGTCGTGGCGACCCTGGTGGACCCCGCTCGGAAACTCAACGTCACCGATTTCGCCGTCCGGGACGGCCGGGTCTCGGCGACCCTGCTCGGCTACTCCTCGGCCGACGTACCGCGCTGCTGCCCCGACGAGCTGGAGAGGGCGACCTGGCAGTGGAAGGGAAACGCCTTCGTCACGTCGGCCGGCCCCGCCGGGAGCACCGCGCAGGGTGCCTGAGCCCTTACTCCGCGTCCGGCCCGAAGACTTCCACACGGTCCGAGACGCGACGTACGTGAATGCAGTCGCCCGGGCACTCCTTGGCCGAATCCACCACGTCCTGGAGGAGGGGCAGCGGCACCGGTGTGGTGGCGCCCTTGTCCTGGAGGAGCTCGTCCTCGGTGCTCTTCACGTACGCCAGACCGTCGATGTCCAGCTCGAACACCTCGGGCGCGTACTGCACGCAGATGCCGTCGCCCGTACAGAGATCCTGGTCGATCCAGACCTCGAGGTCCTGCGTGTCGCTGTCGCCCGGAGCGTCTTGCTGCACGGTCATGTGTCCTGCCGTTCCCTGCGTATCTGCACCAATTGAAGCCAGCCCTGACGGGTGTTGAACGCTTCGACGATACAACCGGCTGCTTTCCGGTGCCGAAGGGTGGGTATTCCCTTGGCGGGAGGGAGGGCGCAAGGGTGAAGATCGGACACACTTCCGGGTCTTTGTGATCTAGGGGTTTCAATCATCACCCACCCAGGTAGGGTCAGGAAGCGTCCAGCTCCCCTTGGAGGAGGTGAGGACCGTGGCAGCCCACGACGACGACATCAACCGCGGCATCCGGCCCGGGCGGGGGTCAGAAGACCCAGCCGGCCAGGTTGCCTTTCTCGAGCAGGAAATCGCCGTCCTGCGACGTAAGCTCGCCGACTCTCCGCGTCATACGAGGATTCTCGAAGAGCGGATCGTCGAGTTGCAGACCAGCCTGGCGGGCGTGTCCGCGCAGAACGAGCGGCTCGCCGGCACACTCCGGGAGGCCCGCGACCAGATCGTGGCCCTCAAGGAGGAGGTCGACCGGCTCGCGCAGCCGCCGGCCGGCTTCGGTGTCTTCCTGCAGGCCAACGAGGACGACACCTGCGACATCTTCACCGGGGGCCGGAAGCTCCGGGTGAACGTGAGCCCCAGCGTCGAGCTCGACGGCCTCCGGCGGGGCCAGGAAGTCATGCTCAACGAGGCGCTCAACGTGGTCGAGGCCATGGAATTCGAGCGGGCCGGGGACATCGTCACCCTCAAGGAGATCCTCGAGGACGGCGAACGCGCCTTGGTCATCGGGCACACCGACGAGGAACGGGTGGTGAGGCTCGCCGAGCCCCTGCTGGACATCACCATCCGTCCCGGCGACGCCCTGCTGCTCGAGCCCAGGTCCGGCTACGTCTACGAAGTGGTCCCCAAGAGCGAGGTCGAGGAGCTCGTCCTCGAAGAGGTCCCGGACATCGACTACGACAAGATCGGCGGCCTGGGCGACCAGATCGAACTGATCCGCGACGCGGTCGAGCTCCCGTACCTCCACCCGGACCTCTTCAAGGAGCACGAACTGCGTCCGCCGAAGGGGATCCTGCTCTACGGCCCCCCAGGCTGCGGCAAGACACTCATCGCCAAGGCCGTCGCCAACTCGCTGGCCAAGAAGGTCGCCGAGGTCACCGGACAGCCCGCGGGGAAGAGCTACTTCCTCAACATCAAGGGCCCCGAGCTCCTCAACAAGTACGTCGGTGAGACCGAGCGGCACATCCGCCTCGTCTTCCAGCGTGCCCGGGAGAAGGCGAGCGAGGGCACCCCCGTCATCGTCTTCTTCGACGAGATGGAATCCCTCTTCCGCACCCGTGGTTCAGGCGTCAGCTCGGACGTGGAGAACACCATCGTCCCCCAGCTGCTCGCCGAGATCGACGGTGTGGAGGGCCTGGAGAACGTCATCGTCATCGGCGCCTCCAACCGCGAGGACATGATCGACCCCGCGATCCTGCGGCCGGGCCGTCTCGATGTGAAGATCAAGATCGAGCGTCCGGACGCGGAGGCCGCGAAGGACATCTTCGCGAAGTACCTCACCCCTTCCCTGCCGCTGCACTCGGACGACCTGGCCGAGCACACCGGCTCGCGGGAGGCCGCCGCCCACGCGATGATCCAGTCCGTCGTGGAGCGGATGTACACGGAGTCCGAGGAGAACCGCTTCCTCGAGGTCACCTACGCGAACGGCGACAAGGAAGTCCTGTACTTCAAGGACTTCAACTCCGGAGCGATGATTCAGAACATCGTGGACCGGGCAAAGAAAATGGCCATCAAGGCTTTTCTCGAGCAGGGCCAGAAGGGCCTGCGCGTCTCCCACCTCCTCCAGGCGTGCGTGGACGAGTTCAAGGAGAACGAGGACCTGCCCAACACCACCAACCCGGACGACTGGGCCAGGATCTCCGGAAAGAAGGGTGAGCGGATCGTGTTCATCCGCACACTCGTCACCGGAAAGCAGGGCGCGGACACCGGTCGTTCCATCGACACGGTGGCGAATACCGGACAGTACCTGTAAAACGCAGACCGGCTGCGGATGCCCGGCGGGCATCCGCAGCCGGCCGTTTTCCCGGCAGTGCCGGCCACACCCGAACAATGACGTAATCGATCTCCCCACCGGCGCAGAGGCACTCTAGGCTCTGACATACCGCCGAGTCGCGCAGTGCGGGGACGGGCACCGCGGACCAGCAGCGGTACTTGAGCGCCGCTCCCGGACGGGAGCGCCGCCGGGCAAGGAGGGCCGCATGACCGTACGGCGAGTGATGGGCATCGAGACGGAGTACGGGATCTCCGTCCCCGGTCAACCCAACGCCAATGCCATGCTCACCTCGTCCCAGATCGTCAACGCCTACGCGGCGGCGATGCACCGGGCGCGCCGCGCCCGCTGGGACTTCGAGGAGGAGAACCCGCTGCGCGACGCGCGAGGCTTCGACCTCGCCCGTGAGACCGCGGACTCCAGCCAGCTCACCGACGAGGACATCGGCCTGGCCAATGTCATCCTCACCAACGGTGCGCGGCTGTACGTCGACCACGCGCACCCCGAGTACAGCTCACCGGAGATCACCAATCCGCTGGACGCGGTGCTCTGGGACAAGGCCGGCGAGCGGGTGATGGCGGAAGCGGCCGAACGGGCCGCCGCGATCCCCGGTGCCCAGCCGATCCACCTCTACAAGAACAACACCGACAACAAGGGCGCGTCCTACGGCACGCACGAGAACTACCTGATGAAGAGGGAGACCCCCTTCTCGGACATCGTGCGTCATCTGACCCCGTTCTTCGTCTCCCGCCAGGTCGTCACGGGTGCCGGCCGGGTCGGCATCGGCCAGGACGGCCACGAGCACGGATTCCAGATCAGTCAGCGTGCCGACTACTTCGAGGTCGAGGTCGGTCTCGAGACCACGCTCAAGCGCCCCATCATCAACACCCGCGACGAGCCGCACTCCGACGCCGAGAAGTACCGCAGGCTGCACGTGATCATCGGTGACGCGAACCTCTCCGAGATCTCGACCTATCTGAAGCTCGGTACCACCTCGCTGGTGCTGGCCATGATCGAGGACGGCTTCATCAAGGTGGACCTGGCGGTCGACCAGCCGGTCCGCACCCTGCACCAGGTTTCGCACGACCCGGCGCTGAAGCAGCTGATCACGCTCCGTAGCGGTCGCACGCTCACCGCGGTGCAGTTGCAGATGGAGTACTTCGAGCTGGGCCGCAAGTACGTCGAGGAGCGGTTCGGGGCCGACGCCGACGAGCAGACCAAGGATGTCCTGGTCCGCTGGGAGGACACCCTGAACCGTCTGGAGAACGATCCGATGAGCCTGTCGGGCGAGCTGGACTGGATCGCCAAGCGGGAGCTCATGGAGGGCTACCGGCGCCGTGACAGCCTGGACTGGGACGCTCCGCGCCTGCATCTGGTGGACCTCCAGTACGCCGACGTGCGGGCCGACAAGGGCCTGTACAACCGCCTGGCCGCCCGGGGGAAGATGAAGCGGCTGCTCGACGAGAGCGATGTCCAGCGGGCCCGCACGAAGCCGCCCGAGGACACCAGGGCCTATTTCCGGGGCCGCTGTCTGGAGCAGTACGCGGACGACGTCGCCGCGGCCTCCTGGGACTCGGTCATCTTCGACCTGCCGGACCGTGACTCGCTGCAACGGGTGCCCACCATGGAACCGCTGCGAGGTACACGTAGTCACGTCGAGGAGCTGCTGGACCGCTGCCGCACCGCGGAAGAGCTGGTCCGGACGCTGACGGGGGGCTGAAAGGCCCTCCGGCTGGGAATCAATCAGATGACCTCCGGACGTTGAGGAAAGTACCGGGCCGATGTCGGACCCCCTAGGTAGGGTCTGATCAAGTGCTTCGAACCGAGCGGGGTGAGCTACATGGCGACCAAGGACACCGGCGGCGGACAGCAGAAGGCGACACGCTCCACCGAGGAGACCGAGGAGCAGGTGCAGGACGCCCAGGCGTCCGAGGACCTCAAGGAGCGGCAGGAGAAGCTCAGCGACGACGTCGACGACGTCCTGGACGAGATCGACGACGTCCTCGAGTCCAATGCCGAGGATTTCGTTCGTTCGTTCGTTCAAAAGGGCGGCGAGTAACAACCGGAGATCCGGCCCGGACCGCTCGCCGGCGGCCTGGCGCCGCAGCACGGCGCCTTCCGTGGGATGCCCCCGCTCGCACCGGGGCATCCCACGGGAGCGCTTCCGCACCCGGGATCATGTTGATCACCGTCACCGGGCGGGTAGGGTCCGTGGCGTACTGCTTCAACTGCAATGCGGCCATCGGCAAGTCGGGGGGATGATCCTGACTCCTTGCGCAGGGCCATCGCATACCTGGAGGGAAACGCGTGGAAGCCAACACTCGTAGCACCGGGCGTCTACCAGCTGCGTTCCTGACGCCGGGTTCGTCCTCGTTCATGGACTTCCTGTCCGACCACTCACCCGAGATCCTCCCCGGCAACCGCAGCCTGCCACCGCTGCAGGGCGCCATCGAGGCGCCGCACGGCACGACCATCGTCGCGGCCTCCTTCCCCGGCGGAGTGGTGCTCGCCGGTGACCGGCGGGCGACCATGGGGAACATGATCGCGCAGCGCGACATCGAGAAGGTGTTCCCGGCCGACGAGTACTCGGCGGTGGGCATCGCCGGCACGGCGGGTCTCGCCGTGGAGATGGTCAAGCTGTTCCAGCTGGAGCTGGAGCACTTCGAGAAGGTCGAGGGCGCCACGCTCTCCCTGGAGGGCAAGGCCAACCGGCTCTCCACGATGATCCGCAGCAATCTGGCCATGGCCATGCAGGGCCTGGCGGTTGTCCCGCTGTTCGCCGGGTACGACGTCGACCGTGAGAAGGGCCGGATCTTCTCGTACGACGTCACCGGCGGGCGTTCCGAGGAACACGGTTACGCGGCCACCGGCTCGGGCTCCGTCTTCGCGCGAGGGTCGATGAAGAAGCTGTACCGCGACGACCTGACGGAGGAACAGGCACTCACCCTGGTCGTGCAGGCGCTGTACGACGCGGCCGATGACGACTCGGCGACCGGTGGCCCGGACGTGGCCCGCCGGATCTACCCGATCGTCACCGTCATCACCGACGAGGGCTTCCGCAAGCTGGACGACACGGAATCCTCGGAGATCGCACGCGCGATCCTGGAGCGCCGGCTCGAGCAGCCCGACGGCCCCCGCGCCGCACTGCTCTGACCGGCCCGATGCTTCTCCGATGCACTCGTCACTGACAGAAAGGGACGGATAGCCGGTGTCGACGCCGTTCTATGTCTCACCTCAGCAGGCCATGGCCGACCGGGCGGAGTACGCCCGGAAGGGCATCGCCCGTGGTCGCAGCCTGGTTGTGCTGCAGTACGCCGACGGCATTGTGTTCGTCGGCGAGAACCCGTCCCGCGCGCTGCACAAGTTCAGCGAGATCTACGACCGGATCGGCTTCGCCGCAGCCGGTAAGTACAACGAGTACGAGAACCTCCGGATCGGTGGGGTCCGTTACGCCGACCTGCGGGGTTACACCTACGACCGTGACGACGTGACGGCCCGTGGGCTGGCCAACGTCTACGCGCAGACGCTCGGCACCATCTTCTCCAGCGCGGCCGAGAAGCCGTACGAGGTGGAGCTGGTGGTCGCCGAGGTCGGCGCCGGACCCGAGGGCGACCAGATCTACCGGCTGCCGCACGACGGTTCGATCGTGGACGAGCACGGCTCGGTCGCGGTCGGCGGGAACGCCGAGCAGATCAGCAGCTTCCTCGACCAGCGCCACCGTGACGGCATGTCGCTCGCCGAGGCGCTGAAGCTGGCCGTGCAGGCGCTGTCCCGCGAGGCCAACGGCAACGAGCGGGAGATCCCCGCCGAGCGGCTGGAGGTCGCGGTCCTGGACCGGACGAGGCCGCAGCAGCGCAAGTTCAAGCGGATCGTCGGCCGGCAGCTGACCAGGCTGCTGGACGCGGACGGTGCCGGGGCGACCCCCACGGACGCCCCGTCCGACACGGAGGAGCCGGAAGGCGGCAGCACGCCGGCCGCCGGTACCGGCGCTCCCGCGAAGGACGCCGACGGTCCCGCGGAGGGCACGGGCGGGACCACCAAGGAGTAACCGGTTCGGGCAAAGTCCTCCGGGCGCCGCGTGCGGGGGCCGGAGGACTTCGTCACGCGGTGGCCGAAGGCGCGGTGGACCCCCGCACCACCAGCTGGACGGGCAGGTCGCGGTGCTCCGCGGGGCGGCCCTCCAGGACGTCCAGCAGCGCCCTCATGCCCTGCTCGCCCACCTGTTCGGCGGGGAGGCGCACCGTGGTGAGCTCCGGTTCCACCGCCGTGGCGAGCGCCAGGTCGTCGAAGCCGGTCACGGAGATGTCGTCGGGCACCCGCAGTCCCCGTCTGCGCACCGCTTTGCAGGCGCCGGCGGCCAGGATGTCGTCGTCGCACACGATGGCCGTGGGCGACGGGCCCGAGGAGGCCAGGACCGCCTCGGCCGCCTCACGCCCGGCCCGCACGTCCAGCGGTGCGGTCACCGTATGCAGGACGGCGCCGGGGGTGCCCCGCACGGTCTCCCGCAGCGCACGGGCGCGCGCGGCGAAGGTCCAGGTGTCCACGGCGGACGCGAGGTGCACGAGCCGGCGGTGACCGAGGGTCAGCAGATGGCCCGCCACCTGGCGCATGCCGTCCGCGATGTCGAGATTGACGCGCGCGGCGGCCCCGTGGTCCTCGGGGTCGCTGTCCAGCATCACCAGAGGCAGGTCCGCGCCCCGCAGCGCCCCCAGGGCGTCCGCCGCCATCGACGAGGCGATCACCCCGTCGAGTGCCGCGCGCGCCGAGGCGAACGGGTCCCGCGCGGGGCCGGTGCCGTCGGGGGACGGATAGAGGACCACGCCGAAGTCGTGCTCGGCGGCGACGCCCGCGGCGCCGGTGTACACCCGGGCGAAGAATTCGTTGGTGAGCGCGGGCACGACGAGCAGGGCGGTGCGGGTGCGGCCCAGCCGGAGACTGCGGGCGGCGTGATTCGGCCGGTAGCCGAGGTCCCGGGCGCTGTCACGGACGCGCTCGGCGGTCGCCGCCGACACCCGGCCCCGCCACTTGTCACCGAGCACGAGCGAGACCGTGGCCTGCGAGACGCCTGCCGTCCGGGCCACGTCGCGACTGGTGGGCCGGGGTGGGGCGGGCTGCTGGGCGCTGCTCACTCGTGCCTCCGTGCTGGGGCGTTCGCCTGCGGCGGGATGGACTCCCGGGCTGCCCACATGGTACGTATGAACGCTGACGTTATACGTAAAACCCCGGGGCTGTGACACCGGCGGGGGAGAGGGGCGGACATGGCCGCGGGATATCTGGACATCCTCCGGGCGCGGCACGCCGCCCGGCTGCTGACGGGCACGCTGGTGGGACGGCTGCCGAACGGCACCGCCCACATCGCGATCGTCCTGTTCACCCGGGCGGAGGGCGGCAGCTACACGCTGGCCGGCGCCCTCGCGGCGGCGTACGGCCTGGCCACAGCGGTGGGTCAGCCCCTGCTGGGCCGGGCCGTCGATCTGTACGGCCAGCCGCGCGTCCAGTTCCCCGCGGCGGTCGTCTCCGCGCTCGGCATGGCCGTGCTCGCACTGGTGGGCCTCGGCTCGCTCCCGGTCGCGTACGCGGCGGTCGTCGTGGCCGGCGTGTTCACACCCCCGCTGGAGGGCGGCCTGCGTGCCCTGTGGCCGACGGTCCTCGGCCGGGAGGACCGGGTGCACCGGGCGTACGCCATGGACGCGGTGGCCCAGGAGATCATGTTCACCGTGGGGCCGCTCCTGGTGACGGTCCTGGTCTCGCTCTGGTCGCCGGCGGCCGCGCTGCTGGCCATCAACGCCATCGGGGTGCTGGGAGCGCTGTCCGTCGTCCTCTCCGAGCCCTCCAGGACGTGGCGCTCGGCGCCCCGCGAGGCGCACTGGCTCGGCGCCCTGCGCTCACCGGGGCTGCTCGCCCTGCTGGGCGCCTTCTTCTTCGTCGGCGTGGCGCTCGGCTCGATCACGGTGGCCGGTGTCGCGTACGCCGACGACCACGGCCGGGAGTCCGTGTACGGCTGGCTGATGGCCGCGCTCGGCCTCGGTGCGCTGATCGGCGGAGCGGTGTACGGGGCGCGGCAGTGGGCCGGGGCGCCCGAGCGCAGGCTGCGCGTCATCGTCGCGCTGCTGGCCCTGGGCTACCTGCCGCTGATGCTGACGCCCGGTGTGCCCGCCATGACCGCGCTGGCGGCACTCGCCGGGGTGTTCCTGGCACCGGCGATCGCCTGCTCGTTCATCGTCGTGGACCGGCATGCGCCGCGGGGCACGGTGACCGAGGCGTTCTCCTGGCTCGTGACGACCTTCGGGGTGGGCGCGGCGGCCGGAACCGCTGTGGCGGGTCCGGCCGCCGAGCTGGGCGGGACGGCGTGGAGTTTCGCCGTCGCCGGGGCCGGCGGAGTGGCGGCGCTGCTGGTCCTGCTGGCCACCGGAAGGGTCCTCGCAGATCCCGGGCGCGCACCCGTGGCCGTGACCGGTTCGGAAAATGATCGGAACGGTGCTGTCGAACCCGGTTTCAGCTCAGGCCATAAGGCGTAATGTTCAGTCATGGACCGCCGCATTTTCGGGCTGGAGAACGAGTACGGCGTCACGTGCACGTTCAGGGGACAGCGCCGGCTGTCACCTGACGAAGTGGCGCGCTACCTCTTCCGCCGTGTTGTGTCATGGGGCCGCAGCAGCAATGTCTTCCTGCGGAACGGCGCCCGCCTGTACCTCGACGTGGGATCGCATCCGGAATACGCGACACCCGAATGCGACAACGTGACCGAACTGGTCACGCACGACAAGGCGGGCGAGCGCATTCTCGAAGGCCTGCTCGTCGACGCCGAACGCCGCCTGCACGAGGAGGGAATCGCGGGCGACGTCTATCTCTTCAAGAACAACACCGACTCGGCCGGAAACTCCTACGGATGTCATGAGAACTACCTCGTGGCCCGGCACGGGGAATTCTCCCGGCTCGCGGACATCCTCATCCCTTTCCTCGTCACCCGCCAGCTCATCTGCGGTGCCGGCAAGGTGCTGCAGACGCCGCGCGGAGCCGTCTACTGCGTGAGCCAGCGGGCCGAGCACATCTGGGAGGGCGTCAGTTCCGCGACGACGCGCTCCCGTCCGATCATCAACACCCGGGACGAACCGCACGCCGACGCCGAGCGGTACCGCCGCCTCCACGTCATCGTCGGTGACTCCAACATGTCCGAGACGACCATGCTCCTCAAGGTCGGTGCCACCGACCTCGTGCTGCGGATGATCGAGGCGGGCACGGTGATGCGCGACCTGACCCTGGAGAACCCGATCCGGGCCATCCGCGAGGTCAGCCACGACATCACGGGACAGCGGAAGGTGCGCCTGGCCAGCGGCCGTGAGGCATCGGCCATCGAGGTCCAGCGCGAGTACTACGAGAAGGCCGTCGACTTCGCCGAACGCCGCGGCATCCGCACCGGCACCGTCGACCAGGTCCTCGAACTGTGGGGCCGCACGCTGGACGCCATCGAGGCCGAGGACCTGGACCGGATCGGAACCGAGATCGACTGGGTCATGAAGTACAAGCTCATCGAGCGCTACCGGGCCAAGCACAACATGACCATGTCGAATCCGAGGGTCGCTCAGATAGACCTCGCCTACCACGACATCCACCGGCGGCGAGGGCTCTACTACCTCCTGGAGCGCAAGGGGCAGGCCGCCCGCATCTGCAACGACCTCAAGATCTTCGAGGGCAAGTCGGTGCCCCCGCAGACGACCAGGGCGCGGCTGCGCGGCGACTTCATCCGCCGGGCGCAGGAACAGCGGCGGGACTTCACCGTCGACTGGGTCCACCTCAAGCTCAACGACCAGGCGCAGCGCACCGTGCTCTGCAAGGATCCCTTCCGTTCCGTCGACGACCGGGTGGAGAAGCTGATCGCGGGGATGTGAGCGCCGGAAGCCCGCTCGGCGGCCTGTGCTCAGGGGCCGCGACGATGCCCTTTCGATTTTCCTGGTTCCCGCACACGGGGCGGTCATCGAGGGAAGCGGGCCGCCTGCGGGAAGGACTCACCGTACGCCGGGGCGAATCCGCCCCGGCGTACGGCTGTGCCGGTAACCGTGATGCCGCTGGGGTGAAGTCGTAGAGTGACGGGAGTGCCCCGAGCCCCCTACTCGCGAGTTGGACTGATGAACCCCACGAAAACTGCCCGGCGTGCCGCCGCCGTACTGGTTGTGCCCGCTCTGCTGTTCACCGCCGCCTGCGGTTCCGACGCCGAGGACAAGGACGAACCGAAGTCGGGGGCCGTCGCCAAGGTGTCCGGGAAGTTCGGCACCGAGCCCGAGATCGAGGTTCCCAAGGGTGCCAAGGTGTCCGACAAGGTCGTGACGGACGACGTCTCCGCCGGTGACGGTGCCGAGGTGAAGAAGGGCGACATCGTCCGTGTGGACTTCGCCGGCAACATCGAGGCGCTCGGTTCCACCTGGGCCGAGCGTCAGGGTGCCGACCCGAAGGCCCCCCGTGCGCAGGTCGTGCAGGAGGTCGGCCAGCAGGGACAGATGCTGCCGGCCAAGGTGGCCGACGCGCTGATCGGCCACAAGGTCGGCAGCCGTGTCCAGGTCGAGGGCACGGCCGAGTCGATCGTCGGCGACCAGTTGAACCCGCAGGCCGGGATCAAGCCCACCGACCCCCTGATCTGGGTCGTCGACATCGTGAACGCCAGGAAGGTCGACAAGAAGGGCGAGGTGAAGGGCGCGCAGGCCGCGAGCGAGCCCGGCATGCCCGAGGTGAAGGCCCAGCCGCAGAAGGCCGCGACGATCACCGTTCCCAAGGGGGAGAAGGCACCGAAGACCCTCCAGGAGCAGGTGCTGATCAAGGGCGACGGCGCCGAGGTCAAGGCCGGCCAGGGCCTGGTCGTCCAGTACACGGGTGTGAAGTGGGAGGACGGCAAGAAGTTCGACTCCTCCTGGGACCACGGTGGCGCGAGCGTTTTCCCGATCGGTGTCGGCGGCGTCATCTCGGGCTGGGACAAGGGACTGGTAGGCAAGCACGTCGGCGACCGTGTCCTGCTGGCCATTCCGCCCAACCAGGCCTACGGCGCCGACCCCTCGAACGAGCTGGCCAAGAACAACCTGGTCTTCGTCGTCGACATCCTCGGCGCTGTCTGAGCGGTGGCGTGAACCGTGCGAAAATCGTGCGGTCGTCCCCAAGATTCTTTATTAGGAGCAATTCAGTGAGCATCGAGAAGCCCGAGATCGACTTCCCGGGTGGCGAGCCGCCGGCCGACCTGGAGATCAAGGAAATCTGGGAGGGCGACGGACCCGTGGCCCAGGCGGGTCAGACCGTCTCCGTGCACTACGTCGGTGTGGCCTTCTCCACCGGTGAGGAGTTCGACGCCTCGTGGAACCGCGGCACCCCGCTGCAGTTCCAGCTCGGTGCGGGTCAGGTCATCGCGGGCTGGGACCAGGGTGTCCAGGGCATGAAGGTCGGCGGCCGTCGCCAGCTGACCATCCCCGCGCACCTCGCCTACGGCGACCGCGGCGCCGGCGGCGGTGCCATCGCCCCGGGCGAGACGCTGATCTTCGTCTGCGACCTCGTCGGCGTCTGACCCGCCCGTCCACCGCAGCCAGGGCGCGTGCCGCGAGGCGCGGGCCCTGGCTTTGGTCCGGACACCCCGGGGCGGTACGGTCGACGGTCGGAGAGCACGTGGAGAAAGGGCGTCGATGGCGATTGCCAAGGCCGAACGGCTGATGAACCTGGCACTGTGTCTGCTGGGTACCCGGCGCCCGCTCAGTAAGCGTGAGCTCCGCGGATCCATCGAGGCCTACCTGGAGGCGGGCTCCGACGAATCCTTCAACCGGATGTTCGAGCGCGACAAGGACGATCTGCGCGAACTCGGCCTGGTCATCGAGACCGTGGAGAACCTGGACGGTGACACCGGGTACCTCGCACGCCGTGACAGCAACCGGCTGCCCCCCATCACGCTGGACGCCGAGGAGGCAGCGGCCCTCGGACTCGCCGCCAAGGTCTGGCAGCAGGCCAGGCTCGCCGGCGCCGCCAGCGGCGCCCTGCAGAAGCTGCGGGCCGCCGGCATGCCGGAGGCCGAGGACGCCTACGAGGTGCACAGCGCCCTCGAACCACGCATTCCGGTCCACGAGGCCGCCTTCGAGCCGCTGATGCTCGCCTGCCGGGACCGCCGCCCGGTCACCTTCGACTACCGCAAGGGCAACTCCGCCCGTCCCGAGCAGCGGCAGGTCGAGCCCTGGACACTCGAATGCTGGCGCGGCCACTGGTACCTGGCCGGCTGGGACCGCGACCGGGGCGCCGAGCGGGTCTTCCGGCTGTCCCGGATCTCGGGCCGGGTCCGCTCCCGCGCCGGGGCCTTCACGGCCCGGGTCCCCGACGCCGTCACCGTCCGCGAGACGGTGGAGAGCTGGGCGGGGGAGACCGCCACCAGGACCGCCCGCATCAGGCTGCGTACCGGCTCCGGTTACCCCCTGCGCTCCCGTGCGATATCCGTACGGGAACTCGGTGACGGCTGGGACGAGCTGGAGATCCCGTACGGGCACGGGCTGGACGCCTGGCTCGTCGAGTTCGGGCCCGACGTGATCGTGAGTGAGCCCGCCGATCTGCGGGCCGACGTGATGGACCGGCTGCGCGCCGTGGCCAAGGACTGAGGGGACCCGTACTCGTGGCCACGAACGCGATCGACCAGACCCGGCGGATGCTCTCCCTCGTCACCTACCTGCGCGAGCGCCCCGGTGCGCACGTCCAGGACGTGGCCCGGGCCTTCGGGATCACCGAGGACGAACTGATCTCCGACCTCGACGTGCTTCCCATGTGCGGGACCAGCTTCCGCGGCGGCGACCTGCTGGACATCGACACCGACGGCGACCGGATCTGGTGGCACAACCCGGACGACGTCGCCGAGCCGCTGCGGCTCGCCGCCGACGAGGCGACCGCCCTGCTCGTCGCGGCCCGCGCCGTCGCCACGCTCCCCGGCCTGCGTGAGAGCGACCGGAAGGCGCTGGTCCGCGCGACCGCCAAGCTGGAGACGGCCGCAGGCGAGGTGGGGGCCGCGAGCTCACGGCTCTCCGTCACCTTCGAGTCCGAGGGAGGTGTCTTCGCCGACGTGGACCGGGCTATCTCCGAGCGGCGCCGGCTCTGGCTGCGCTACTACTCGCCCGCACGCGACGAGTTGACCGAGCGTGAGGTGGACCCGATCCGGCTGTTCGCCGTCGGCCACACCTATATGGAGGGCTGGTGCCGGCTCACCGAGGCACGGCGTACGTTCCGCCTCGACCGGGTCGCCGAGATCAAGCTCCTCGACGCCCCCGCCGCCCCGCCGGAGCTGGAACTGCGTGATCTCTCCGAAGGGCTGGTCCAGCCCGCCGCCGAGGATCCGGAGGTCGTGATCGAGGTCGGCCCCGGCGGTCGGTGGGTCGCCGAGTACTACCCGCACGACAGCGCGGAGGAACTCCCCGACGGTGGCCTGAAGATCACACTCCGTACCCCCGACCCGGCCTCCCTGCGCAGGCTCGCCCTCCGGCTGGGTGGCGAAGGGCGCATCACCTCGCCCCCGGACCTGGCCGAGAGCGCCCGGCTGGCGGCGCGTGAGGCACTGGCCGCCTACGACGGCGCGCTCTGAGCGGCGGTACCGGTGCACCGAGGGGACAGAGACCGTATGACCGCCATATCCAGCACGCACGCCGGACCGGTTCCGGTCATGGTGCCCGACACCGTACGGTTCCGGGCCGCCTGCCCGGACTGCCGCGAGCGGTTCGAGCTCGCGCCGGGAGCGCTGCGGCTGGCCATCGGCGCCAGCAGCCGCACGACCTTCTACTCCTTCACCTGCCCCGCGTGTGGTTCCGCGGTCCGCAAGCCTGCCGGGGAGCGCGTCATCGAGCTCCTCAGCGGCGGCGGGGTGCGGACGCTGCGCCTGCACACCGCTCTGCGGTAACGAGAAACACCGAGGATCCACCCATGTTCTGGCCCATGCTCGCCATCGCTCTGGGATTCGCCGGCCTGGCCGTGCTCGGCGTTCTGGCCGTCAAGGTCTTCGTCGAGGCACAGCGGCTCGCGCGGCAGGTCACCGCGACCACGCAGCGGATCAACCGAGCGGCAGAGGATCTCGAACGAGCGGCCACCACCCTCGCCGACACCGGCGAAGCCCTGCGATAGCAGGGCGCGGCCTCCAGATTCACCGGCTCTGGAGGTACGCTGCTGGAGCGGCCCAGGCAGGGAGGTGCGGGCCGCAAGCGGGAGTATGCACGGGCATTGCCCCGCGTTCACCCCTGCGGGTTACGATCGCTGCAGCGCGAAGGTCGGGCATCTGTCCGGTCGAACGGGTAGCGAGCCCACCCTCCGGACGCCTCAGTGAGAAGGAAGTCGCACATGATCGGCAATCTGAAGCCCCTCGAGATCGTTCTGATCATCGCTGTCATCCTGCTGCTCTTCGGTGCCAAGAAGCTTCCCGACATGGCGCGCTCACTCGGCAAGTCGGCCCGCATCCTCAAGAGCGAGGCCAAGGCCATGAAGAAGGAAGACGCGGAACCCGCGGCGCCCACCACGGAGAACGTCGCGGACACCACCTCGCCCGCGGCCACCGCGCGCACGATCCAGGCCGCTCCGGGAGACGTCACCAGCTCCCGCCCGGTCAGCGAGGCCAAGCCCACCACCCAGAGCTGACAGCCGTTCCGCACCACCGGAAGCTGCCGCACGAGACGAGGGAAGTGGGTTGCTCAAGTCTGCCCGCAAGCAGGAGAAGGACGACGAGGGGCGGATGCCTCTCCTCGATCACCTGCGTGAGCTGCGCAACCGGTTGCTGAAGTCGGTCCTGGCGATCGTCATCGCCGTGATCGTGGCGGCGTTCTTCCAGAAGGAAATCTTCGAGTTCCTGATGAAGCCGATCCTGGACTCGGTCGGCTGCAGGAACGGCGCCGTGACCATGATCAACGGCCGTCCCTGCGCGGAGATGACCACCAACGGTCTGCTGTCGCCGTTCACCATCGCGCTGAAGGTGTCCCTGATGGCGGGTGTCCTGGTGGCCACGCCCGTGTGGCTGTACCAGCTGTGGGCCTTCGTGGCCCCCGGCCTGCACAAGCAGGAGAAGCGCTACTCGGTCGCCTTCGCCGCGGCCGGCGTCCCGCTCTTCGTCGCCGGCGCCTACCTGGCGTACGCGATCCTGCCGCAGACCGCCGAGATCATGCTGGGCTTCACACCCGACAACGTGAAGAACCTGCTGCCGCTGGACGACTTCCTGGACCTGATCACCCGCATGGTGATCGTCTTCGGGCTCGCCTTCGAGCTGCCGCTGCTGCTCATCCTGCTCAACCTGACCGGCGTCCTGACCGGTGCCCGCATGCTGCGCTGGTGGCGGGGGATGATCGTCGGGCTGACCGGGTTCGCGGCCATCGCCACGCCGGGCGGTGAGCCCATCTCGATGCTGCTGCTCGCGGGTCCGCTCGCGGTGCTCTACTTCATCGCCGTCGGTTTCTCGCTGCTCAACGACAAGCGCAGGCGACGGGCCGACCCCGATGCCGAGCTCGACGACGACGAGGCGTCGAAGCTGGACCTCACCCCCGAGGCCGTCGGCGCGATCGAACCGGTGTCCTCCCGGGCCGCTCTTCCCGAGCAGGCCGGCAGCGGCGCGGACGGCGGCCGGTCGCACCGGCTCAACGGTTACGACGACATCACCTGACCTTGTAAGGTCCCGCGGGTGACCAGCGAGATCACCCTCTTCGTCAATCCCACCGCGGGAAGCGGACGGGGCGCACGTGCCGCGCAGCCGGCCGCTTCCGCCCTGCGGCAGGCCGGCTTCTCCGTACGGACGGTTCTCGGCGAGGACGCGCACGACGCCCTGCGGCGGGCCCGCGAAGCGGTGGCGGGCGGGACCGGAGCACTGATAGCCGTCGGCGGTGACGGCATGATGTCGCTCGCCCTGCAGGCCGTCGCCGGTACCCCGACGCCGCTCGGCGCCGTCTCCGTGGGTACGGGGAACGACTTCGCCCGCGCCCTCGGACTGCCGGTCCGCGATCCGGCCGCCGCCGGACGGCTGGCCGCCGGGGCGCTGAAGTCCGGCTCGGTACGCGAGATCGACCTGGGCCGGGTCGGGGAGCGCTGGTTCGGCTCCGTGCTGGCCTCGGGCTTCGACTCGCGGGTCAACGACCGGGGGAACCGGATGCGCTGGGCCGGCGGGCGCTTCAAGTACGACCTGGCGATCCTCGCCGAACTCGCCGCCTTCCGGCCGATCCCGTACCGCGTGAGGCTGGACGGCGGCCCGGTGACCGAGATCGAGGCGACGCTGATCGCGGTGGGCAACGGGACCACGTACGGCGGTGGGATGCGGATCTGCGCCGAGGCGGTCATGGACGACGGGCTCTTCGACGTGACCGTGGTCGGTGACTGCAGCCGGACCACCCTGCTCAAGGTCTTCCCGAGGGTGTACAAGGGGACGCACCTCGGGCACCCGAAGGTCACCGTGCACCGCGTCTCCTCGATCGAGCTGGCCGCGGCAGGTGTCACGGCGTACGCGGACGGTGAGCCGCTGGGCGCCCTGCCGCTCGGCGCCACCTGCGTACCTGGCGCCGTCAGGGTCCTTGCGCCGTGAATTAAAGATCGGGCTGACTGTCATACGGGGCGGGTAGGCTCGTATCAAGATGACAGAGGACCTCTCACCAGCTGAGCGATACCAGGCGTCCCGGGTCCGTGCGGCCGAGCAGGCCACGGCTCTCGGGCCCTTCCGCGAGATGTACGAATTCGGACTGGACCCGTTCCAGACCGAGGCCTGCCAGGCACTGGAGGCCGGCAAGGGGGTGCTGGTCGCGGCCCCCACGGGGTCGGGCAAGACGATCGTCGGTGAATTCGCCGTGCACCTGGCCCTGCTCCAGGGCCGCAAGTGTTTCTACACCACGCCCATCAAGGCCCTGTCCAACCAGAAGTTCACCGACCTCGTCCGGCGTTACGGCGCGGACAAGGTCGGTCTGCTGACCGGTGACAACAGCGTCAACGCGGACGCGCCCGTGGTCGTCATGACGACCGAGGTCCTGCGCAACATGCTGTACGCGGGCTCCCAGGCGCTCTCCGGCCTCGGCTATGTGGTCATGGACGAGGTGCACTACCTCTCCGACCGCTTCCGGGGCGCCGTGTGGGAGGAAGTGATCATCCACCTGCCGGAGTCCGTGACCCTGGTCTCGCTGTCGGCGACCGTGTCCAACGCCGAGGAGTTCGGCGACTGGCTGGACACCGTCCGCGGCGACACCCAGGTGATCGTCTCCGAGCACCGGCCCGTGCCGCTGTGGCAGCACGTCATGGCCGGACGCCGGATGTACGACCTCTTCGAGGAGGCGACCGACCACGGAGGCCGGGGCACCGGCCGGCGTGAGGTCAGCCCGGATCTCGTCCGGCTCGCCCGGATGGAGAACCAGCGCGGGTACAACCCGCGCGAGCGCAGGCGCGGAAAGACGGTGCGCGAGGCGGACCGGGAGCGCGAGCGGCGCCAGCGCAGCCGGATCTGGACCCCGGCCAGGCCCGAGGTCATCGACCGGCTCGACGCCGAGGGGCTTCTGCCGGCCATCACCTTCATCTTCAGCCGGGCGGGCTGCGAGGCGGCCGTACAGCAGTGTCTGCAGGCCGGGTTGCGGCTGAACGACGAGGACAAGCGCCATCTGGTGCGGGAGATCGTCGAGGAGCGGACGGCGTCCATCCCCCCCGAGGACCTCCATGTCCTCGGGTACTACGAGTGGCTCGAAGGTCTGGAGCGGGGCATCGCCGCGCACCACGCCGGCATGCTGCCGACCTTCAAGGAGGTCGTGGAGGAGCTGTTCGTCCGTGGCCTCGTCAAGGCCGTCTTCGCGACCGAGACGCTCGCACTCGGCATCAACATGCCCGCGCGTTCCGTGGTGCTCGAGAAGCTCGTCAAGTGGAACGGTGAGCAGCACGCCGACATCACACCCGGCGAGTACACCCAGCTGACCGGCCGGGCCGGACGCCGCGGCATCGACGTCGAGGGCCACGCGGTGGTCCTCTGGCAGCGGGGCATGGACCCCGGTGCGCTCGCCGGACTCGCCGGCACGCGGACCTATCCGCTGCGCTCCAGTTTCCGGCCCTCGTACAACATGGCCGTCAATCTAGTGCAGCAGTTCGGGCGTCGCCGTTCGCGTGAGCTGCTGGAAACCTCTTTCGCACAGTTCCAGGCCGACCGGTCCGTCGTGGGGATCTCCCGGCAGGTCCAGCGCAACGAGGAAGGCCTCGCGGGTTACAAGGAGGGCATGACCTGCCATCTCGGGGACTTCGAGGAGTACGCGCGACTGCGCCGCGACCTCAAGGACCGGGAGACGGAACTGGCCAAGCAGGGCGCGGCCCAGCGGCGGGCCGCCGCCGCGTCGTCCCTGGAGAAGCTGAAGCCCGGTGACGTCATCCACGTGCCCACCGGCAAGTTCGCCGGACTCGCCCTGGTGCTCGACCCGGGACTGCCCGCCGGACGGACCAACGGACATCGCGGGCTGGAGTACCACGACGGGCCGCGTCCCCTGGTGCTGACCGCCGAGCGACAGGTCAAGCGGCTGGCCCAGATCGACTTCCCGGTGCCGGTCGAGGCGCTGGAGCGGATGCGGGTGCCCAAGTCGTTCAACCCGCGCTCACCGCAGTCCCGCCGTGACCTGGCCTCCGCCCTGAGGAGCAAGGCGGGGCACATCGACCCGGGGCGGCACCGCAAGCAGCGGGCCACCGCGGCCGACGACCGGGAGATCGCCCGGTTGCGCACGGAACTGCGCGCCCACCCCTGCCACGGGTGCGACGAGCGTGAGGACCACGCTCGCTGGGCCGAGCGGTATCACCGGCTGCGGCGTGACACCCGGCAGCTGGAGCACCGGATCGAGGGCCGGACGAACACCATCGCCCGGACCTTCGACCGCATCGTGGCGCTCCTGACCGAACTCGACTACCTGCGGGGCAGCGAGGTCACCGACAACGGCCGACGGCTGGCACGGCTCTACGGAGAGCTCGATCTGCTGGCCAGCGAATGCCTGCGGGACGGTGTCTGGGAGGGGCTCAACCCCGCTGAACTCGCCGCGTGTGTCTCGGCGCTGGTCTTCGAGGCGCGTCAGGCGGACGACGCGGTCGCACCCAAGCTGCCGTCAGGACCGGCGAAGGCCGCGATGGGCGAGATGGTCCGCATCTGGGGCCGTCTCGACGCCCTGGAGGAAGACTTCAAGATCAGTCAGACGGAAGGGGTCGGCCAGCGCGAACCCGATCTCGGTTTCGCCTGGGCGGTCTACATGTGGGCCTCGGGTCGGACGCTGGACGAGGTGCTCCGCGAAGCGGAGATGCCGGCCGGCGACTTCGTGCGGTGGTGCAAACAAGTCATCGACGTACTCGGCCAGATCGCTGCCGCCGCGCCCCGCGACGGGAGTTCGGTCCCGAAGAACGCCCGCAAGGCTGTCGATGCGGTGCTGCGGGGTGTGGTGGCGTACAGCTCCGTGGGCTGATCGGCCCCGGGGTCCCGGCGGACGAAGCCGAACGGACGAGTGGCCACGGGCGGGCAGGTGCCGGCCTGTGGCCACTCGGGTGTGTGCTCCCGTCAGGTCTTCTTCTTGTTCTTCATCGCGAGTCCCGCGCAGGCTGCTCCCAGCAGGATCGCCAGACCACCGACGATGATGTTGTTGAGGATGACGCCCGTGTCCGGGCTCTCTCCCACGATCCAGGTCGACACGATGAGCCAGGCGCCCAGTGCGACGATGGCCATGCTCATACCGGTCATCCGCTCGGGCATGGCGGCGAAGCAGAGGGCCAGCACGGCTATCGCGATGCCGATGACGAGGTTGTGTGTCACCAGGGTCGGCTGGCTCGCGGTGAAGTGGAGTACCCAGGGCGAGACGGCGCAGTACAGACCGAGCAGGAACAACGGTGCTTCCATCATGCCGGTGGTGCGGCCCCCGCCCATCACACGGTCGTGGCGTGCCCGCATTTCCTCGGCGTCGGGGTGCCCGGAGATGTCCCTTCCGGTGTGCGAGATGTTACTCATGAGGATGGTCTCCTTCGCACTTGCTGGAGCGACCGCGGTCAGTGGGTGCGGCCATCAGCTTTCCAGACCAGTGTGCTCTTATGTGTCCCTTATGTGTAGTTTTTTGGCGGTCGGATTCTGCGGATCCGTCGAGGCGGAGGGTGCGTCCGTGCTCCGGGCCCCCTGACGACGAGCACGACCGCCGAGCCGATCGGTGAGAGCGGAAGCGCCGGTACCGGTAAGGGGCCCGTCACCAGCGGGGAGACCCCGGGCCTGCGCGACTCCGGGAACATCCCCGATCAAGTACTGCGTACGAGAAGGGCTGCTGCCGGCCGGCAGGCTGGCCAGCCCGAACCAGGCACGCTACGACGACCGCCACGAGCGCAGGCTGCGGCTGATCCGCGCCCTTCTGGACGTCGGCGGACTTTCCGTGTCAGCTGTCGCGGAAGTCCTGGGGGCGGTCGACGACCCCGGGCAGCCGGTGCACAAGGTGCTCGGGGTGGCGGCCGATCGCCTCCCGCGCACGGAGCCCGAGGGGCCCGGTGAGGAGGGGCCGGACTCGGCCGGGGCCCGGGAGGAGGTCGCCGCCCTGCTGGCGCGGCGGGGCCGGCAGGTGGCTGAGGACAACCCCGCGGCACGGTTGCTGGCGGGCGTGCCGGCCGCTCCGCACAGGGCGGGGCACGGCGGTTCGTCGAGCTGCTCGACGTCTACGCGGACGCGGCGGAGCCTGTCGCCCGGGCGGACCTCGGCTACGTCCGGCGGCGGGTGGCGCGTGAGGACCTGGTGGAGAGCGTCGTCGTCGGCACGGTGCTCGGGGAGGTCATGTTCGGCGCCCTGCGGCGACTGGTTCCTGTGGACGCCTCGGCCCGCGCCTACGAAGGCGGTCAGGAGGCGGAACCGGGGGGCCGCGGGTGAGGCGTACGCGGAACCCGGCCGGCGTACTGGACGGCGGCCGGGTTTCGCGGGGTGCGGGGGCGGGTCAGGCGGCGCTCTCCTGCTCGCGCTCCACCTGCTCGTTCCATTCGCGCTTGACCGCGCGCCACGCGTCGTCGTTCTGGCCGAGGCGCCAGTAACCCGAGATGGAAAGCTGCTTGAGAGGGATGCCCCGCTCCAGGCGGAGGTGGCGCCGGATCTCCTTCACGAACCCCGCCTCGCCGTGGACGAAGGCCTGCACCTCGCCCTCGGGGAACTCCAGCCCGGTCACCGCTGCGACGAGAGCCTCGCCGACCGGGTGGCCGCCGCGGTGCAGCCAGGTCACCGAGACGCCGTCCGGCGCCACGAGCTTCTGCTCCTCCGCGGCGTCCGGCACCTCGATGAAGGCGTGCACGAGCGCACCCTCCGGCATGTGCTCCAGCGACGCGGCGATCGCGGGCAGGGCGCTCTCGTCACCCACGAGCAGGTGCCAGTCGGCCGAGGGGTCCGGCGCGTACCCGCCACCGGGCCCCAGGAAGGTCACCTGGTCGCCGGGCTGCGCCCGCGCCGCCCAGGGGCCCGCCAGGCCCTCGTCGCCGTGCACCACGAAGTCCACGGCGAGCTCACGGGTGGCGGGATCCCAGGAGCGCACCGTGTACGTACGCGTGGTGGGCCACAGCTCGCGCGGGTACTCCTCGCGGATCCTGGCCATGTCGAAGGGGTGGCTGTGGCCGGCGCCCTCCGGGGCGAAACACAGCTTGATGTAGTGGTCGGTGTATCCCCCGAGCGAGAAATCGGCCAGGCCGTCGCCACCGAGGATCACGCGCACCATGTGCGGGGTGACCTGTTCGGTGCGCAGGACCTGCGCTCCCTGCGCCTTCGGTGTCCGGCGTTGCGGCCGCTCTGCCACGAGGATCTCCCTGCTCTGGGCATACATGAGGTCATGCGCACTTAGGCTTACCTAAGCTAGCACCTTCACGCCTGGAGCGTGAGGAGCAGGCGCTGCAGGGCGTTCCCCAGCCCCCACCGTGCCGCGAGTGCCTCCAGGGCCGCCGGGTCGCGCGGTTCGCGGGGGAGCGCGGGGTCGAAGGCGGGCAGGGGTACGTCGTCGGCCACGCGGACGACCTCGGGGGCGACCGCGACGTAGTCCCGGGCCTCGTCCAGCCGCTTGCGCTGGGACGGGGTCAGTCGGGCGGCGGGGTCGTCCACCGCCGCCATGATCCCGGCCAGGTCGCCGAAGGCGTCCAGCAGCTTCGCCGCCGTCTTCTCGCCGATGCCGGGCACACCCGGCAGTCCGTCGCTCGGATCGCCGCGCAGCAGGGCCAGATCGGCGTATCCGCCGCCGTCCACGCCGTACTTCCCGCGCAGCCAGGCCTCGTCCGTCACCTGGAGCGTCCCCACACCCTTCAACGGGTAGAGCACCCGCACCCGGCGTGCGTCGTCGACCAGCTGGTAGAGGTCGCGGTCCCCGGTCACGATGTCCACCGGGCCGGTGGCTCGTCCGGTCAGCGTGCCGATCACGTCGTCCGCCTCGTAGGGGGCGACGCCCACCCGGGCGATGCCGAGGGCGTCCAGCACGTCCTCGATCACCGGGACCTGCGGGGAGAGGGTGTCGGGGACCTCCTCCTCGTCCGGGACTCCCTCGCCGGTCCTGGCGGCCACCCGGTGCGCCTTGTAGGTCGGAATCAGGTCGACCCGCCACTGCGGGCGCCAGTCCGCGTCCATGCAGGCGACCAGGTCGTCAGGCCGATGGTCCTGCACCAGCCTGGCGATGAAGTCGAGCAGTCCGCGCACGGCGTTGACCGGAGTGCCGTCCGGTGCGCGCACCGAGTCCGGGACGCCGAAATAGGCGCGGAAGTAGAGGGAGGCGGTGTCGAGGAGCATCAGGCGTCGCGTCACACCCCGATGATGCCGCACCCCTCCGACAGTTCATGACGGAGAGGCGCACGGTTCCCGCGACAGCGGTTTCTTTGGAGTGACCTGAATCACACACGTGTTTGGGTCGCGTAAGTGGGGGCAGACGCGGCACCGGAGCGGACCACGTCCATTTTTCAACGAATGCGCGTGCTCTGCGGACGGAATCCGCCCCGCTCCACGGTCTGCCGAAGGGGGTGGCAGACCGTTTTCGTTTCAACGCGTGAGGTGTATGTGTCCAGGCTGCAAGCTGAGCACTTGTACAAAGTGTTCGGCAGACGACCCGATCAAGCCGTGCGGAAGCTCGAAGACGGCACCCACCGCGACGAGCTGCGCGCCGACGGAACGACCGCAGCGGTGATCGACGCCTCGTTCACCGTGGAGCCGGGCCAGATCTTCGTCGTCATGGGACTCTCCGGATCGGGGAAGTCCACCTTGCTGCGGATGCTCAACGGTCTGCTGGAGCCCACCGCCGGCCGGGTGCTGTTCGACGGTCAGGACCTGACCGCTCTCAGCCCCCGTGCGCTGCGCACGGTCCGCTCCACCAAGATCAGCATGGTCTTCCAGCACTTCGCGCTCTTCCCCCACAGGAGCGTGCTCGAGAACGCGGCGTACGGCCTGGAGGTCCAGGGCGTCCCGCGTGCCGAGCGCGAGAAGCGGGCCGCCGAGGCGCTGGAGCTGACCGGCCTCGCCGGCTGGGAGAAGTCCTGGCCCGACGAGCTGTCCGGCGGCATGCAGCAGCGTGTGGGCCTCGCCCGCGCGCTCGCCACCGACGCGGACCTGCTGCTGATGGACGAGTCCTTCAGTGCGCTCGACCCGCTGATCCGGCGTGACATGCAGGACCAGCTCCTCGAACTGCAGAAGCGTCTGAAGAAGACGATCGTCTTCATCACCCACGACCTCAACGAGGCCATGCGTCTCGGTGACCGCATCGCCGTGATGCGGGACGGCGAGATCGTCCAGCAGGGTACTGCCGAGGACATCCTGGTCCGGCCGTCGAACGACTACGTGGCGTCGTTCATCCAGGACGTGGACCGCTCCCGGGTGCTCACCGCCGGTTCGATCATGGAGGCGCCCGAAGCCGGCCGCTCCGACAAGGACCTGCTGGACGGGGCCCCCGCGACGGTGTCCGCCGACACGCCCATAGTCGAGCTCTTCACCCCGGCCTCCACCAGCAGGGTCGCCGTCGCCGTCACCGACGCCGGCGGCGGCGTCATCGGTGTCGTGCCGCGCAACCGGCTGCTCGCCGCTCTCGGAGAGGAACCGCAGGTCGACGCCCAGATTCCTGCCCGGCGCGAGGCCAAGAAGGTGATCGCCGGTGCCTAGGCTCTCCTTCGGCGCGTGGGTCGAGGACGCGGTCGACTGGCTCCAGTCGAACCTCACCTGGATCTTCGACGCCATCAAGACCGTCCTCGGCGGCATGTACGACGGTGTCAACGCCGTGCTCGGCGGTGGTGAGCCCCTGCTGATGGCCGGGATCTTCGCCGTCATCGCGTTCTGGCTGCGCGGCGTCGTTCCCGCCGTGCTCACCTTCGCCGGCTTCGCGCTCATCGACTCCCTCGCCCTCTGGGACGAGGCGATGGCCACCCTTTCGCTGGTCGTCGTGGCAGCCGTCATCACGATTGTGATCGCGGTGCCCACGGGTATCTGGGCGGCGCGCAACAACAGGGTCAGCGCCGCGCTGCGGCCCGTGCTCGACGTCATGCAGACGATGCCTGCCTTCGTCTACCTGATTCCCGGCGTCATGTTCTTCGGCGTCGGCGTCACTCCCGGCGTGATCGCCACCATCGTCTTCGCGATGCCGCCCGGCGTCCGGATGACCGAGCTCGGCATCCGCCAGGTCGACGGCGAACTGGTCGAGGCCGCCGCGGCCTTCGGCACCACCCCCAAGCACACCCTCACGCGGGTGCAGCTGCCGCTCGCCCTGCCGACGATCATGGCCGGGATCAACCAGGTCATCATGCTGGCCCTGTCGATGGTCGTCATCGGCGGCATGGCCGGAGCCGGTGGCCTCGGTGAGAAGGTCTACGCGGCGATCACCCAGCTCCAGGTCGGCCTCGCCGCCGAGAGCGGCATCGCCGTCGTCATCCTCGCCATGTACCTGGACCGCATGACCGGCGCGCTCAACGAGCGGGTCTCCCCGCTCGGCCGCCGCGCCGCGGCCAAGGCCGCCGCCGGTGCGCGGCGGCTCAAGTTCACGCACTACAAGCCGGGAACCGCCGTCGCGATGGCCGGTGTCGTCGTGCTCGCGCTCGTCGCGGGTGGCCTGAACATCGCCGGTTCCGGTGACTCGAAGGCCGATGAGGCCGGCAGCGCGGACGTCGGTCAGGGCCAGAAGATCAACATGGGGTACATCCCCTGGGACGAGGGCATCGCCTCCACCTTCCTGTGGAAGGAGATCCTGGAGCAGCGCGGTTACGAGACCGGGGTCACCCAGCTCGACGCCGGTCCGCTCTACTCCGGCGTCGCACGCGGCGACATCGACTTCCAGACGGACGCCTGGCTGCCGACCACGCACAAGGACTACTGGGACAAGTACAGCGACCGGCTGGAGGACCTGGGCTCCTGGTACGGGCCGACCTCGCTGGAGCTGACGGTTCCCTCGTACGTCGAGGGCATCGACTCGCTCGAGGACCTCAAGGGCCAGGGCAAGAAGTTCGACGGCAAGATCATCGGCATCGAGGCCAGCGCCGGGATGATGGGCACGCTCAACGAGAAGGTGCTCAAGGAGTACGGCCTCGAAGGTGAGTACGAGGTGGTCTCCTCCAGCACCTCCTCGATGCTCGCCGAGCTGAACGCCTCCATCAAGAAGAAGGAGCCGGTCGTGGTGACCCTGTGGTCGCCGCACTGGGCCTACGGCAAGCACGACCTGAAGAAGCTCGAGGACCCGAAGGGTGCCTGGGGCAAGGGCGAAGAGGTCCACACCGTCGCCCACAAGGGCTTCGCGAAGAAGGCGCCCGCCGTCGCCGGGTGGCTCAAGGACTTCGAACTCACCGAGAAGCAGCTCACGAGCCTCGAGAACGAGATCCAGAACGCCGGTCAGGGCCAGGAGCAGGACGGCGTCCGCACCTGGCTGAAGAAGAACCCCGGCCTGGTCGACAAGCTGGCTCCGGTGCCGGGCGGCGCGGGTGGTACGCAGCAGGGCAAGGACGCGGGCAAGACCGTCAACATGGGGTACTTCCCGTGGGACGAGGCCATCGCCAGCACCTACCTCTGGCAGAACCTGCTGGAGGACCGGGGCTACAGGACGACGGTCAAGCAGCTCGACCCGGGCCCGCTCTACACGGGGCTCGCACAGGGGCAGCTCGACGTCCAGTTCGACGCCTGGCTGCCGACGACGCACAAGGACTACTGGGACAAGTACGGCGACCGGCTGGAGGACCTGGGCTCCTGGTACGGGCCGACCTCGCTGGAGCTGACGGTTCCCTCGTACGTCAAGGGCATCGACTCGCTCGAGGACCTCAAGGGCCAGGGCGAGAAGTTCGACGGCAAGATCATCGGCATCGAGTCGAGCGCCGGGATGATGGGCACGCTCAACGAGAAGGTGCTCAAGGAGTACGGCCTCGAAGGTGAGTACGAGGTGGTCTCCTCCAGCACCTCCTCGATGCTCGCCGAGCTGAACCGGTCGATCAAGAAGAAGGAGCCGGTCGTGGTGACCCTGTGGTCGCCGCACTGGGCCTACGGCAAGCACGACCTGAAGAAGCTCGAGGACCCGAAGGGTGCCTGGGGCAAGGGTGAGCAGATCCACACGGTCGCCAAGAAGGGCTTCGCCGAGGACTTTCCGGAGCTGACCGGCTGGCTGAAGGACTTCGAGCTCAGCGAGGCGCAGCTCGCCTCGCTCGAGGTGGAGCTCCAGAAGGGCGGCGCCGGCAAGGAGAAGGAGTCCGCCCGCCGCTGGATGGACGCCAACCCGGACGTGGTGGAGAAGCTGACGCCCGTCGGCAGCTGATCCGCTGATCCACGCACGGAACACCCTGGAGGGGACGGCCCCGGTAGCGAACCGGAGCCGTCCCCTTCAGGCTTGTCTGAGGGAGTCCTCGAGGGGGTCCCCGTCCGTAGACTTCCCCTCCGTCTCGGAGACGACATGCGTAGGGTGCTTGGCAACCGGGAGGATGGCGATCCGGGGAGGGAGCCGGACATGGACGAAAAGGAAGCCCTTCGAGTGGGTGCCGCGGTTCGCCGACGCCGCAGGACCCTCGGACTCACCCTGGCCGCGGTGGCCGGGCGCAGCGGCTTGTCCGTACCGTTCCTCAGCCAGATCGAGAACGAACGGGCCAGACCCAGCCCCCGGTCCCTGGACCGGGTGGCGGACGCTCTGGAGACCACGACGGAGCGCCTGCGGGCCGCGGCGGACTCGGCGCGTGCCGTGGACGTCGTGCGGGCGGCCGACGAGGACGGCGCCCACAGGCTGGTGCGCGGGCGGCACCAGCTCAGCGCGCTGGAGTTCATCGGCGAGCAGGACCTGGGGCGCGAGTTCCAGCACCGCAACGACGAGGTGATGTACGTCGTGGAGGGCGCCGTCGAGGTCGAGGCCGAAGGGCGGGCGCACCGGCTCGGCCGTGGTGACACCCTCTTCCTCTCCGGCGGGGTCCGGCACCGGTGGCGGACCACCGTGCCGAGCACCCGGCTGCTGGTCGTCTCGGTCGCCGAGCACATCGACGCAACGTACGATTCCCGTCGCTGACGGGGGAGCGCCGGCGCGCGTCGTCCCCCTCGTCCCGTCGTCCCCCGAGCCTTCCCCGGGCTGTCCGCCGGGCTCGTCGACGGACGTGACCTCACGTGGTACGGAGTGTCGCCGGCCGTAGCGGCCCGGGCCCGGTGAGCAGCGTCCCGCCGAACAGTCCGGCCAGCGTCCGCACGCCGGCGAACGCCCAGGCGGCCACCAGCAGCGCGTAGAGCGCCACGGCCAGCCAGCCGAACGCGTCCAGCCCGGTGCGCCGGGCCAGGCCCGCCGCGCCGGTGACGCACGTGCCGACGGGGAAGGTGAATCCCCACCACGTCATCGTGAACCTCATGCCGCGCCGCAGCGCACGCGCCACCAACGCGGCGGACAGGGCCAGCCACAGCAGGGCGAAGCCCATCACCGGCACCCCGTAGAGGACGGCGAACGCGCCGAAGGCCGAGGCGTACGGTGCGAAGACCGCGCCCTGCGCCACGTCCGCGAGCTGGTTGACGGCGGTCGTGGACTGGCCCAGCGGACCGAGCACCAGGAACATCGCCGGGGTCAGCGCGAGCGGCAGCGGTCCCTGGTGCACCAGCCGCGCGAAGACCAGCGGCACGACCACCAGGGTCGCCAGCAGGGACAGCCCGAACATCGCGTAACAGGCGAGCAGAAGCGCTTCACGTCCCTGGCCGGGAGCCAGCTCGGGTACCAGCAGCGGCCCGACCGCGGCCGAGACCATGGGGGCCACCAACGGCAGCAGCCAGACCGGTGACGCGGTGCCCGGGGCAGGACGGTGGTGTACGACCATGAGGTAAGGGATCGCCACGGCTGAGGCGAGGCCGATGAGCGTACCCGTCGTGAACAGCAGCGCGTCCACGGCGACGGCGGCAGGGCGCCCGATGACGTCCTGGCCCGCCACCAGGGTGCCCGCACCGACGGCGAGCAGTGCCATGGCCGAGCAGCCGTGGAAGGGGGCGACGGCAGGATCCATGAGGTGGGCGCGGGCCTGGTCCCGGTGGAGGATCCAGTGGCCGGCACGGGCCGCCAGCACGGCGGCCAGCAGCACGGCGGACAGGGCCCACACCACGACGCACGCGGTCCGCAGACCCGGCAGGTGCACGGGCAGCGCCGCGCCCGCGGTCGCGACGACGGCTGTCCCCATGACCGTCGCGTACCAGTTGGGGCCGAAATGCCGCAGGGACGGGAGCGGGAGGACGGCGGTACGGGCGGCGGGGGGTCCGGTCCGGGTCCGGGGAAAGATGGCCATGCCACGATTCTCGGCGGACGGGTCGCCCCCCACCAGACGGCACGGGACGTCGGCATCAGCCAGCCCGCCGCCTCCGGCCGTATCCGGTCGATGGAGCGGCAGCTCGGTGTCGCGCTCCTGGACCGCTCACCACGCGGCTCCCGCCTCACCGACGCGGGCGCCCTCGTCACCGACTGGGCGCGCAGGGTGGTCGAGGCGGCCGAGGCGTTCGACGCGGGAGCACAGGCGCTGCGGGACCGGCGTGACTCCCGGCTGCGGGTCGCCGCGAGCATGACCATCGCGGAGTACCTGCTGCCGGGCTGGCTGATCGCACTGCGGGCCGAGCGGCCGGGAACCGCCGTCTCCCTGCTCGCGGGCAACTCGGCGGCGGTCGCCCTGCGGCTGCTGGCCGGGGAGGCGGATCTGGGCTTCGTCGAGGGGCTCTCGACGCCGGAGGGGCTCGACGGCACGGTCATCGCGCACGACCGGCTCGTCGTCGTGGTCGCCCCCTCCCATCCGTGGGCGCGCAGGGGCCGAGTGACCCCGGCCGAGCTCGCCGGGACGCCCCTGATCCTGCGTGAACACGGCTCGGGCACCCGTCAGGTGCTGGACGCCGCGCTCGCCGTGCACGGAGGACTGGCGTGCCCGCTGCTCGAACTCTCCTCGACCACCGCGGTCAAGGGGGCCGCGGAGAGCGGCGCCGGCCCCTGCGTGCTGAGCGAGCTGGCGCTGGGTGAGGAGCTCTCCGCGCAGCGCCTGGTCAAGGTGCCTGTCGCAGGCGTCAGACTGCGCCGTCAGCTGCGCGCGGTCTGGCCCGCCGGCCACCGGCCCGCCGGCCCCGCCCGCGACCTGCTCTCCCTGACCGCCAGGGAGAGCAGACCGGGCGCGTGAGCCTCACGCCGAAGGGACTGCCGCCCCGGCCCGGGCCGCTGCCACCAGGGCCCGCATGATGCGGAGGTCGTCACCCATCTCCGGATGCCACTGGACCCCGAGAACCCACTGGTCACCCGGCAGCTCGACCGCCTCCACCGTGCCGTCAGCGGCGTGCGCGGAAGCCACCAGACCCGGCGCGAGCCGGTCCACGGCCTGATGGTGATAGGTGGGTACGGACGCCTCCCCGGGCACCAGAGAGGCACAGAGCGTCCCCGGAACGGCCGTCACCATGTGCTCGCCGAGGACCCCCGCCTTGCCGAACGGGCCCGCGTGGCCGTCCAGATGCTGGATCAGCGTGCCGCCCAGCGCCACATTGAGCAGCTGCATGCCCCGGCAGATTCCGAGCACCGGAGTGCCGGCCGCTCTCGCCGCTCGGAGCAGAGCCACCTCCCAGGTGTCACGCTCGTGCGCCGGAGGGCCCGTCCTGAAATCGCGCTCCGCGCCGTACAGACCGGGATCGACGTCCGCCCCGCCGGCGATCACGAGACCGTCCACCCGTGCCACGACGGCCGCCGCCTTCGACGGGTCGTCCGGTGGCAGCATGGCGGCCAGTCCGCCGGACCGCTGGACCAGTCGGGGGTAGGCGGAGGGGAGCACCGCCGCGGGGAGTTCCCAGACACCCCAGCGAGCCGCCGGCTCCAGATAGGTCGTGACGCCGATGAGCGGTTCGTGCATGGTGCGGTCCCTCCGGCGGCCGGTCTGCGGGCCGGCCCGGTGCAATGGTGTTGCGTCATACCTTTGCCTGTACCGCGCCCCCGCACAAGAGCGGTGATCCGGCAGGCGGGATCAAGCCAGGAATCCCCGGAGCAGTGCGGCCGTCCCCGCGCAGTGCTCGCGCGCCACCGCCCGCGCCGTCTCCTCGTCGCGGGCGAGCACCGCTTCGACGAGCGCCGTGTGCTGCTGCTGCGAGTGTTCGAGGTTCCGCACCAGCAGGGGTATGCAGTCCAGGAGTTCGTTGACGCCCGCCCGCACGGTGGCGTACCGGGCCGCGAGGGAGGGTGAACCGGAGAGCTCGGCGAGCGTCAGGTGCAGGAGGGTGTCAAGCCTTCGGTAGTGGGGCAGAGGTGCCTCGTGTGTCGCCGCCAGAGCCGTACGCAGCCGGTCCGCCCCCTCGTCGTCGAGGCCGCGCGACGCGCAGAGCCCGGCCGCCCCCGACTCCAGGACCTCACGGAAGAGCAGGAGGTCCTCGATGTCGGTCTCCGCCATCCGGCGGCGCAGTTCGCCCCCGTCCGCCGGGTCCGTACGGGGCCGCACGAACGTACCGCCGTACCGGCCGCGTCTGGACTCGGTCAGACCCTCGTCCTGAAGCACCTTCAGCACCTCGCGCAGGGTGACGCGGCTGATGCCGAGGAGTGCGGCCAGCTCACGCTCGGCCGGCAGCCGCCCGCCGCCGGGCACCAGACCGAGCCGGATCACCTGGAGTATCCGCTCCAGCGCCTCCTCGAAGCCGTTGCCCGCGCGGACCGGCCGCAGTGCGGGCAGCAGCAGGTCGAAGGACGCCGGCTCCCCGGTCTCTTCCGCCACGTCCCGATTCCCTTTCCCCCAATGGTTTTCTCCCCTACCTTAGACCGGCCGGCTGACCGAACGAGGAGTATCCCGTGGCAGACCGAACACCCCCGCTGGGGACCGACGAGCTGCGCGTGCTCGTGGAGCGCGGTGAGATCGACACCGTGGTCCTCGCCTTCCCCGACATGCAGGGCCGGCTGCAGGGCAAACGCTTCGCGGCACCGTTCTTCCTCGACGAGGTGCTGGAACACGGCACGGAGGGCTGCAACTACCTGCTCGCCGTCGACACGGACATGAACACCGTCGACGGATTCGCGATGTCCTCCTGGTCCGAGGGTTACGGCGACTTCGCGATGCGCCCCGACCTCATGACCCTCCGCCGGATCCCCTGGCACGAAGGGACGGTCCTGGTCATGGCCGATCTCGCCTGGGACGACGGCTCGCCGGTCACCGCCGCGCCCCGCCAGATCCTCCGACGGCAGCTGGAACGGCTCGCCGCACACGGACTGAGCGCCCACGTCGGCACGGAACTCGAGTTCATCGTCTTCAAGGACACCTACGAGCAGGCGTGGGACCGCAACTACCGAGGCCTCACCCCGGCCAACCAGTACAACATCGACTACTCCGTCCTCGGCACGGGCCGCGTCGAACCGCTGCTGCGCCGCATCCGCAACGAGATGGCCGCCGCCGGGCTCACCGTCGAGTCCGCCAAGGGCGAGTGCAATCCCGGTCAGCACGAAATCGTCTTCCGCTACGACGAGGCCCTCGTCACCTGCGACCAGCACGCCGTCTACAAGACCGGCTCCAAGGAGATCGCCGCCCAGGAAGGTGTCGCCCTCACCTTCATGGCCAAGTACAACGAGCGCGAGGGCAACTCCTGCCACATCCACCTCTCGCTCCAGGACGCCGAAGGACACAGCGTCATGGCGGGTGAGGACGGCACGATGTCTCCCGTGATGCGGCACTTCCTCGCGGGCCAGCTCGCCGCCCTGCGCGACTTCTCCCTGCTGTACGCGCCGAACATCAACTCCTACAAGCGGTTCCAGCCCGGCTCCTTCGCCCCGACCGCCGTCGCCTGGGGCCATGACAACCGCACCTGCGCCCTGCGCGTCGTCGGGCACGGCCGCTCGATGCGCTTCGAGAACCGGCTGCCCGGCGGCGACGTCAACCCGTACCTCGCGGTCGCCGGCCTGGTCGCCGCCGGCCTCCACGGCATCGCACACGAACTGGAACTCCCCGACGCGTGCGAGGGGAACGCCTACACCGCCGGATACGAACAGGTCCCCACCACACTCCGCGAAGCCGCCGCCCTCTGGGAGAGCAGCGAGGCGGCCCGGGAGGCCTTCGGCGAGGACGTCGTCGCGCACTACCGCAACATGGCGCGCGTCGAACTGGAGGCCTTCGACGCAGCGGTGACCGACTGGGAGCTCCGCCGCTCCTTCGAACGCCTGTGAGGCGCCCCGTGATCCACGAACACCGTGTCCTGAACCCGGCGACCGAAGAACTCGTCGCCACCGTCCCCGCCACCACCGCCGCCGAGGTCGCCGCCGCCGTCACCCGCGCCGCGGCCGCCCAGCGCACCTGGGCGGCCCTGGCCCCCGCCGACCGCGCCCGGCTGCTGCGCCGCTTCGCCGTCCTCGTCGACGGACACGCCGAACGGCTGGCCCGGCTGGAGGTCACCGAAGCGGGACACACCCTGGGCAACGCCCGCTGGGAGGCGGCCAACGTCCGGGACCTGCTGGACTACGCGGCCGGGGGAGTGGAGCGCCTGACGGGGCGGCAGATCCCCGTCCCGGGCGGGATCGACCTCACCTTCCTCGAACCCCTGGGCGTCGTGGGAGTGATCGCCCCGTGGAACTTCCCCATGCCGGTCGCCGCCTGGGGCACCGCTCCCGCCCTCGCCGCCGGTAACGCAGTCCTCCTCAAACCGGCCGAGACCACGCCGCTCACCGCCCTCCGTCTGGCCGGGCTCGCTCTCGAGGCCGGCCTTCCCGAGCACCTCTTCCAGGTGCTGCCCGGCGCGGGGGACGTCACGGGCAGCGCACTCGTCGAACACCCGGGCGTGGCCAAGATCTGCTTCACCGGATCGACCCGCGTCGGCAAACAGATCATGGCCAGGTGCGCGGACCGGGTGAAGCGGCTGACCCTCGAACTCGGCGGCAAGAGCCCCAACATCGTCTTCGCCGACGCCGACATCGAGGCCGCCGCAGCCACCGCACCCATGTCCTTCCTGGACAACGCCGGCCAGGACTGCTGCGCCCGCACCCGCATCCTGGTCCAGCGGGCCGTGTACGACCGCTTCCTGGAACTCCTCGCCCCCGCCGTCACCTCCGTCGTGGTGGGGGACCCGTCGGACGAGCGGACACAGATGGGCCCGCTGATCTCCCGGACCCAGCTGGAGCGCGTCCACGGCTTCGTCCCCGAGGGCGCGGACGGCATCCGGGGCAGCGCGCCCGCCGGCCCCGGCTTCTGGTTCCCCCCGACCGTGCTCACCGGGACCGCCCCCGACGCCCCCGTCGCCACCGAGGAGGTCTTCGGCCCTGTCGCCGTCGTCCTGCCCTTCGAGGACGAGGACGACGCCGTCCGGCTGGCCAACGCCACCGACCACGGCCTGGCCGGCTCGATCTGGACCCGCGACGTGGGCCGCGCCCTACGGGTCTCCCAGGCGGTCCGGGCAGGGAACCTGTCCGTCAACTCCCACTCCGCCGTCCGCTACTGGACCCCGTTCGGCGGATACGCGCAGTCCGGGCTCGGCCGTGAACTGGGGCCTGACGCCCTCGCGGCCTTCACCGAGACCAAGAACGTCTTCATCGGCACGGAGGCCTGAATCCGTATGACCACCGAAACCCCCATGACCACCGGCTCCGGGAACGTCTGCCGCCGGCTGACCGGCCGCACCGCCGTCATCACCGGTGCGGGCAGCGGCATCGGCCTCGCCACCGCCCGCCGGCTGGCATCGGAAGGAGCCCACGTCGTCTGCGGCGACATCGACGAGAGCGCCGGCAGGGCCGCCGCGGAGCAGGCCGGAGGAACGTTCGTACGCGTCGACGTCACCGACCCCGGCCAGGTCGAAGCCCTCTTCGCGGCGGCGGACGAGACCTACGGCTCCGTCGACATCGCCTTCAACAACGCGGGCATCTCGCCGCCGGACGACGACTCCATCCTCACGACCGGGCTGGAGGCATGGAAACGCGTCCAGGACGTCAACCTCACCTCCGTCTACCTCTGCTGCAAGGCCGCCCTCCCCTACATGCGGCGCCAGGGCCGCGGCTCGATCATCAACACCGCGTCCTTCGTGGCGCGGATGGGTGCCGCCACCTCCCAGATCTCCTACACCGCGTCCAAGGGCGGAGTCCTCGCCCTGTCCCGGGAACTCGGGGTGCAGTTCGCCCGTGAAGGGATCCGGGTCAACGCCCTGTGCCCCGGACCGGTCAACACCCCGCTGCTCCAAGAGCTGTTCGCCACGGACCCGGAGCGCGCCGCCCGCAGGCTCGTGCACATCCCCGTCGGGCGCTTCGCCGAGGCGACGGAGATCGCGGCCGCCGTCGCCTTCCTGGCGAGCGACGACTCCTCGTTCGTCAACGCCACCGACTTCCTCGTCGACGGCGGAATCTCGGGAGCGTACGTGACCCCGCTCTGATGCCCCTCCCTACAGTGGTGCCATGACCAACGCGACGCCGTCCGGGTGGTACCCGGACGTGAACGTGCCGGGCACCGAGCGCTGGTGGGACGGCACCGCCTGGACCGGGTACACCCGCCCGGCCGTCCTCACCCAGCCGCTGTCCGCGCCGCTCCGGCCCGGGAACCCGGCCACGCGCGGCGGCCGCCGCGCCACCCGGACCGTCCCACTCGCCGTGGCGGGCCTGGCGGTCGCCGCCGCCGTCACCGGGCTCCTGGTACTGGGCGACGGCGGCACGCGACCCGAGGCCGTGCCCCCCAGCAGCGCGCCACCGGTCACCGCCACGGACAGTGCGAGCCCGGCCGCCCCGGCGCCCGCGGAGGGTGCGCAGGACGACCCCACGGTGCTGGTCGACCAGCTCAACGGGGTCACCCTCCCCGTTCCCGACGGCTGGGAGAAGCCGGAGAACACGCTCGACGACGCCTCCACGATGCGTACGACCGGCTCCTACACCTGCCCCGGCGACTCGGGGAGCTTCTGCCACCACGGCACGGTCTCGGTCCGCACGTCGGGCGGGACCGACCTCACGTCCATGAAGGCGCTGGCCGAGGAGGACATCGAAACCGCGGCGGAGCGCGCCTACGGGAGGAACTCCGTGGACGCCCTCATCCACGGGGGCATCAGGTCCCAGAAGGAGCTGGAGTCCAGGTCCGTGACCGTGGCGGGGCGCACCGGACACCTGGTGCGCCGTCAGGTCACCACGGGCAAGGGCCCCGGCGGGTATGTGCAGTCGCTCGTCTTCCCCTCCGCGGTGGGCAGCGGGACGCCGGTGGTCGTACGCTTCGCGTTCGACGCCGGCCAGGACGGCCTGCCGCTCTCCCTCATGGACACCATCACCCGGGCGATCCGCCCGATCGGTGACGCCACCGGCGGCGGCGTGGGCAGCACCGTGGCTCCCTGAACCGGGCCCTCAGAGGAAGGTGCGTCCCTCACCGCGGTACGTCGGCACGGTGGCGGTGATCCGCTCGCCCTCGACCAGCCGCAGTTCGTCGAAGCGCTCGCACAGCTCACCGGCCTTGGCGTGGCGGAACCACACCTTGTCGCCGATCAGCAGGTCGTCGGCGGGGGCCCCGAGCAGCGGCGTCTGCACCTCGCCCGGGCCCTCCTGCGGTTCGTAGCGCAGCCCCTCGGGCAGATACGGCACCGGCAGCCGGTCCGCTCCCGCAGCCCCGGACGCCGGGTAACCGCCGCCGAGCACCGTCACCACGCCCACCCCCGGCCGCCGTACCACGGGCTGGGCGAACAGGGCCGCCGGACGGCCCGTGAAGGAGGTGTAGTTGTCGAACAGCCTCGGGACGTAGAGCCCGGATCCCGCCGCGATCTCGGTCACCGCGGACTCCGCGGCGGTGTGCTGCACGCTGCCGGTGCCGCCCCCGTTCACGAACTCCAGGCCGGGCGCCACCGCACGGACCGCCCGCACGGTCTCCGCGCGCCGCGCCGCCAGCTCCCGGCGAGCCGCCGTCTGCATCAGCCGGACCGCGCGCGAGCGCAGCGGCCGCCCGGCCACCGAGTCGCCCACCCCGGCCACATGCCCCTCGTACGCCATCAGCCCCACCAGCCGGAAGCCGGGCCTGCGTCCCACCGAGCGGGCCAGCTCGGCGAGCTGGGCGGGGGAGCGGAGCGGGGAGCGCAGCGCGCCGACCCTGACCCGGCCGCCGAGCAGCCGCAGCGAGGTGTCCAGCTCCAGACAGACCCGGATCTCCTCGGTGCCGCCGGCCCGCGCGGCGTCGATCAGCTCCAGCTGCGCGGGATCGTCCACCATCACCGTCACGGCCGCGGCCAGCTTCGGATCGGCCGCCAGCTCGGCGTACGCGGACCGGTCGGCCGACGGATAGGCCAGCAGCACGTCGTCGAACCCGGAGCGGGCCAGCCACAACGACTCCGCGAGGGTGAACGACATGACCCCGGCGAAGCCCGGACGCGCGAGCACCCGCTCCAGCAGGGCACGGCAGCGCACCGATTTGCTCGCCACCCGGACGGGTTTCCCGCCCGCCCGGCGCACCAGGTCGTCGGCGTTGGCGTCGAAGGCATCCAGATCGACGACGGCCACCGGGGCGTCGAGGTGGGCGGTGGCCCGGTCGTAACGGCTCCGGTCAGCGGCGCGGACAGTCATGGCCGCAGCCTGCCAGACGGCCGTACCACTGGGTAGAGGATGTTCGGTGCAGATCGTCCCGCACCCTCGGTCCCGTTCCCACGGGTGGCCGTACACCCCGTAGAGTGACCGTCACACGACCGACCGGCGGACCCGTGCGCAGCGGCGGTCCGCAGGCGGTACGGGGACGTGGACCAGGGGGGCGGATGAGTACCGAAGCGCGGCGCGCTCCAGTGCCGCCCCGGCCGGCCTCCCCGCCGCACGTACCACCGGCCCCGCGCCCGCAACCCGCTCCGCCCGTATCCGGCAGCGCCCCGCCGCCGCCTGCCCCGCGAGGCGGGCCCGTCCCCCCGGTGGAGACGACCACGCGGCTCCGCCCCGTGCCGCCCGGCCCGCCACCGCCCGCCGCCACCAGGCGCAGGCCCGTCGGCGCCGTGGACCTCACCCCGCGCCCCGGTGCCGCGCCCGCTCCCCCCGGCGCGTACCACGCGTACGCCGAGACGCCCGTCGAGACCACCACCCGGCTGCGCCCCGTCAAGGCCCGGCACCCCGCCAGGACCGCGGGGGCCGCAGTCTGCGCCGTGCTCGGCCTGGGGCTCATCGGCGGCGCCGTCACCGGCAGCTGGCTCACCGGTGACTCCGCGGCCCGGGCCGGCGACGACAGCGTGTACACCGTGAGCCGCTCCGCCTGGCACAGTGTGCCCGTCGACACCCTCTTCCCGCGCACCCTCAAGGGCGACGGCGCGGGTCCGGGGGCCACGGACCGGACCTGGTCCAGGGTCGCCGTAGCGAGCGACAGCGGCTGCGCGGCGGGCCTGGACCCGCTGCTGCTCGAGACGCTCCGCCCGGTCGGCTGCGAACGCCTGCTGCGCGCCACCTACACCGACGCCACACGCAGCAGCGTCACCACCGTCGGCATGGTCTTCACGGAGGCCGGCACCGGCGCGATGAGCGCGCTCAGCACCCGGTTCACCACCCAGCGCCTCACCGGGCGCCCCGACCTGATGCCCCGCACCTACCCCGCCGAGGGCACCGTCGCCGCCGGCTTCGGCGACCAGCAGCGCGCCAGCTGGACGGTGCACGTCCTGACCGAGCTGCCCGTCGTCGTGTTCGCCGTCTCGGGCTTCGCCGACGGCCGTGCGGTCGCCGAGCCGCAGCCCGCCGCCGAGGCCATGGCCGCCGGTGCCACGACGCCCCCCGCCCAGGCGGGTCTCGGCCACGAGGCCAAGGGCGTCGCCGACCGGGTGGAACGCGCCCTGCGCAGGACCGTCGCCGACCTCACGGAGAAGCCGGCGTGATCCGTCCCCGCCGGCTCCGGGCGCTCGCCGCCGTGGCCACGGCCACCGCCTTCGTGGTGCTGCCCGCCGTCCCCGCCCACGCGGACGCCATCCGTGACCAGCAGTGGGGTCTGAAGGCCCTCCGCACCGACACGGCCTGGCAGACCACGAAGGGCGCGGGCATCACGGTCGCCGTCCTGGACACCGGGGTCGACGACGCCCACCCGGACCTCGCCGGACAGGTCCTTCCGGGCAAGGACCTCATCGGCTTCGGTGCCGCACGCGGTGACCGCTCCTGGGCCCTGCACGGCACCGCCATGGCCGGCATCATCGCGGGCCGGGGAAGCGGCCCCGGGCGGGGAGACGGCGTCCTCGGCATCGCCCCGGAAGCGAAGATCCTGCCCGTGCGGGTGATCCTCGAGTCCGGCGACCCCTCACGCGCCAAAGCCCGCGAATCACGCGGCACCGCGCTCGCCGACGGCATCCGCTGGGCCGCCGACCAGGGCGCCGACGTCATCAACCTCTCCCTCGGGGACGACAGCGAGTCGGCCCACCCGGAGCCCGGGGAGGACGCCGCCGTCCAGTACGCCCTCGGCAAGGGGGTCGCCGTCGTCGCCTCGGCGGGCAACAGCGGGGACAAGGGGGACCGCATCTCCTATCCCGCCGCCTACCCCGGCGTGATCGCCGTCGCAGCCGTCGACAAGTACGGCACGCACGCCGCGTTCTCCACCCGGCGCTGGTACGCCACCGTCAGCGCGCCCGGCGTCGACATCGTCGTGGCCAATCCCGACCGGCACTACTACATCGAGTGGGGCACGTCCGCGGCGTCGGCGTACGTCTCCGGGGCCGTGGCCCTCGTGCGTGCCGCGCACCCGGCCCTCTCGCCCGCGCAGATCAAGACCCTGCTCGCGGACACCGCCCGTGACGCCCCCGCCGGCGGCCGCGACGACGCCAGGGGGTACGGCCTGGTCGACCCGGCCGCCGCGATAGCGGCCGGCGCGGAGCTGCGCCCGGACGATCCGGGCGCGCGGTCCGCCGGGGCGGGCCACCGGGACGAGTACTTCGGCTCCGGCCCCGCGCCGCGAGGGGACGACGGGGATCCGGCCGGCTGGCTGGCCCCCTCGGCGGGCGGTCTCGGAGCCGTGCTCCTCGCCCTGGCCGTGGTGCTGTGGCGCGGCAGGAACACCGGTGGCGGGTACGCGCCCGCGCCCGGACACCACCCGTTCCCCGCCGGCCCCCCGCGCTGAGCGGACGGCCCCGGCCGGCCGCACGGCTTCAGCCCGGATCAGCCAACGCACCGGTCACCCCGGCCGCCGCCTTCGCGACGGACTCCACGAGAGCGATGCCCGCCTCCTTCGTCGCGTGCCCGCGCGACAGCACCGCCATCAGCAGGGTGTGCCCGCCGCTCTCGACCCGTCCGACGCTGTTGACGTCCCACAGTCCCGTCGTCGTCCGGGGCATCCAGCCGTTCTTCAGCACCACGCCGGTGCCCGCCGCGGACACTCCCCACCGTTGATCGGCCTCGACCTGCCCCATCAGCTCCGTGATGTAGGTGCGAGAGGCCGCCGTCAGCTCCGATTCCGTCCCGCACACCGCCTCCAGCAACCGCACCTGGTCGGCGGCCGTGGTCCGGGTCAGCCCCCACGCGTGGGCGGCTCGCGTCCTGGTCAGCCCCAGCCGTTCGTGGGCCGCGTCCAGCCCTTCCTCCCCACCGATCGCCTTGAACAGCTCGGTGGCCGAGGTGTTGTCGCTCCGCCGGATCATGGCCTCCGCGTACGCGTGTTCGGCACCGTTCAGCTCCCGGCCCGCGTCCTGCGCCTGGAGCAGCAGCGCCGCCAGGATGCCGGTCTTGACGACGCTGGCCGCGTCGTACGCCCCGTCCCCGTACGCGGCACCGGCGCCGCTCCCCGCGTCCAGCACGGCCACCGACACGTCGGCGCCGTCCGCCAGGTGCGCCAGCGCGTCGGCCAGCTCCGCGTCGAGATCCACGTCGGTCTCCTCGTCCCGGCCCGTCACCGCCGACGGGCTCGACGCGGACGATACGGCGGCCACGGCAGCAGGCGTGTCATCGGGCGCACAACCCACCGGACACGCACCTCCGGCGGCGGAACAGGCCGGCGGCAGTCCGGGGCCGCCCTGTCGTCCGGGCGGGAGGAGCGACCCACTACGCTCGTCGTGTGGCGCTCAAGAACATCCCCGACCCCGGTTTCTCCGACGACGACGGCACGGCCTCGCCCGGACTGACGGCGGCCCTCGCGGCATGGGCCGCGGACCGGACGGCCGTCGGCCCCGTCCTCGCGGCGCTCCGTGACGCACGGCTGCTCGTACCGGTCGTCGCCGTCCTGGGAGAGGTCGAGGAGGGGCACGAAGCTCCTGGGAAGGACGGCGGCGGGCGGCGGGTGGGCGGACTGCGCCGGGAGAAGACCAGCGACATGGCGGTGCCGACCCTGCAGGCCGGTGACCGGCGGGCCCTGCCCGTCTTCACCTCCACCGCCTCGCTGGCCCGCTGGGACCCGCAGGCGCGTCCCGTCGCCGTGCCCCTGCACCAGGCGCTGCAGGCAGCCGCGCACGAGAAGGCGGACACGGTGGTGCTCGACCTCGCGGGGCCCGTCGCCTTCGAGCTCACGGGCCCGGCACTGCTGGCCCTGGCGGAGAACCGTGCCAGCGCGGACCCGCTCGACGACCCCGCCGTCGTCGCCGCGGTGCGGGAGGCGGCGGCCGCCGAGCCCGCGGTGCTGCGCGCCCACCTCGGCCCCGGCCGGGCCGACGGCACCCTCGCCCTGGTCCTCGCCCCGGACGCCGTGGTCGCCGAAGCCGCCCGCCGGGTCGCCGACGCCCTCTCGGCCAGCGAGGTGCTGCGCGCCCGGCTGGTGCACGGCATCGATCTCGCCCTGCTGCCGGCCGGCGCCGAGGCCCCGGGCGAGCCGCTGTTCAGCCGCTGACGCACACGAGCCCGCCGCCTGTCACAGGCGGCGGGCTCGTCGGTGGCCTCGGCCGGAGGATCAGCCGTAGACGGGACCGGTGTACTTCTCACCCGGGCCCTGACCGGGCTCGTCCGGGACGAGCGAGGCCTCACGGAAGGCCAGCTGGAGCGATTTCAGGCCGTCGCGCAGGGGCGAGGCGTGGAACGTGCTGATCTCGGTGGCGCTCGCGTCGAGCAGTCCGGCCAGTGCCTGGACCAGCTTGCGGGCCTCGTCGAGGTCCTTGTGCTGCTCGCCCTCCTCGGTCAGGCCGAGCTTCACGGCTGCCGCGCTCATCAGATTGACGGCGACGGTCACGATCACCTCGACCGCGGGAACCTCCGCGATGTCGCGGGCCATGTCGTCGAAGCCGGGGTTCTCGGTGCTGGGGGTGGTCGAGTCGCTCATGCCCCACACGATAAGGCCACGTCGGCGCGGCTCTTGCTGCGGGAGCCGCCCGGACAGCGGGTTAGCCGTGGGCCCGGAGAGCTGCTAACCTTGTGTAACGACCGGCTGGACATCTATGTGTCCGGCCCACAAGTGGAGGCTCCGATCTCCCACCTGACCGTCCTCAGGGACGGCGGGTCACCGGTCAGGTGGCAGCCATCGTTCCGTACGGACGATGGGGTCGCCCGATTGCGCCCCGCGGTTGCACGCGGCGGTGTTCCGGTAGTTCCAGGAGCCCCGCCTGTGTCCCGTCCGGGGCATTTCTGTTTTCCCGGCTCGGTTGGTCATACATAAGACGTTACGCGGCTGTCCGCCAGGCGGTCGCGTGGTGCTACCGAGGAGGATCCATCAGCGCCGAGCCCCGCATCAACGACCGGATTCGCGTTCCCGAGGTGCGACTTGTCGGTCCCAGCGGCGAGCAGGTCGGGATTGTTCCGCTTGCCAAGGCCCTGGAGCTCGCACAGGAGTACGACCTCGACCTGGTCGAGGTGGCGGCGACAGCCCGTCCCCCCGTGTGCAAGCTCATGGACTACGGAAAGTTCAAGTACGAGTCGGCCATGAAGGCCCGTGAGGCGCGCAAGAACCAGGCGCACACGGTCATCAAGGAAATGAAGCTCCGGCCGAAGATCGACCCGCACGACTACGACACCAAGAAGGGTCACGTCGTCCGGTTCCTCAAGCAGGGGGACAAGGTCAAGATCACGATCATGTTCCGCGGTCGTGAGCAGTCCCGTCCCGAGCTGGGCTTCCGACTGCTCCAGCGTCTCGCTTCGGATGTCGAGGACCTCGGCTTCATCGAGTCGAACCCGAAGCAGGACGGCCGGAACATGATCATGGTTCTGGGCCCGCACAAGAAGAAGACCGAAGCCATGGCCGAAGCCCGTGAGGCCCAGGCCGCCCGCAAGGCGGAGCGTCAGGGATCCACCCCCGACGCCGAGTCCGAGGGTGACACCGCTGAGGCCCCGGCCGCAGCGGCCGAGGCTCCGGCCGAGACACCTTCCGAGGCGTGACCTCCGGGGGCCGCCACCCAGGCGCCCCCGGGTCCCCCGGAAACCACCCAAAGATCTGACGCCCCTGCAGTCCGGTGCCCGCACCGTGAGGGGCGCCACTGACGAGGAGATAACGGCGCGATGCCGAAGAACAAGACGCACAGCGGTGCCAGCAAGCGCTTCAAGATCACCGGCTCCGGCAAGGTGCTGCGCGAGAAGGCCGGCAAGCGCCACCTGCTCGAGCACAAGTCGTCCAAGAAGACCCGCTCGCTGACCGGCACGGTCGTCGTGGCTCCGGCCGACGCCAAGAAGATCAAGAAGCTTCTCGGCAAGTAGAGGACGACGCCTCCGGTACAGCCGGGGGCACGACCTCCATCCGACCGGGACCAATTCGTTTCCGGGCTGGTGAGTCGACACCGCGATTCCCAGCCCCGCTGCAAGGAGTTAAAAGTGGCACGCGTCAAGCGGGCGGTAAACGCCCACAAGAAGCGCCGGGCGATCCTCGAGGCCGCCAGCGGTTACCGCGGTCAGCGTTCGCGCCTGTACCGCAAGGCCAAGGAGCAGGTCACCCACTCCCTGGTCTACAACTACAACGACCGCAAGAAGCGCAAGGGCGACTTCCGTCAGCTCTGGATCCAGCGGATCAACGCGGCTGCCCGTCAGAACGGCATGACGTACAACCGCCTCATCCAGGGTCTGAAGGCCGCCAACATCGAGGTGGACCGCAAGATCCTGGCCGAGCTCGCGGTCAACGACGCCAACGCGTTCGCCGCCCTCGTCGAGGTCGCCCAGAAGGCCCTCCCGAGCGACGTCAACGCCCCGAAGGCCGCCTGATCCAGGCAGCACTTCCCGACGTCCCAGTGTTTTGAGCCGGACCCGCAGGCGTGTGCCGTCTGCGGGTCCGGTGCGTTGCACCACGTGTCGCGTACGCAGTCAGCCGTACGCAGAGAAACGTACGCAGAGAAGCTGACTTACGCAGAGAGGCTCGCCGCCGACCATGGGCACCCCCGAACTGATCTCCGCGCGATCGCCGCGAGTCGCCGCCGCACGCCGGCTGGCCAGGCGCAACTTCCGCGGCAAGGAGCGCAGGTTCATCGCCGAGGGGCCGCAGGCCGTGCGGGAGGCCGCCGCGCACCGGGGCGGTGACGGCGTACCCACGCTCACCGAACTCTTCGCGACGGTCGAGGCGGCCGACCGGTACGCCGGCATCATCGACGCCGCCCGCGCCGCGGGCGCCCGCGTGCACCTCGCGGACGCCGACGTGCTGGCCGACGTCTCGCAGACCGTCACCCCCCAGGGGCTGATCGGCGTCTGCCGCTTCCTGGACTCGCCCTTCCAGGACATCCTCGTGGCGAAGCCCACCCTGGTCGCGGTCCTCGCCCACGTACGCGATCCCGGGAACGCGGGTACGGTGCTGCGCTGCGCGGACGCCGCCGGAGCGGACGCGGTCGTGCTCACCGACGCCTCCGTGGACCTCTACAACCCCAAGTCGGTCCGGGCCTCCGTCGGTTCGCTCTTCCATCTGCCGGTGGCCGTCGGTGTACCCGTGGAGCAGGCCGTGCAGGGGCTCCGGAGCGCCGGTGTGCGCATCCTCGCGGCGGACGGCGCGGGCGAGCACGACCTGGACGACGAACTCGACGCGGGCACCATGGGCGGGCCCACCGCCTGGGTGTTCGGCAACGAGGCGTGGGGCCTCCCGGAGGAGACGCGGGCCCTGGCCGACGCCGTCGTCCGGGTCCCCATCCACGGAAAGGCGGAGAGTCTCAACCTCGCCACCGCCGCCGCCGTGTGCCTCTACGCCTCCGCGCGGGCCCAGCGCCCGCGACGGGCCCGCTGATCCCCGCCGGCGCACCACCGATCGATACGGGCCACACCCCGCCGGTGCCCGCCCGGAGGGTGTGCCCGGCCGCTGACGCCTAGTAAGGTGACGGACTCGGGGGCCCACTGCACCGGTTCGAGAGGTGGGGTACGGGAAGATGACTGTCGGCATGAGCAGGCCGCGAGCGACACACACGGCCGCCGTGCGCGCCCCCTCCGACGGGGCCGGCGAGAGCCGGGCCGACGGGGACCCCGCTACGGGCATCGACCCGGACGATCTGCCCGACGGTCTCGTCGTCGCCGACGAGCACGGCAAGGTCATCTGTTTCAACGCGGCCGCGGCCCGGATCACCGCCACGCCCGGGCCCGCCGCGCTCGGCCGCTCCCTGGACCAGGCGCTGCCCCTCGAGGACCTCAAGGGGCGACGCTGGTGGGACCTCACCGACCCCTACGGCGGGCTCGCCATCAGGGTCGGCCAGCCCGAACAGAACCTGCTGCTCCCCGGGGGCCGCGAGGTCCTGGTCTCCGCCCGGTACGTACGCGAGACCCCGGCCGGCCCGGTCCGACGGCTCGTCGTGTCGCTGCGCGGCACCGAGGCGCGCCGTCGCACGGAGCTCAGCCACGCCGAGCTGATCGCGACCGTCGCCCATGAGCTGCGTTCCCCGCTGACCTCGGTCAAGGGTTTCACCGCCACCCTCCTGGCCAAGTGGGAGCGGTTCACGGACGACCAGAAGCGGCTGATGCTGGAGACCGTCGACGCGGATGCCAACCGCGTCACCCGGCTCATCGCCGAGCTGCTCGACATCTCCCGCATCGACTCCGGCCGGCTGGAGCTGCGCCGCCAGCCCGTGGACATCTCCGCCGCCGTCGAGCGCCACATCCAGGCGCTCACCGCGAACGGCCAGGCGCCAGGCCGCTTCCTCGTGCACACCCGCCGGCCGCTGCCCGCGCTCTGGGCCGACCCGGACAAGGTCGACCAGGTACTCGGCAACCTCCTCGAAAACGCGGTGCGCCACGGCGAGGGAACCGTCACTATTGAGATCGCCCCTGCACCCGCACCGGCGAAGAGCGACGAGAGCGGAACGGCAGTCACCGTGAGCGACGAAGGCCCCGGCATCCCCGAGGAGTCGATGGGTCGCGTCTTCACCCGCTTCTGGCGGGGCAGCAAGCGCGGCGGGACCGGCCTGGGCCTGTACATCGTCAAGGGCATCGTCGAGGCGCACGGCGGCACCATCACCGTCGACCGGGCGCCCGGCGGCGGCGCCGAGTTCCGGTTTATCCTGCCCGTGAGCGCGCCGGCCTACCTGGTCTGAGCGGCCCACGGGCTTCTTCGCCCCCCGGCGGCCCGTAGACTCGACTTTTGGCACCTTTGCGTCCTCAGTCGTCGAACAGGGTCGCCACCAGCCAATCGGAAGCACGGGAAGAGATGTCGGCACCGAACAAGTCGTACGACCCAGTCGAGGTCGAGGCACTGAAACCGGAAGAGATCGAGCGCATGCGGGACGAGGCGTTCGCCGCCTTCGCCGCCGCGGGCGACCTCGACGCGCTCGCCCAGGCGAAGACCGCGCACACCGGTGGCACCTCGCCCCTGTCGCTCGCCAACCGGGAGATCGGCGCCCTGCCGCCGCAGGCCAAGGCCGAGGCGGGCAAGCGCGTGGGCCAGGCCCGCGGCGCCGTCTCCAAGGCACTGGCCGCCCGCCAGGCCGAGCTGGAGGCCGAGCGTGACGCCCGGGTGCTGGTCGAGGAGGCGGTGGACGTCACCCTGCCCTACGACCGGACCCCGGCCGGTGCGCGCCACCCGCTGACGACGATCATGGAGCGTGTCGCCGACGTCTTCGTCGCCATGGGCTACGAGATCGCCGAGGGCCCCGAGGCCGAGGCGGAGTGGTTCAACTTCGACGCCTTGAACTTCGTGCCCGACCACCCGGCGCGGCAGATGCAGGACACCTTCTTCGTCCAGGGTGCCGACGGTGCGAAGACCGACGAGTCCGGTGTCGTGCTGCGCACGCACACCTCGCCCGTCCAGGCCCGCTCCCTGCTCAGCCGCAAGCCCCCCGTCTACGTGGTGTGCCCCGGCCGGGTCTACCGCACCGACGAGCTCGACGCCACGCACACCCCGGTCTTCCACCAGATCGAGCTGCTGGCGGTCGACGAGGGCCTCACGATGGCCGACCTCAAGGGCACTCTCGACCACATGGTCCAGGCGCTCTTCGGACCGGACATGAAGACCCGGCTGCGGCCGAACTTCTTCCCGTTCACCGAGCCGTCCGCCGAGATGGACATGGTCTGCTACGTCTGCCGCGGCGAGTCCGTCGGCAACCCGGACCGCCCCTGCCGCACCTGCGGCAGCGAGGGCTGGATCGAGCTCGGTGGCTGCGGCATGGTCAACCCGAAGGTGCTCGTCGCCTGCGGTGTGGACCCCGAGAAGTACAGCGGATTCGCCTTCGGATTCGGTATCGAGCGGATGCTGATGTTCCGCCACAACGTCGAGGACATGCGAGACATGGTCGAGGGCGACGTCCGGTTCACCCGGCCGTTCGGGATGGAGATCTGATGCGCGTCCCGCTTTCCTGGCTGCGGGAATACGTCGACCTGCCGGCGACGGAGACCGGCCGGGACGTACAGGCCAAGCTCGTCTCCGTGGGCCTCGAGGTCGAGACCGTCGAGCAGACCGGTGCCGGCCTCAAGGGCCCCCTGGTCGTCGGGCAGGTCCTGACCATCGAGGAGCTGGAGGGCTTCAAGAAGCCCATCCGCTTCTGCACGGTCGACGTCGGCACCGCCAACGGCACCGGCGAACCGCAGGAGATCGTCTGCGGCGCCCGCAACTTCTCCGTCGGTGACAAGGTCGTCGTGGTCCTGCCGGGCGCGGTGCTGCCCGGTGACTTCGCGATCGCCGCGCGCAAGACGTACGGCAAGACCTCGCACGGCATGATCTGCTCGACCGACGAGCTCGGCATGGGCGACGACGGCACGCACGGCATCATCGTGCTGCCGCCGGAGTTCGAGCCCGGCACCGACGCGATCGAGCTCCTGGAGCTCGTCGACGAGGTCCTCGACATCGCCGTCACGCCCGACCGCGGCTACTGCCTCTCGATGCGCGGGGTCGCCCGTGAGACCGCCATCGCGTACGGGCTGCCGCTGCGTGACCCGGCGCTCCTGGACGTGCCCCCGCCCAACGCGCACGGCTACCCGGTGAAGGTCTCCGACCCGTTCGGATGCAGCAACTTCACCGCACGCACGGTCACCGGCCTGCGGCCCGAGGCGCGCTCCCCGATCTGGATGCAGCGCAGGCTGCAGAAGGCCGGGATGCGCACCGTCTCGCTCGCCGTCGACATCACCAACTACGTGATGCTGGAGCTCGGGCAGCCGCTGCACGCCTACGACCGCACCCGTGTCGAGGGCACGATCGGGGTGCGCCGGGCCCAGCAGGGCGAGAAGCTCACCACGCTCGACGGCGCCGTACGGGTACTGGACGCCCAGGACCTGGTCATCACCGACGACCGCGGGCCGATCGGTCTCGCGGGCGTCATGGGCGGCGCCGACACGGAGATCGCCGACTCGGCCGAGGAGGCAGGGACCACCGAGGTCGTCATCGAGGCCGCGCACTTCGACGCGATCGCGATCGCCCGGACCGCGCGCCGCCACAAGCTGAGCTCCGAGGCCTCCAGGCGCTTCGAGCGCGGTGTCGACCCGCGGGCGGCCGCCGCTGCCGCGCAGCGCACGGTCGACCTGCTGGTCCTCCTCGCGGGCGGCACGGCCGAGGCCGGCGTCACGGAGATCACCGCCCCGTCCGCGCCCCGCACCATCGCGATGCCGGCGAGCCACCCCGACCGGGTGGCCGGTGTCGCCTACGGCCGCGAGACCGTCGTACGCCGCCTCCAGCAGGTCGGTTGCGACGTCTACGGGCAGGACGAGCTGATCGTCACGGTGCCGTCCTGGCGCCCCGACCTCGCCGAGCCGAACGACCTGGCCGAAGAGGTCATCCGGCTGGAGGGGTACGAGAACCTCCCCTCCACCCTGCCGACCCCGCCCTCCGGACGCGGGCTCACCGACCGCCAGCGGCTGCACCGCCGCATCGGCCGCGCCCTCGCGGGCGCCGGTTACGTCGAGGCGCTGAGCTACCCGTTCATCGGCGACGCCGTCCTGGACCAGCTCGGCCTGGAGAAGGACGACGCCCGCCGCCGTACGGTCACCCTCGTCAACCCGCTCTCCGACGAGGAACCCGCGCTGCGCACCACGCTGCTGCCGGGCCTGCTCGGCGCACTGCGGCGCAACGACGGTCGTGGCAGCCACGACCTGGCGCTCTTCGAGACCGGTCTGGTCTTCAGGCCCACCGGCGAGGAGACCAAGGCCGTGCGGCTGCCCGTCGACCGGCGTCCCACCGACGAAGAGATCGCCGGGCTGGACGCGGCACTGCCGCGTCAGCCGCGCCGTGCCGCCGTCGTCCTCGCGGGAGCCCGCGAGCAGGCCGGCTGGTGGGGCAAGGGCCGCCCCGCGGACTGGGCGGACTCCGTCGAGGCGGCGCGCGTCATCGCACGCGAGGCGGGCGTCGAGGTGACGGTCCGGGCCGACCGGCACGCACCGTGGCACCCCGGCCGCTGCGCCGCGCTGTACGTCACGGCCGGCGGGGAGGAAATCCTCTTCGGGCACGCGGGCGAACTGCACCCGCGCGTCGTCAAGGAACTCCACCTGCCCGAGCGGACCTGCGCCATGGAGGTCGAGCTCGACGTCCTGGAGAAGGCCGTCGACGGCGTGCTCCAGGCGCCCCGGATCTCCACCTTCCCGGTGGCGACCCAGGACGTCGCGCTCGTCGTCGCCTCGGACATGCCCGCCGAGACCGTGGAGAAGGCGCTTCGCGAAGGCGCCGGTGACCTGCTCGAATCGCTTCGGCTGTTCGACGTCTTCGCCGGCGAGCAGATCGGTGAGGGCAAGAAGTCCCTGGCGTACGCGCTGCGGTTCCGTGCCCCGGACCGCACGCTGACGGTGGAGGAGGCCTCCGCGGCCCGCGACACCGCGGTCGCCCTGGCGGCCGAGCGCACCGGGGCGGTCCTGCGCGGCGCGTAGGACCCGAGTGGTGGGAAGGGGCGTATCCGGCCACCGGGTACGCCCCTTCTGCTCCCGCCGGGCGGCCCGGGGACCGTACAGGGACCCTCCTGGCATCGCGGGTCGGTGGGCTGTGCGGTCCGGCGCCGTCCGTCCTGCCACGGAGTGCCGGGGCAGGACGGACGGCGCGGGTGCGGGCCGTCGAACTGCTACGAGGGGGGGTCCGTCGACCCGGCCGCCTCCTGCGAGGCGATCATTCGACCGAGCGGCGCACCGGCGCGGCAGGGCGCAGGTCCAGAGAGGCGACGTACACCGGTCCTCCGGCGGGCGGTTTCGAGTCCTCACGCCGCGAGTGGGTCCCGCTCGAACTCGTCCCGGACATGGTCGCGGGCGGTGGGATCCCGGCCGCCGACATGGCGGCCGGGCTGCTGATGCTCCATCACATGCAGCTGGGGTGACGGCGCACGCCGGTGCGGCCGGCCACCTGGGCAGCCCGCCGCACCGGCGGAGGCGGTTCACTCGTAGGGGTAGAAGCCCGAGCCCGTCTTCCGGCCGAGCCGGCCCGCGTCCACCATCCGCTGGAGCAGCGGAGGAGCGGCGTACAGCGGCTCCTTGTACTCCGCGTACATCGAGTCGGCGACCGAGGCCACGGTGTCCAGACCGATCAGGTCGGCGAGCTTGAGCGGACCCATCGGGTGGGCGCAGCCCATCTCCATGCCGTTGTCGATGTCCTCGCGGCTCGCGATGCCCGACTCGAACATCCGGATCGCGGAGAGCAGATACGGGATCAGCAGGGCGTTGACGACGAAGCCGGAGCGGTCCTGGGCGCGGATCGCGTGCTTGCCGAGCACGTCGTGCACCACGGCCTCGGCACGCTTTATGGTCGCGTCGGACGTCGTCAGCGCGGGAATCAGCTCGACGAGCCGCTGCACCGGGGCCGGGTTGAAGAAGTGGATGCCGATGACCTGGTCCGGCCGGGAGGTCGCCACGGCCAGCTTCACCAGCGGGATGGAGGAGGTGTTCGAGGCGAGGATCGCGTCCGGCCGGGTCACCACCTGATCGAGCACCTGGAAGATCTCGGTCTTGACCTGCTCGTTCTCCACGACGGCCTCGATCACGAGGTCGCGGTCGGCGAACTCGCCGAGGTCGGTGGTGAAGCTGAGGCGGCCGAGGGTCCCGTCGCGCTCCTCCTCGGTGATCTTGCCGCGTTCGGCGGCCTTGGAGAGGGAGTTGTGAAGCCGGGTGCGCCCTATCTCCAGGGCCTCGCCGGTGGTCTCGGCCACCATGACATCGAGGCCGCTGCGGGCGCACACCTCCGCGATGCCTGCGCCCATCTGGCCACAGCCCACCACTCCGACGCGTGCAATGTCGGCCATAGAGTCCGTCACCTCGTGCCTTTCGCTGATCCTCGTGCGGCAGTTCCCGTTTGATTCCGGTGCCCGCCTCGACCCCACGACGTTACTCCGCGACGCCACTCCGGTGAGCTGCGGGTCGGGTGGTCCGGCGGCGGGCATGATCTGCGTCACGCAGGGTCGACGCGACACACGGGAACGTACAGGCGAAAGGTATGCAGATGCATCATATGAGCCGGAGGTCGTGGGTGACGGCCGCGGCGGGCGTGGTGGCCGCCATGATGACAGCGGGTGATGCCGTCGCGGCGCGGCGGCCGGATCCTCCGTGGCGCCGGCGCCACGGAGCGGGCCAGGCCGAGCTGCGCGGTGTGTGGATCGCCACGGTCGCCAACCTGGACTGGCCCTCGGCGCCCGGCCTGAGCGCCGCGGCCCAGGAGGCGGAACTGATCGCCCATCTGGACCGTGCGGTGGCGCTGCGGCTGAACGCCGTGGTCCTCCAGGTCAGGCCGAGCGCCGACGCCCTGTGGCCCTCGTCCTACGAGCCCTGGGCCCAGTGCCTCACCGGCGTTCAGGGCAAGGACCCGGGGTGGGACCCGCTGGGCACGGCGGTGCGCGAGGCGCACGCCCGCGGACTGGAGCTGCACGCGTGGTTCAACCCCTACCGGGTCGCGAACCACACGGACCCGTCCCGTCTCGTCGCCTCCCACCCCGCCCGGCTGCACCCGGACTGGGTCCTGCCCTACGGAGGGAAGCTCTATTACAACCCGGGGCTGCCCGAGGTCAGGGAGTTCGTCCAGGACGCGATGCTCGACGCGGTCAGCCGCTACGCCGTCGACGCGGTGCACTGGGACGACTACTTCTACCCCTACCCGGTGGCCGGCCAGGTCTTCGACGACGACGCCGCGTACGAGCGGTACGGCGGGGACTTCGCGGACAAGGCGGCCTGGCGCCGCGACAACACCGACCGGCTGGTGCGTGGGACGGCCGAGCGGATCAAGGAGGTCAGGAGCGGCGTCCGCTTCGGGATCAGCCCCTTCGCGGTGTGGCGCAACGCGACGACCGATCCGCTGGGCTCCGACACCGCGGCCGGTGTGCAGACCTACGACGACCTGCACGCCGACACCCGGAAATGGGTGAAGGAGGGCTGGATCGACTACATCTGCCCGCAGATCTACTGGAACATCGGCTTTTCCGCCGCCGACTACGCGAAACTGCTGCCGTGGTGGGCCGAGGCGGTACGGGGCACCGGAGTCGGCCTTTACGTCGGCGAGGCGCTCTACAAGGCCGGGGATCCGGCACAGCCCGCCGCATGGCAGGACCCGGCGGAACTCTCCCGGCACCTCGACCTCGCCGCGGGCCATCCGGAGGTGGGTGGCCACGTCTACTTCTCGGCGAAGCACGTGAAGGCCGATCCCGTCGGCGCCATGGCCCGGGTGGTGGCCGACCACTACCAGGTCAGGGCCCGCACACCTCACTGACCGGCCCGGGCGCGTGCGCCGGGAACCACTCGTGCCCCCGGCGCACGCGCTCTACCGCTTCCGGTCCTCCGGAGCGGTGTGCTGGACGACGCTGTCGGGGCCCGGGGACCTGATCGATTCGTGCCCGTCCTCGAAGCGCAGACGGTACGGGGGGCCGCCCCCGTCACCGAGCACCTCGATGATCTCTGCGACCCGGTCGTGCTGTCCCACGGTCCTGCCGTGCGTCAGCAGCCGGTCGCCCGTGTGTGCCTCCATCGGGGCTGACCTCCTCACGGATGGCGGTCCATGTCGACAAGTCTATGACCGAGTGGTCGCCTCGGCTCCCGTACGGCGTGCCCCGCCCCGCCCCGCCCGCTGGGTGACGGCGATGCACACCAGGACTGCCACCGCCGCGAGCGGGGCGGCGGTGGACACCTCCTCGCCGAGGAGGAGGAAGGACCAGACCAAGGTGAGCAGCGGCTGTGCCAGCTGCAGCTGGCTGGCACGGGGGACACCGATCTCCGCCATGCCCCGGTACCAGACGTACAGCCCGAGGAAGGTCGATCCGACGGCCACCCAGACCAGCCCCACGACCCCGTGCGCCGTGAGGCGCACCGGCTCGAAGGGCAGTGCCACGGCCGCCCCGGCCACCGCGAGCGGCAGCGAGAGGACGAGAGCCCAGCCGATCACCTGCCAGCCCGGCATCACCCCTGCCAGCCTGCCGCCCTCGGTGTATCCCGCCGCGCACACCAGCAGTGCCCCGAAGAGGTAGAGATCGCCGCCGGAGAGTTCCCCGCCGCTCTGCTGGACCGTGAAGGCGATCACCACGGCCGCCCCGGCGAGCGCTGCGGCCCAGAAAGCGCGGGGCGGGCGTGAGCCGGTGCGCAGTGCCGAGAACAACGCGGTCGTCAGCGGCAGCAGTCCCACCACGACGGCCGCGTGCGAGCTCGTGGAGGTCTGCAGCGCCAGCGAGGTCAGCAGCGGGAACCCGACGACCACGCCACCCGCGACGACCGCGAGACCGGCCCAGTGGCGGCGTGCGGGTACCGGTACCCGGCCGGCGAGCAGCGCGCACCCCGCGACCAGCGCCGCGAGCACGCTGCGCAACGCGACCAGGGACCAGGGGCCGAAGCTCTCCAGGCCCCACACCGTCGAGGGGAAGGTCAGGGAGAAGGCCAGGACGCCGAGCCCGGCGAGTACGGCACCGCTTCCCGGGCCGCGGCGCGTGAGCGGCCGCTCGGTCCCGATCGCTATCGTCGTGCGGGTGGTAGCGCTATTCTCTGCTCTCATGCATGAGCGTAGCAGCGTGTCCGAACTGGTCAGTTCTCTGAGGGGCGAGTTGAACCGCTACTCACCCGGTGGAAAGCTGCCGTCGAGCCGGACGCTCGTCGAGCGGTACAAGGTCAGCCCGGTGACTGTCTCCCGTGCCGTCGCGCAACTCGCCGCCGAAGGCCTGGTCGTCACCCGCCCCGGCTCAGGGGCCTTCCGGGCCGAGACCCGCACCGCCGCACCCGCTCCGGGTGACACCTCGTGGCAGGAGGTGTCGCTCAGCGGGGACAGCGGCCCCGAGGTCGTGCCGCGCACGGTCGATGCCTCGGGTGTCCTCGTCACCCTCGCCGCACCGCCGCCCGGGGTCATCGAATTCAACGGCGGCTACCTCCATCCCGGGCTCCAGCCCGAACGTGCCCTCGCCGGAGCCCTGGCCCGGGCCGGACGCCGGCCAGGGGCGTGGGGCAGACCGCCCACCGACGGGCTGACCGAGCTGCGTGCCTGGTTCGCCCGGGAGATCGGCGGCACGCTCACCGGGTCCGACGTCCTGATCACGGCGGGAGGCCAGAGCGCTCTGGCCACCGCGTTGCGGGCGCTCGCCCCGCCGGGAGCTCCCGTGCTCGTCGAATCACCCACGTACCCGGGGATGCTGGCCGCCGCCCGTGCCACCGGCCTGCGGCCGGTGCCCGTGCCGATGGACGCCGACGGGGTGCGGCCCGATCTGCTGGAATCCGCCTTCCGTGCCACCGGGGCGAGGGTCTTCGTCTGCCAGCCGCTCTTCCAGAACCCGACGGGCGTGATCCTCGCGCCGGAGCGGCGCGAACGCGTCGTTCGGGCGGCCCGGGAGGCGGGCGCCTTCGTCGTCGAGGACGACTTCGCCCGCCGCCTGGCCCACGCGGACGCGGGTCCGCTGCCCGAGCCCCTCGCCGCCCGCGACCCGGACGGCGTCGTCGTCCACGTGCGCTCCCTCACCAAGATCACCTCTCCCAGCCTCCGCGTCGGAGCGCTGGCCGCCCGCGGCCCCGTCCTGGAGCGGCTGCGCGCCATCCAGGTCGTCGACAGCTTCTTCGTGCCGCGCCCCGTCCAGGAGGCCGCGCTGGAACTCGTGGGGTCCCCGGCCTGGGAGCGCCATCTCCGCACCGTGGCCGCCGAACTGGGCGGACGACGCACCGCGATGACGGCAGCGGTGCGCGACCGGCTCCCCGAACTCGCGCTGCCGCACGTGCCGTCGGGCGGCGGCAGCATCTGGCTCCGGCTCCCCGGACCGGGAGCCGGGGAGCCCGCCCTGGTGTCCGCCGCGCTGCGGGCCGGGGTCGCCGTCGCACCGGGCCGTCCGTACCACTGCGCCGAACCCCCCGCCGGACACGTCCGGCTGAGCTTCGCCGCCGTCTCGGGCCCGGCGGAGATCACCGAAGGGGTCCGCAGGCTGCGCACCGCTCTCGACGAGCTGAGGGCGCCGGGCGCTAGCCTCCCCGCATGAACGACAAGGAGACCGCGGTGCGGCGCTACGAGATATCCCACGACCCGACGCGGCTCGACACGGCCCGCATCCACCACTGGCTGTCCACGGACGCCTACTGGGCCCTGGGGCGCACCCGCGAACAGCAGGAGCGGGCGATCGCGGGTTCGCTCAACTTCGGGGCGTACGACCTCGCTTCGGGCGAGCAGGCCGCTTACGCGCGTGTGGTCACCGACCGCGCGTCCTTCGCGTGGGTGTGCGACGTGTACGTCGACCGCGCGGCCCGCGGCCACGGCCTCGGCACCCGGCTCGTCACCACCGTCCGGGACGAGCTGGCCCCGCTGGGGGTACGCAGGTTCCTGCTCGCCACCAAGGACGCCCACGGGGTGTACGCGAAGCTCGGATTCACCCCGCTCGCCGAACCGGACATGTGGATGTGCCTCCAGACGGGCTGAGCGGGAGTGCACATGCGGCTGTCCGCCCTCTTGACCGGTGCGGCGGACGGCCCCACCATCGCGCGCATGAGTGTTCGGGTGTCCCTGGTCGCCGCAGCACGCAGCTCCGCCCTCCTCGCCGAGCGTTTCGACGACGACCGGCCGCTCGACCACGCCGGCCTGCACGCGATCCAGCTCGCCGCCCATACGCTGGTACGGCTCGGTGCCGCCGAGCTGCGCTACTGCTCGCCCGCCCCGCGCAGCCGGGCCACCGGCGACGCGCTCGGCTTCGCCCCGCTGCTCCAGCCCGCGCTGCGCGACTGCGACATGGGCCGCTGGCGGGGCATGACCCTGGCCGAAGTGGCCGCCCGCGAGCCGGCGGGTGTCGACACCTGGCTCGCCGATCCGCGCTCCGCCCCGCACGGCGGCGAGTCCCTGCTCACCTTCATATCCCGGGTGGGGGGCTGGCTCGACACCCGGCCGGTCCGCGAGGGGGCCCTCGTCGCCGTCGCCGAACCCGCTGTCGTCCGCGCGGTCCTGGTGTACGCCATCCAGGCTCCGCCGTGGACGTACTGGAACATCGACGTCCGCCCGCTCTCGGCCGTGACGATCACCGGACTGCCCGGCCGCTGGAGCCTCAGCCTCGAAGCGTTTCCGCACTGACCGGATCACCCGGCCGAGGGGACTCGCGCACAGCGCCTTCCCGCCAGTCCGACCAGTCGGTATGGTGCATGGCACCTAGGCGAGGAGAGACCCGTGCCGCAGATCCAAGGCCACTGTGACGACCGGTTCGCGGCGGTGCGTGACGCGTTCGCGGCGAACTTCGCCGAGCGCGAAGAGCTGGGCGCGGCGGTCACCGTGCTGCTCGACGGCCATCCCGTGGTCGACCTCTGGGGCGGCTGGGCCGACGGGGGACGGACCCGCCCGTGGGAGCGGGACACCGTGGTCAACGTCTGGTCCACGACCAAGGGCCCGACCGCGCTCTGCGCCCACGTCCTCGCCGACCGCGGCCTGCTGGACCTGGACGCCCCGGTGGCCGTGTACTGGCCGGAGTTCGCCGCGGCGGGCAAGGAATCCGTGCGCGTACGCCATCTGCTCTCGCACCGCTCGGGTGTCGCGGGTCTGCGTGACCCGCACACCCTGGCGGAGCTCTACGACTGGGAACTGACCACCGCCCGGCTCGCGGCGACCGAGCCCTGGTGGGAGCCGGGCACCCGCTCCGGTTACCACGCGATCTCGTACGGCTTCCTCGTCGGCGAGGTCGTCCGCCGGATCACCGGGCTGCTGCCCGGGGAGTTCCTGCGCCAGGAGATCACCGGGCCGCTCGGTATCGACTTCACTGTGGGCCTTCCGGAGAAGGACGCCGGCCGGGTCGCCGAGCTCGTCCAGCCGAAAGCCGTCTCCCGCGAGCAGGCCGCGCTGTTCGCCGCCATGGAGCCGGTGGCCATCGCCTCCCTGCTCAACCCCGGCACGGGCACGGCGGCCGCCAACACCCCTGAATGGCGTGCCGCCGAGATCCCCGCGGCCAACGGCCACGGCACCGCCCGCGCGGTCGCCTCCCTCTACGGCATCCTCGCCGGGCGGGGGAGTCTCGACGGCCGGCGAATCCTGTCCGAGGAGGCGGCGGAGCGGGTCCGCGAGGGGCAGGGAAGCTGCCGTGACCTGGTGCTGGGGGCGGGCTTCGCCCACGAGACCGAGCTGGGTCTCGGCCTCTGGCTGAGCGGCCCGAACGCCTCGTACGGCCCCAACCCGCGCGCCGTGGGCCACGACGGGGCTGGCGGATCGTGCGGTCTCGCCGACCCGGAGGCCGGGATCGCGCTCGGCTACGTCATGAACCGCATGGGCCCGAACATCGCGGACGACCCCCGCAAGACGGCGTTGATCGACGCGTTGTACGAGGCCCTGTGAGCAGCGGTCAGTAACCGGCCGGGCGCACCAGCCCCGATTCGTACGCGTACACCGCGGCCTGGGTCCGGTCGCGGAGGCCCAGTTTCACGAGGGCCCTGCTCACATGGGTCTTCACGGTCTGCTCCGCGACCACCAGGTGTACCGCGACCTCCGCGTTCGACATGCCCTGCGCGCTCAGGGAGAGCACTTCCGTCTCGCGTTCCGTCAGGTCGCCGAGCTGTTCCCTGCTGGGAGCGCGTGGCCCGGCGCTCACCCGGGAGAACTCGGCGATCAGGCGCTTGGTGATGTCGGGGGCGAGCAGCGCGTCTCCGGCCGCCACCACCCGCACCGCCTGCGCGAGTTCGGCGGCGGAGGCGTCCTTCAGCAGGAAACCGGAGGCGCCCGAGCGCAGCGCCTCGTACACGTACTCGTCGAGGTCGAAGGTGGTCAGGACGAGGACGCGGGCGGTCGCGCCGGGCGCCCCGGTGATGCGGCGCGTCGCGTCGATGCCGCCGAGGCGCGGCATCCGTATGTCCATCAGGACGACGCCGGGGGCGAGTTCGGCCGCCTTCTCCAACGCGTCCAGACCGTCCACAGCCTGACCGACGACCTCGATGCCGGCCTCGGCGTTCAGCAGCACCGTGAAGCCCTGGCGGACCGTCATCTGGTCGTCGGCGATCAGCACGCGGATGGTCATGAGGGGTCCTCCAAGGGGAGCGTCGCCACTACTTCGTAACCCCCGCCGGGGGCGGGGCCGTGGGTGAGGTCGCCGCCGAGCATGGCGGTGCGCTCGCGCATGCCGAGCAGCCCGTGGCCCCCGCCGGCCGCACTCTTCGCGGGTGACTCCGGGGCGGTGTTGGCGACCCGGACCGTGACGACGGAGGAGTGGTGGCCGAGCTCCACCCGGGCACGCGCCCCCGGAGCGTGCCGCAGTACGTTGCTCAGGGCCTCCTGCACGATGCGGAAGGCCGGCAGTTCCACCCCCGGCGGGAACGGCCTACGCCTGCCGGTGGTCTCCGCCGTGACGAGGGCGCCCGCGCTCCGGACCTTGCCGACCAGTTCGGCGACACCGGGTCCGTCCCGAACCCGACCGTGACGAACGGCAGCGGGAGAGCCGTGTGCGGGACCCGGGCGATCCAGTCGTCCCTTCCCAGGCCCGCCCGCACCGTGGCCCGGGTGCCCAGGGCGGCGGCACTCCCGGCTCCGGTCCCGCGACTCCCGGACAGCACGATGTCCGCCACATCGAGACCGGAAGCGGCACGGTTGCAGACCACGGAAGCGTAGGAGTGGCAGAGCAGCGAGAGCCGGGTGGCAGGCATGGCCGCGCCCAGCTCCCGTACGAAGGCCCTCGGACCGGGTGCCGCCTCCTCGGCCCGTCCCGGTGTCAGGGACGAGGGGCCCAGCAGGTCAGGTGTCCGGTAGCCGAGCCAGGCGCGACGACGGCTGACCCGCCGCCCAGCTCGCCCAGGAGCGCTTCGGCGCCACGCCGTGAACGCCCGTAGTGATCGAGGTCGACGCCCGCTCCGGGCACCGGTACGGCGATGTGCCTGGCCCGGGAAAGGCCCCCGAAGACCTCCACGCTGCGGCCGCCGGCACGCCCGTCGGACATCAGGAAGGTGCGCCCAGGGTCCGCCGTACCCGTGAGCGCGGATGCCCGCCGCCGGTCGCCGTGACGGGCGGCCATGTCGCGCGCCGCCCGGATCTCCTTCCGCCCGGCCGCGTACCCGGCCTCCAGCGCCGGGGGTTCCGCGCCGCCCCCGACACCGGGAGCGCCACCGACGCGGTGACGAGTGCGGCGAGCAGGGCGCGCCGCGCGCGGCTGCTCCGTGTGCGGGTCGCCAGGGGAGAGTCCTTCCGTACCGGATGTTTCTCGTTGAATCCGGTACCGAAGTTATGGACCGACCCGTGTGGTCGGCGTCCCGCTCAGGGGTGTACCGGCACGTGGTCCCGAATTACCACGGGTACGCGCCGGCCCCTCGCTACGGCCGCCGGCGGGGCTTCCCGCGCTTCGCCGCGCCGCCCCGGGGATTCTTCGCGCCGCCCTTCGGGTTCCCGGCACCGCCGGAGCCGCCCCGGGGCGTCCTGCCGGCCGCCGGCTTGCGCGGGGCACCGCTCTTCTTCCCGGTGCGCCCGGCCTTCGGCTGCGGTGGCGTCGGGGTGCGGCCACGGGTGCTGTTGACGGTCCGCCCGCGGACGATCCCGATGAACTCCTCCACCAGGTCGGTGGTCTTCTCCTCCGGCCACGACAGGGCGATCCGCGACTCGGGGGCGCCGGCCAACGGCCGGTAGGTGAGGTCCTTGCGGTGGTGCAGCCGGGCCAGCGACTGCGGCACGACGAGCAGCCCCACGCCTGCCGCCACCAGCTCGACGGCGTCCGCCGTCGTGGCCGGCCGCTCGAAGGCGGGCCGGCCAGGCGGCCGCTCCCAGCCGAGGGGGTCGTCGAGGGGATGCAGCACGATCTCCTCGGCCAGGTCCTCGGCCGACAGCTCCTCGACGGCCGTCGCCGCATGATCCCTGGGAACGACGACCACGGTCGTCTCGGTGTAGAGGGGGATCGCGCTGAGGTCGGTGCGGTCGATGGGCAGCCGCACGAAACCCGCGTCCGCGCCGCCGTCGCGCAGCAGACCGGCGGCCTCCGCGGCCGGTACACCGACGAGGGTCAGGGGAGTGCCGGGAAGCCGCTCGTTCCAGATCCGGACCCACTTGGTCGGGGTCACGCCCGGGACGTAGGCGAGCCGGAACGCAGGGGGTACTTCCGAGCCTGTCACCCCGCCAGGTTACCGGCCGTGGTCGGAGGCGGTGCACATGCTCGATACCCTGGACACCATGACGTCGCACCAGACCACCCAGACGATGAAGCCCGCCACCGCGGCGAAGAAGCTGGGTGTGTACCTCGAAGCCACCCCCGCCGAGTTCCAGGAGGGCGTCGTCTCGCGCGCCGAGCTGAACGCGCTGCAGACCGACCCGCCCCAGTGGCTGCAGGAGCTGCGGCGCAACGGCCCGCACCCCCGGCCGGTGGTCGCCTCGAAGCTGGGCGTCTCCATCGCCGGTCTCGCGCGCGGCGGGGTCACGGAGCCCCTCACCACCGAGCAGATCGACGCCCTGAAGCAGGACGGGCCCGAGTGGCTGCAGAAGGAACGCGCCACCCAGGCGGAGGTCCGCGAGGAGGCGGCGCGCCTCAAGGAGCGCGACGCGGCCCGGGCCGGGCAGGCCGGCCGCGACTGACGTGCCCGCCGGCCGCGCCCGGCTCGTCGCCGCGGTACGGGAGCGGGATCCGCGGGCGGCGGAGGCGCTCCTGGGCGGGGCGCCGGTCCGGACGCCCGGGCCGGACGTCGCCGACGGGACTGCTGGACCAGGGGGACCGGATGACGCGCACCCGGACCGTCCGGGCGCGACGACCCGCGGTGCGTGGCCGGACACGGCCTGACCGGGCCCGTGGACCGGGAGCTCCGGTCCGGCACCTGGGAGCCGGACGCCGTCCAGCGGTACGAGTGGCGCCTGCGGGACGCTGCCGCGCAGGAGCGCTGACGGCCGTCCATCCCCCCGTGCAGAACTCGATCGTCGCCACCGTCGTCACGGTCTCCGGGTCCGCGCCGGAGGCGGTGAACGCGCGTCCCCACTCCTCGGCCGAGCGCGCCACGAAGGCCTTCGCCCCGGGAGGGTCCTGCCACTCCACGGAGTCCCCAGGGCTGATACCGCCGCCCGTCAGATGCCACCCGAGCCCCAGGTCCCAGCCGATCCCGACCGCTCCCGGCCCGAACCGGCTCCGGAACCACGGACACGTGCTCCAGCTCGAACGCCGTCCGCCCACCGCCCTCCGCCGTGAGACGCACTTCGACCTCGGCGAAGGAGGGATCGGGGCCGAACCGCCAGGACACGCGCAGCCGCTCCGGGGGCACGCACTCAAGGATCTCGCCACCGGCGTTCCCCTCCAGCTGACAGCTGCCGCCTGCCCGGAACTCACCGGTCACCGGAAGGAACCACCGGGCGATCCGCTCCGGAGAGGAGACCGCCCCCCAGAGGTCGGCGGCATCCGCGTCGAAAGTGCGCCGCAACAGCACCGTGCCGGCCTCGTCCGACGCCACACGGCGTGTACCGGCCTCCCGGTGCACCCGGCTGATCTCGTCGACGATCTCACCCACGGCCGCTCACCTCACCTTCTGCGTGTCCGCGCTCGCGCCGCACCCGGCCGGTCCCCCGGACCGTGTAACCGAAGTTCCGTCACACTCGCCCCACCCCACACCACGGAAAGATCTTTGCATAAAACTGCATAGATGCGTATAGTCATGCCATCGATGAGGAGGAATTTCCGATGGTGGTACGTGCGGCAGTGGCAGGAGCGAGCGGTTACGCCGGCGGGGAACTGCTCCGTCTGCTCCTCGCTCACCCGCAGATCGAGATCGGGGCCCTCACCGCCCACTCCAACGCAGGGGAGCGGCTCGGCGGGCTCCAGCCGCACCTGAGGCCGCTCGCGGACCGCGTCCTCCAGCCGACCACGGCGGAGGTGCTCGGCGGCCACGACGTCGTCTTCCTGGCCCTGCCGCACGGGCAGTCCGCCGCCGTGGCCGAACAGCTCGGTGACGAGGTGCTCGTCGTCGACATGGGTGCCGATTTCCGGCTCCAGGACCCGGCCGACTGGGAGAAGTTCTACGGATCACCGCACGCCGGCACCTGGCCCTACGGCCTGCCCGAGCTGCCCGGGGCCCGCGCGGCGCTGAAGGGCTCCAAGCGCATCGCCGTCCCCGGCTGTTACCCGACGGCCGTCTCCCTCGCGCTCTTCCCTGCGTACGCGGCCGGTATCGCCGAACCCGAAGCCGTCGTCGTCGCGGCGTCCGGCACCTCCGGAGCGGGCAAGGCGGCCAAGCCGCACCTCCTCGGCTCCGAGGTGATGGGCAACATGTCGCCGTACGGCGTCGGCGGGACCCACCGGCACACCCCCGAGATGATCCAGAACCTCGGCGCCGCGGCCGGTGAGCCCGTCTCCGTGTCCTTCACCCCGACCCTGGCGCCCATGCCCCGCGGGATCCTCGCCACGTGCAGCGCGAAGGCGAAGCCGGGAGTGAGCGCCGGCTCGCTCCGCGCGGTGTACGAGAAGGCCTTCGCCGACGAGCCGTTCGTCGACCTGCTGCCCGAGGGCCGGTGGCCCGCCACCGCGGCCGTGTACGGATCCAACGCCGTGCAGATCCAGGTCGCCCACGACGAGGCGGCCGGCCGGATCATCGTGATCAGCGCCATCGACAACCTCGCCAAGGGCACCGCCTCGGGCGCCCTGCAGAGCATGAACATCGCCCTCGGACTGCCCGAGGAGACGGGTCTTTCCACGATCGGGGTCGCACCATGAGCGACGCACGCGCAGCCGCCGGGCTGCGGGTAACGACGAAAGCCACGCCGCGCCGCGTGGGCGGCGAAGCGAACGAGGAGATGCAGTGAGCGTCACGGCAGCCAGGGGATTCACGGCGGCGGGCATCGCCGCCGGAATCAAGGAGAGCGGCCACCCGGATCTGGCCCTCGTGGTCAACAACGGGCCCCGCCGCGCCGCCGCGGGCGTCTTCACCTCCAACCGCGTCAAGGCAGCACCCGTCCTCTGGTCGGAACAGGTGCTCAAGGGCGGCGAAGTGACCGCCGTCGTCCTCAACTCCGGGGGCGCCAACGCCTGTACGGGGCCCCAGGGGTTCCAGGACACCCACGCCACCGCGGAGAAGGCCGCCGAGGTCCTCACCGGGCACAGTGCCGGCGAGATCGCGGTCGCGTCGACCGGGCTGATCGGCCTGCCCCTCCCCATGGACAAGCTCCTGCCGGGCATCGAGACGGCCGCGAAGGCACTCAGCGAGCACGGCGGCGAGAAGGCCGCCATCGCGATCAAGACCACGGACACGGTCCACAAGACCGCCGTCGCCGGCGGCGAGGGCTGGACCGTCGGCGGCATGGCCAAGGGCGCGGGCATGCTCGCCCCCGGTCTCGCCACCATGCTGGTCGTCCTCACCACCGACGCCGACGTGGAGGCGCCCGCGCTCGACGCCGCGCTGCGCGCAGCCACCCGCACCACCTTCGACCGGATCGACTCCGACGGCTGCATGTCGACCAACGACACCGTGCTGCTGCTCGCCTCCGGGGCGAGCGGAACCACCCCCGCGCAGGCCGGGTTCGACCGGGCCGTGCAGAGCGTCTGCGCCGATCTCGCCCGGCAGCTGATCGGGGACGCCGAGGGCGCCTCCAAGGACATCCGCATCGAGGTGATCAACGCGGCGAGCGAGGACGACGCCGTCGAGGTCGGCCGGAGCATCGCCCGCAACAACCTCCTCAAGTGCGCCGTCCACGGGGAGGACCCCAACTGGGGCCGGGTCCTCTCCGCGATCGGCACCACGAAGGCCGCCTTCGAGCCCGACCGGCTGAACGTCGCCGTCAACGACGTCTGGGTGTGCAGGAACGGCAGCGTCGGTGAGGACCGCGCCCTGGTCGACATGCGCTACCGGGAGGTCAGGATCACAGCGGACCTCGCCGCGGGCGACGAGTCCGCCGTCATCTGGGCCAACGACCTGACCGCCGAGTACGTCCACGAGAACAGCGCGTACAGCTCATGAGCGCCGCGAGGAAGCACACCGCGCTGCCCAAGGCGCAGATCCTCATCGAGGCGCTGCCCTGGCTCACCCGGCACCACGGCAGGACCGTCGTCATCAAGTTCGGCGGAAACGCCATGATCGACGAGGAGCTGAAGGCCGCCTTCGCCCAGGACGTCGTCTTCCTGCGGCACGCCGGCCTCAAGCCCGTCGTCGTGCACGGCGGCGGCCCGCAGATCAGCGCACAGCTCGACAAGCAGGGCCTGGTCAGCGAATTCAAGGCCGGGCTGCGGGTCACCACGCCCGAGGCCATGGACGTCGTGCGCATGGTGCTGGCAGGGCAGGTGCAGCGGGAACTCGTCGGGCTGCTCAACCAGCACGGTCCGCTGGCCGTCGGCATGACCGGCGAGGACGCCCACACGATCACCGCCACCCAGCACCGCCCCGTGATCGACGGTGAAGCCGTCGACATCGGCCGGGTCGGCGAGATCACCGCCATCGACACCGGAGCGATCCAGGCACTGCTGGACGACGGCCGGATCCCGGTCATCTCCTCCATCGCGCGGTCCGCCGAGGACAACCACGTCTACAACGTCAACGCCGACACGGCGGCCGCCGCGCTCGCCGCCGCGCTGGACGCCGAGACCCTGATGGTCCTCACCGACGTCGAGGGCCTCTACGAGGACTGGCCGAACAGCGACGACGTCATCAGCCGCCTCACCGCCACCGAGCTGGAGAAGCTGCTGCCCGGTCTCTCCAGCGGCATGGTGCCCAAGATGCAGGGCTGCCTCCACGCCGTACGCAACGGTGTCGAGACGGCCCGCGTCATCGACGGCCGGGTCCAGCACTCGATCCTGCTGGAGATCTTCACCGACGAGGGAATCGGCACGATGGTCGTGCCGGACAGAACTGCCGTCGTGCAGAACGCGACAGAGGGGGCGTCATGAGCAACGCGGAGTTCGCACAGCGCTGGCAGGGCGCGCTGATGGACAACTACGGCACCCCGCAGCTGCCACTGGTGCGCGGTGAGGGCCCCCGCGTGTGGGACGCGGACGGGAGCGAGTACCTCGACTTCGTCGGCGGCATCGCGGTCAACGCGCTCGGCCACGCCCACCCCGCGGTGGTCGAGGCCGTCTCGGCACAGATCGCCTCCCTGGGCCACGTCTCCAACCTCTACACCGCCGAGCCGCCCATCGCGCTCGCCGAACGCCTCCTGACGCTCTTCGGCCGGACGGGCAGGGTCTTCTTCTGCAACTCGGGTGCGGAGGCGAACGAGGCGGCCTTCAAGATCGGCCGGCTCACCGGCCGGACGCACATGGTCGCCACCGACGGGGGCTTCCACGGGCGGACCATGGGAAGTCTCGCGCTGACCGGCCAGCCCGGCAAGCGTGCCCCGTTCCTGCCGCTGCCCGGCGACGTCACGCACGTCCCGTACGGCGATACCGAGGCGCTCAGGGCCGCGGTGACGACCGGCACGGCTCTGCTGATCGTCGAGCCGGTCCAGGGCGAGAACGGCGTCGTCGTACCGCCCAAGGGCTATCTGGAGGCGGCCAGGGAGATCACGCGTGCCACCGGCACGCTGCTCGTCCTGGACGAGGTGCAGACCGGTATCGGCCGCTGCGGTCACTGGTTCGAGCACCAGGCGCACCAGGGTGTCGAGCCCGACGTGGTCACCCTGGCCAAGGGGCTCGGAGGCGGACTGCCGATCGGCGCCACCGTCGCGTTCGGAGCGGCGGCGGACCTGTTGAAGCCCGGTCAGCACGGTACGACGTTCGGCGGTAACCCCGTCGCCTGCGCGGCCGGTCTCGCCGTGCTGGACACCCTGGCCGCCGAAAGCACGCTGGACGAGGTGAAGCGGCTCGGGGAGCGGATCCGGGAGGGTGTCGAGGGCCTCGGTCACCCGTTGGTCTCCCACGTCCGCGGCTCGGGACTGCTGCTGGGTATCGTGCTCACCGGGCCCCTCGCACCGCAGGTGCAGCAGGCGGCTCAGGGAGCCGGACTCCTGGTGAACGCGCCCGCCCCCGACGTCGTACGGCTCATGCCGCCGCTGATCATCGGTGACGCCGAGGTGGACGCGTTCCTGCGGATCCTGCCGGGAGCTCTCGACGCGGCTTACGGGGACGGACGATCCGGAGAGTGACGATCCGGGGAATGAGGCGACGACGATGACCGAGGCGCAGGAGACCGACCACGGCGGGCCGTCGGTGCCACAGACCCGCACGGCACGCCACCGCAGGATCGTGGACATCCTGAACCGCCGGCCGGTGCGCTCGCAGAGCCAGCTGGCCAGGCTCCTGTCCGACGACGGGCTGAGCGTCACCCAGGCGACGCTCTCCCGTGACCTGGACGAGCTCGGCGCGGTGAAGATCCGCAACACCGGCGGCGAGCTGATCTACGCGGTGCCGAGCGAGGGTGGTTTCCGTACCCCGCAGGCCCCGCTGGGGGGATCGGCCAAGGAGGAGCGCATGCGCCGGCTCTCGGCCGAACTGCTCATCTCCGCCGAGGCCTCGGCCAACCTCGTGGTGCTGCGGACGCCTCCGGGGGCCGCGCAGTTCCTCGCCTCGGCCATCGACCAGGCCGAGCTCCGGGCGGTCCTCGGCACGATCGCGGGGGACGACACCCTGATGCTGATCAGCCGTGACCCGAACGGCGGCCAGGCGCTGGCCGACCACCTGCTGCGACTGGCCCAGAACGACCGCGGTGATCAGTAGCGGGTGATCGCGGTCGCGCCGGAGGCCGTCCCGATCGCGATGTGCGGCCGGCGGGCGGGATCGGCCCAGGCCAGGATCCGGTCCATGGCGGGCGCGGGCACGGACACACAGCCGGCGGTCGCGCCCTTCCCGTCGACGTGGAGGAAGATTCCGGCGCCCCTGCCCCGTACCGGCCGGTGGTAGTTGAAGCCGATGACGAGCGCACGGGAGTACTGGGTGGCATAGGTGACGAGGTGCTCGGCCTCGCGGCAGCCGGCGGGGAGCGGTTCCACCCAGCGGTTGTAGGCGCGGGAGGCGTTGTCCTGGCACCACCACGAGTCGGCTCCGACCCGGCGGTAGGGGAAGCGGGTCCCGGGCGGGGCGGTCCTGATCCCGAAGGCGTAGGGCAGGTCGTACAGCCCGGTGGGCGTGGTGTCCGTGCCCTGGGCGCGGGTGGTGCCCTCGGCCAAGCCGCCGGCCCCGAAGCGGGCGGGCGCCGACCCCGCCGCCGCCCAGCCGCCCCCGCGCCGGTCCCACCAGGTGACCGTGCCCGTGACGGAGCCCGTCCCGGCGGCCTCGGCGGTGATCAGCTGTGCACCACCACCGGTGTCGGCCAGCCGCTCAGGGAGGGGTGGCGGCCCGGCGGGCCGCGCCGCGAGCGAACCGGTCAGTGCCAGCAGGACCGCCGTGGTCACCAGGAATCCGCGCATGCCCCGGACCGTACGGGGTGCGGTGGCCCGCCCCCACCGCGCCTGCTCCGTACGGCCCAGAGCCTCACCCCTCGGCCGTCGCGGGCATCGCGGGCAGAGGCAGGGGAAGGCCCGGCAGTCCGTCGATGCTGGTGGCGGTGCCGGGCTCCTTCTCGGAGTACCTGCTGAGGCTCTCGTCGTCCTCACGCCGGAAGCGGTCGGCGTGCAGGGAGCGGTCCTCGTCGTACGACATGAACGGCACCGCGTAACCAACAGGTGTCCCGGATCAGTTCGGCCGTCACCACGATGACGGCGCGCAGCCCGTGGGGGCCGGGTCGACGCCGGGGAAAGGGGCGAACAGCCCGGTGAAGCGCGGGTCGTCACGGAAGACCGGCTCGCCGCGGCCGTGCACGCGGACGATGTTCGGCGGGCCCTGGAAGGCACACCGCACCAGTGTGATGCGGCCGTTCCCGCGGAGACGGGCGATGGTCTCCGCGGAGCTGCCGGCGAGGTCGAGGTAGGCCACGGTCCGTTCGCCGACGACGGCGAAGGACCCGCTCACGCCCTTGGGGGACAGGTTGATCGTGCCGTCGCGTCCAGGGGCGAGGTCCCGGTGAAGAAGAGGTGCTGTTCCTCGACGAACGCCCGGAGCCGGCCTTCCACGCGCTCGTACGTCTTCCCCATGGACATGATTGCTTCTCGAATGTTTGCGCGAATCTGGACCCTTCGTGGACCGGGCGCTCCTCGCGGGCGGCCGCGGCCGCCCTTCCCCTCGTCCTGACCGATAGCTTTGACAATTCATACGGCGCAACGCATAGTTATGCTATTCGTGGTCGCGCCGCAAGGCGGACGCACACCCCTTGCACCCCCGAGGAGCACCGCAGTGAGCAACGGCACCGGCAACAGCGACGTACGCCTGTGGGGCGGCCGTTTCGCCGACGGTCCGGCCGAGGCGCTGGCCAAGCTGTCCGCCTCCGTCCACTTCGACTGGCGGCTCGCGCCGTACGACATCGCGGGTTCCCGGGCCCACGCGCGCGTGCTCAACAAGGCCGGGCTGCTCACCGACGACGAGCTGTCCCGCATGACCGGCGGTCTCGACGCGCTCGAAGCCGCGGTCGCCGACGGCTCCTTCACCGCAACCATCGCCGACGAGGACGTCCACACCGCCCTCGAACGCGGTCTCCTGGAGCGTCTCGGCCCGGACCTCGGCGGGAAGCTGCGGGCCGGCCGGTCCCGCAACGACCAGGTCGCCACGCTCTTCCGCATGTACCTGCGTGACCACGCCCGGATCATCGGCGGACTGGTCGCCGAGCTCCAGGACGCGCTGGTGGGGCTTGCCGAGGCGCACCACGACGTGGCGATGCCCGGCCGCACGCACCTTCAGCACGCCCAGCCGGTCCTCTTCGCGCACCACGTCCTGGCGCACGTGCAGTCCCTGTCCCGGGACGCCGAGCGGCTGCGGCAGTGGGACGAGCGGACCGCGGTGTCCCCCTACGGCTCCGGGGCACTGGCCGGATCGTCCCTCGGGCTCGACCCGGAGGCCGTCGCCGCGGATCTCGGCTTCGAGCGCGGCTCCGCGGCCAACTCCATCGACGGCACCGCGTCCCGTGACTTCGCCGCCGAATTCGCCTTCATTACCGCGATGATCGGCGTCAACCTCTCCCGCATCGCCGAGGAGATCATCCTCTGGAACACGAAGGAGTTCTCCTTCGTCACCCTGCACGACGCCTTCTCCACCGGTTCCTCGATCATGCCGCAGAAGAAGAACCCGGACATCGCCGAGCTGGCGCGCGGCAAGTCCGGGCGCCTCATCGGCAACCTGACCGGACTGATGGCGACGCTGAAGGCCCTGCCGCTCGCGTACAACCGCGACCTCCAGGAGGACAAGGAGCCGGTCTTCGACTCCTGTGACCAGCTGGAGGTCCTGCTCCCCGCCTTCACCGGCATGATGGCCACGCTCACCGTCAACCGGGAGCGTATGGAGGAGCTGGCCCCGGCCGGTTTCTCGCTCGCCACGGACATCGCCGAGTGGCTGGTCCGGCAGGGCGTCCCCTTCCGGGTGGCGCACGAGGTGGCGGGTGAGTGCGTGAAGGTGTGTGAACAACAGGGCATCGAACTCGACGAGCTGACGGACGAGCAGTTCGCGAAGATCTCCGAGCACCTCACCCCGGAGGTGCGCACCGTCCTGAACGTGCCCGGCGCGCTCGCCTCCCGTGACGGACGCGGCGGGACGGCGCCCTCGGCCGTCGCCGTCCAGCTAGCCGAGGTGAAGGCCGACCTGGTGACACAGCACGCCTGGGCGGCCGCACGCGGCTGATTCGAAGGCGTCGCGGGCTACGTTGACGGGAAGGCGTTCGGAACCGACCCAGAGGAGCCCGCGATGCCCTTCGCCCGCCTGAACCGAGCGACCACCCCGACCTGCCGCATCGGGCTCGGCCTGGCCGCCCTCGGCAGGCCCGGCTACATCACCCCGCACCGTGACCGTGACCTGCCCGGTGACCGCGGGGTGGACGCGCTGCGCGCCCGCACCCATGAACTCCTGGACGCGGCCTACGCCCAGGGTGTCCGCTACTTCGACGCCGCACGCTCCTACGGGCGCGCCGAGGAGTTCCTCGCCGCGTGGCTGACCGCCCGCCCCGCCGTGGCGGACGTCGTCGTCGGCAGCAAATGGGGTTACGCCTACACCGGCGACTGGCACATCGACGCCGAGGTGCACGAGGTGAAGGACCACGGACTGGCCGCCTTCGAACGCCAGCACGCCGAGACGGCCGCGCTGCTCGGCGAGCGGCTCGATCTCTACCAGATCCACTCGGTGACCGCCGGCAGTCCGGCACTGGGCGACAAGGACCTGCACGCGCGGCTCGCCGAGCTGTCCGCCGGGGGCACCACGGTCGGCTTCTCCGCGAGCGGTCCCGGTCAGGCCGACGCCATCCGGGCGGCCCTCGCCGTGACCGTGGACGGCGAACCCCTCTTCCGTACCGTCCAGGCCACCTACAACGTCCTGGAGACCTCGGCCGGAGCGGCCCTCGCCGAGGCCCACGACGCGGGGCTCACCGTGATCGTCAAGGAGGCCATGGCCAACGGCCGGCTCGCCGGGACCGAGGCGCCCGCCGTCGTCCGGGAGATCGGTGCCGAAGCCGGACTGGACGCGGACGCCGTCGCCCTGGCGTTCGTACTCCGCCAGCCGTGGGCCGGAGTCGTCCTCTCCGGCGCGGTCACCGTCACCCAGCTGGCGGCCAATCTGCACGCGCCCCTGCTCGACCTGGGTCCGGACCGTCTGGACCGGCTGACCGCCCTGGTGGAGGAGCCGGAGGCGTACTGGCGCCACCGGGCTTCGCTGCCCTGGAGCTGAGCGGGCCGGTCCGGCGGGCCCGGGCGCAGGCCCGCACCGGGACGCAGGCCCGGGCTCACGCCCAGTCGGCGAGCGCGTCGAAGTCCTCCCGCACCAGCCCGACCCGGGGATCGATCCTCCGCAGGAGGGCCCGCCCCGGGTGGTGCGCGGCGACCCAGGCGGTGTCGGGGCCGGAGATCTCGTCGTCGATCCAGGCGAACGGCCTTCCGTCCGCGTAGTCGACGACGTACCGCGTCTTCCAGTACGTCCCGCCGGCCGTGGTGGCGTGCATGGCGGGCCAGTCGATGTACGGCAGCGGGGGCAGCCCGAGACGCGGGCCGATCCACTCGTTGGCCTCGTCCTTCCAGGTGGTCGCCCAGACGAGCTCGTACCGGGCGGCGAGAGCCAGCAGCTCCCCGCCGTGCCCGGGGTCGAGCAGGACGGGCAGGGGCGTTCCCGTCTTCCATCCCGTCGGCCGCATCCGGTGGATCTGGTAGCCCTCCGGAGGGATGGGGCGGGACAGCGCCGCGTACGGGTTGAGCGGACCGTCGACGTCGATCAGCAGCAGCGGCTTCATGCCGCCATGGTGCCCCCGGCGCCCACGGTTCTCCCGCAGGCGGCGAAGCGGCCCGCGGCCAGGGGCAGGGCGGACCGGGACCGCGGCGGGCATCGAGCCCGGATGGGACATTGACGTCTCATTTGATCTAGTGTTGTCTCATGACTCTCGATCGTGAGTAGGTGCTGCGCAGCGCCGCCGCACTGCTGACCCGGAAATCCACCGCGACCATGGACGAGGTCGCCCGGGCCGCAGGGATCGGCCGCGCCACCCTGCACCGGCACTTCGCCGGTCGTGAAGCCCTGGTAGGAGCGCTGGAGGACCTCGGTATCCAGGAATTCGAAGCCGCTCTGGACGCGGCAGGACTCGACGAGGGGAGCGCCGAGGACGGACTGCGCCGGCTGATCACGGCCGTTCAGCCCAGCGCCGGACTGCTGTCCTTCCTCGTCACCGAGAACCAGCTCTTCGAGGGGGACGACGTCAACCAGGGCTGGAGCCGCCTCGACGCCCGGGTCGCGGCCTTCTTCCGCCGCGGCCAGGAGCGCGGCGAGTTCCGGATCGATCTCACCCCGGCCTGGCTGACCGAGGCCCTGTACGGCCTGATCGGGAGCTGTGCGTGGTCGGTGCAGGCCGGCCGGGTCGCCGCGCAGGACTTCCCCCACATGATCGTCGAGTTGCTCCTGCACGGAGCACGCCGGAGCGTGGAGAAATGAGCAGCACCTTCTCGAAGGCCGGCGTCACCGGCGATCCACACCATCCGGGCCGGTGGATCGCCCTCACGGTCCTGGTCCTGGCCGTGCTGCTGGTCGCCGTCGACGCCACCGTCCTCGGCCTGGCCACCCCGTTCCTCAGCGAGGACCTCGAACCGACCGGTACCCAGCTGTTGTGGATCGGCGACGTCTACTCCTTCGTGATCGCCGGGCTCCTGGTCTCCATGGGCAGCCTCGGTGACCGCATCGGCCGGAAGAAGCTGCTGCTGACCGGCGCCACCGCCTTCGGCGCGGTCTCCGTGCTCAACGCCTACGCGTCGAGCCCCGAGATGATGATCCTGGCCAGGGCACTGCTCGGTGTCGCGGGAGCCACCCTGATGCCCTCCACACTCGCCCTGATCCGCAATCTCTTCCACGACCCGCGCGAACGCAGCCTCGCCGTCGGTATCTGGGGTGCGATGGCAGCGGCGGGCGCCGCCGTCGGACCGGTCGTGGGAGGGCTCCTGCTGGAGCACTTCTGGTGGGGATCGGTCTTCCTGATCAACCTGCCGGTGATGGCGGTCCTCGTCGCCGTGGGCATCAGGATGATCCCCGAATCGAAGAACCCGGCACCGGGCCCCTGGGACCTGCTCAGTGTCGGGCTCTCCCTGATCGGCGTGATCGGCATCGTGTACGGCATCAAGGAGCTCGCCGCGCACGGCCTGAGCTGGCCGACCGCTCTGGTGGCCGTCGGCGGTGCGCTCGCACTCGCCTGGTTCGTACGCCGTCAGCTCGAGCTCCCCGCCCCGCTGCTGGACATGCGGCTCTTCCACCACCGGGGGTTCTCCGGGGCCGTCCTCGCCGACCTGCTGACCATCCTCGGCCTGTCCGGGATCGTCTTCTTCCTCTCCCAGTTCCTGCAGCTGGTCCAGGGGCGCGGGCCGCTCGAGGCCGGGCTCGCCGAACTGCCCGCCGCGGTCGGAGCGGTGACCGCGGGGCTGCTCGCGGGGAGGACCGCACGGCGTTACTCCGTGCGGTCGGTGGTCGCCTGCGGACTCGGGGCCATCGGTGTGTCGCTCGCCGTGGTCACGGTGATCCACAAGGAGACCGGCTATCCCCTGATCGGTGTCCTGCTCCTGGTGGTGGGCGTCGGAGCGGGATTCGCGTTCACCGTCACGTCCGACGTGATCCTCTCCAGCGTCCCGAAGGAACAGGCCGGCTCCGCGTCCGCGGTCTCCGAGACGGCGTACGAGCTGGGCGCCGCCCTCGGTATCGCGCTGCTCGGGTCCATCGTCACGGGCGTCTACCAGGGCTTCGGGACGCCCCGGGGCGTCTCGGCCGCCGATACGTCAGCCGCCCACGAGTCGCTCGGCGGAGCCGTGGAGACGGCGGAGCACCTCCCGGCACCTCAGGCGGGCGAGCTCGTCCTCGCGGCTCAGGAGGCCTTCGTCAACGGGCTACGGGTGGCGGCGGGGGTGGGCGCCGTGGTCCTGCTCGCGACGGCCGTCGCCGCATGGTTCCTGCTGCGGAACCAGAAACTGGAGGACGGCATCATTCCGGACGAGTGAAGACCCGGACCCCGGGGCGGGCGAGGGGCCCGGCGCAGCCGCGCCGGGTACCGGATTCCGCCCGTCCGGGTCAGGCGGCCTTGGCCTTCGTGGCGTACATGTCGACGTACTCCTGGCCGGACAGCCGCATCACCTCGGTCATCACGGAGTCCGTCACCGCCCGCAGGACGTAGCGGTCGCGGTCCATTCCCTCGTAGCGTGAGAACTCCATCGGCTCACCGAAACGGACCGTGACCTTGCCCGGGCGGGGCAGACCCGCGCCGCCCGGCTGCAGCTTGTCCGTGCCGATCATCGCGAACGGCACGACCGGCGCACCGGTCATCAGGGTCAGCCGCGCGATGCCGGTGCGGCCCCGGTAGAGCCGGCCGTCGGGGGAGCGGGTGCCCTCGGGGTAGATGGCGAAGGCATTGCCCCCCTCCAGCACCCGGCGGCCCGTCATCAGCGCCGCGACGCCGCCTCGGCCACCGTCCCGGTCCACCGGGATCATCCCGCAGCCCGTGAAGAACCAGGCCATCAGCCGGCCCTTGAAACCCTTGCCGGTGACGTACTCGTCCTTGCCGATGTAGAACACCGGCCGGTCGCAGCAGATCGGCATGATCATCGAGTCGATGAACGTCAGGTGGTTGCCCGCGAGGATCACCGGGCCGTCGCCCGGGATGTTCTCGACCCCCTCCACCTGCGGCCGGAAGAGCAGGCGCAGGATCGGTCCGAGCACTGCCTTGATGACCGTGAGTCGGGACAACGCATCCTCCGGTGTCGTGGCCGGGCGGCCGGGGCGGGCATTCGCGAGGGTATATGCAGGTGAGGACGATACTCGCGGGTACTGCCTCCGCGCACATCGGGTTCATCCCGCGGATACGCAGTGTTGATGTGTGTTTCCGCCATGTTCGTCCACGGGCCGCCCCACCGATGGCGTAGCTGCCTACGATCGAGCCTGCCCCGAAGGTGCCGGACATCACATCACCTCACCACTCAAGGAGCGTTCATGACAGATCTCGTGCAGCCGGCACCCGGTCGGCGGAGCCTCCTGGGCGCGGCCGTCCTCGGCACGGCGGCCTTCGGCCTGTCCGGCACGGCGTACGCCGCCGGGCAGGGCACCCCGAACGGCCGGGGCGACGGCTCCTTCAGGGATCTGCCCGTGCCCACCGTCATCGGGCACCGCGGCGCCAGCGGTTACCGTCCCGAACACACGCTCGGCTCCTACCAGCTGGCCCTGGACATGGGCGCGCACATCGTCGAGCAGGACCTCGTGCCGACCAAGGACGGCCACCTGGTCTGCCGCCACGAGAACGACATCACCGGCACCACGGACGTGGCCGAGCACCCCGAGTTCGCGGGCCGCAGGACCACCAAGCAGGTCGACGGGGTGTCGCTCACCGGCTGGTTCAGCGAGGACTTCACCCTCGCCGAGCTCAAGACCCTCCGCGCGAAGGAACGCATCCCCGGCACCCGCCAGAAGAACACGCTGTACGACGGCCGGTGGGAGATCCCCACCTTCGAGGAGGTCCTGCGCTGGGCCGACAAGGAGGGCCGCAGGCGCGGCGAGCCCGTCCGGCTCTACGTCGAGACCAAGCACCCCTCCTACTTCCGGGGCCTGGGGCTCGGCCTGGAGGAGCCGCTCGCCAAGCTGCTGCGCCGGCATGGCCGGCACCGGGCGGACTCCCCTGCGATCCTCCAGTCCTTCGAGCCGAGTTCGATGCGGCGGCTGTCGAAGCTCGTCGCCACGCCCCGTGTCGTCCTGCTGTCCGGCCCGAAGGAACGGCCCTGGGACTTCGTGGAAGCCGGCGACCCCCGCACCGTCGCCGATCTGGTGACGCCCGCCGGACTGAGGTGGATCGCGTCCTTCGCCCAGGGCATCGGCCCGGCACTGGACCTGGTCATCCCGAGGGACGGTGCGGGACGGCTGACCACCCCCACCACCCTGGTCGCGGACGCGCACGCGCGGGGTCTGGTCCTCCACCCGTACACGATGCGCAACGAGAACACCTTCCTGCCCGCGGACTTCCGGCGCGGCACGGACCCGAACGCGTACGGCGACGTCTTCGGCGCGCTCCGGGCGTACTTCGAGGCGGGCATCGACGGGATCTTCTCCGACCACCCGGACACCGCCCTCCTCGCAGCCGCCGACTTCGCCCGGGGCTGAGGACCAGGAGCCGGGTGTCATCCGGCCGGAGCGCGCATCCCCCGGTCGGGTGGAGCTCCCCGTGCACGGCAACCCGCCACGCACGGGGGGCGTTGACGGGACATGACTCTTCTTGATCATGTTCCTGAGGCCCCGGCCGACGGCACGGGCGGCCGTGGGCCAGCCGTCGTGCACGCCCTGCACGCGCTGGTGCGCGCGGAGGCCGGAGCCGAGGCCCAGGCCGCCGGAATCGAGGCAGCGGACCTGGAACAGGCGGTGTGGCTACGGCTGCTGGAGCGCCGGACCGGCCCGGACGCGCCCGCCGATCCCGCCCGCTGGGTCCGCGCGGCCGTGCGGGCGGAAGCACGGACCGCCCGCCGCAGGGCCCGGCGCGAGCGCGCCTACACCCCTGGTGGCCCCCTGGGCGACTGGGCCGGCTCCCCCGAACGGATCGCGGTGGGAGCCGACGAACGCCGCGCCCTGCGGGACGCGGTGGGCCGGTTACCCGGAAGATGTCCGCGGCTGATCGAGGCGATGCTGGCTCCCCACGATCCGACGTACCGGGAAATCGCAGGGGAGTTGGGTATGTCACAGGGCAGTTTGGGTCCGACGCGTTCCCGATGCCTTGGATGTCTGCGCAGAATGCTGGCGGCGGAGGTTGCGTCTCCTGGACTGCGGGGAGAGCAGGGGTAGACAACCGGCGGACCAGGTGAGCGGGAGGCATGCACACATGGGCATGAGCGTGACCATCTCGGCGGCGACAGCACAGGACGTCGAGCAGATCTTCAGACTCCAGTACCTCTGTTTCCAGAGCGAGGCGGAGCTCTACGGCAACTACCGGATCGACCCACTCGTCCAGCCCCTCGAATCCGTCCGGGACGAAGTCGCCACGGACCTGGTGTTCGTGGCCCGGCTCGGAGACGAAGTCGTCGGTTCGGTACGCGGCTTCACCGACACGGACGGCGCCGGACGGATCGGCAAGCTCTGCGTCCACCCCAGGCTCCGTAAGCACGGCCTCGGCACCCGTCTCCTGCGCGCCGCGGAATCCGGCCTCGCCGACGGGCGCTCGGCCACCCGCTTCCGCCTGCACACGGGAGAGCGGAGCGAAGGCAATCTGCGGCTCTACCGCAAGGCGGGCTATGCCCGGGTGGGCAACGCCACCGGGGGCGACGGCGTCAGGCTGGTCCTGCTGGAGAAGGAGGCCACCGCACCGGCCTATGCGGCCAGTGCCTGAACGGCACCGCTGACGCCCGGTGTCAGGCCTTCCGTGCGCGGCGCAGCCAGATCATCCCGGTGACCGGCAGGAGCACCGGGATGAACAGGTAGCCCACGCCGAAATCCGACCACACCGTGCTGTCGGGGAAGGCTGACGGCTCCAGTCGCGTCCAGGTGCCGACGACCAGCACCCCCGCGAGCTCGGCGGCGCAGCACACCAGCGCCGCCCTGCGCGCCGTCTCCCCGCCCCGCACCAGCGAGTACGTGATGAAGCCGTAGACGACGGCGGCGACGGCCGAGAGGACGTACGCGAGCGGGGCCTTGCCGAAGTCCAGGAGCATCTCGACGATCGAACGGGACGCGGCGGCCACGGTGAACACCCCGTAGAACCAGACCAGTACCCGCCCCGGCCCGGAACCGAGCTCGAACTGCTGCTTCCGCCGTGGAGCGTCCCGCTCCGGGGCCGGTACCGCGGACGCGCCCGTGCGGTCGGTGTCGCTCATGGTCAGTTTCCCCAGATGTCGTAGAGCCGCACTTCGAGGACGGCGAGCACCACCGCACCGGCCGCGACCGTCACCGAACCCCAACGGGTCCGTTCCGACAGTGACAGGAAGCCCGCCGCGGGCACGGTCGCGAAGGCGCCGATCAGGTAGGCGATGAAGATCGTCATGCCCTGTCCGGGCCGCTCACCGCGGGCCAGCTGCACGATCCCCACGAGCAGCTGCGCCAGCGCCAGCACGGAGACGACCGCCATGCCGATGAAGTGCCAGTCCTTCGTGGGCTGGTCCCGGTAGGCGGCGAACCCGCACCAGGCGGCGAGGGCGAGCGCGGCCACGGCGACCGCGACCGTCAGGGCGTCAAGCATGAAGCGAGGGTATTACGGACGGGTGGAGCAGCCGCGTGCGGGCCCGGGGGCGGGCTGCCCCGGAGGGCGTCGCGGAATCGTGGCCTTTGCCACAGGGTGCACACAGCGCGATCCTGCCGTCGCTTGCGGGGGTGTGCGGAGAGGGTTCGTGTTTTCGCTGGTCAAAGCAGCGTGTGAGAGGGTCCTTCGTGCGGGGAGCACTGTCCACCGGCGTCCGCTATTCGGACACGGCGTACTGCTGGAACGTTACGTCTGTTTTACTTGGGGCATGACCACGACGAGCTACCGCAGCCCTGCGACCGAGGCGATCCTGACGCCCGGTGCTCGTTGTACGTGTCGAATGCGCGCCTTCTGAGGGCCCCCGCCTGAGCCTCGCGCCCCGAAGCGAGACCGAGCCCGTGCCGCCCGCACCCGGCGGATCGAGCCGGCCTGAGCACGTCCCGCACCCGGCGCCCCGCCGATGCCGGACATGCCGGGCTCCCCCGGCCGACCACTGAGAAAAGTCTCACCAGACGAATGCCCCGTGCCCGGCGGACACCGCGCCGTGCACTCGACAGTGACGGAAACCCTGTGATCACCACTTCGGGCCTCACGAAGGTCTACCAGTCACGCGGCCGTGAGGTCACCGCCCTGGACGGTGTCGACCTGCACGTCCGCGAGGGCGAGGTCTACGGCGTCATCGGACAGAGCGGTGCCGGCAAGTCCTCCCTCATCCGCTGCGTCAACCTCCTCGAACGCCCCACCTCGGGCACCGTGACGGTCGCCGGCCAGGACCTCACGGCACTCGCCGGCCGCGGCCGGCGCGCCGGCAAGGAGCTCCGCCGGGCGCGCAGCCGCATCGGCATGGTCTTCCAGCACTTCAACCTGCTGGACTCGCGCACCGTCCGGGGCAACGTCGAGCTCCCCCTGGAGATCCTCGGGCTCTCCGGACAGGCACGCACCCGTAAGGCGCTCGAACTCCTCGACCTCGTCGGTCTCGCCGACAAGGCGAAGGCCTACCCCGGCCAGCTGTCCGGAGGGCAGAAACAACGCGTCGGCATCGCCCGCGCCCTCGCGGGCGACCCGCAGGTGCTCCTCTCCGACGAGGCGACCTCCGCACTGGACCCCGAGACCACCCGCTCCATCCTGCAGCTGCTGCGCGACCTCAACCAGGAGCTCGGCCTCACCGTCCTGCTCATCACGCACGAGATGGACGTCGTCAAGACCGTCTGCGACTCCGCCGCGCTGATGAGGAGGGGCCGGATCGTCGAGTCGGGCACGGTCGGCGCACTGCTGGCCACCCCCGGCTCCGAGCTGGCCCACGAGTTGTTCCCCGTCGGCGGCGCCGCCTCCGGCCCCGGATCCACCGTCGTCGACGTCACCTTCCACGGCGAGGCCGCGGCCCAGCCGGTGATCTCGCAGCTCTCCCGCACGTACAACATCGACATCTCGATCCTCGGCGCCGCGATGGACACCGTCGGCGGCAAGCAGATCGGCCGTATGCGCATCGAGCTGCCCGGCGGCTTCGAGGAGAACGTCGTACCGATCGGCTTCCTGCGCGAACAGGGCCTCCAGGCAGAAATCGCGGACACGGCCCCTGCCGGTGCCGCCGGCATCCCCGCCCAGACCCCCGCCCCGATCACCAAGGAGGTGGCGAAGTGACCTGGTCCGAAATGCAGCCACTGCTCTCGCAGGGGACCGTCGACACCCTCTACATGGTGCTCTGGTCCACGCTCGTCACCGTCATCGGCGGGCTGCCGCTCGGCATTCTGCTCGTCCTCACCGACAAGGGCGGACTGCTGCAGAACCTCGTGGTGAACAAGGTCATCGGCGTGATCGTGAACATCGGCCGCTCCCTGCCGTTCATCATCCTGCTGATCGCGCTGATCCCCTTCACGACCTGGGTCGTCGGCACCTTCATCGGCCCGTCCGCGATGATCGTGCCGCTCGCCGTCGGTGCCATCCCGTTCTTCGCGCGGCTCGTCGAGACCGCGGTGCGCGAGGTCGACCACGGGCTCGTCGAGGCCGTCCAGTCGATGGGCGGGTCCATCCCGACGATCGTCCGCAAGGTGCTGCTGCCGCAGGCGCTTCCGTCGCTCGTCTCCGCCGTCACCACCACCGTCATCGTGCTCATCGGCTACTCCGCGATGGCCGGCGCGGTCGGCGGCGAAGGGCTCGGCTCCAAGGCGGTCACCTACGGGTTCCAGCGCTTCGACGACCAGTTCATGCTCATCACCGTCGCGCTGCTCATCGTCATCGTGACCGTGGTCCAGCTGATCGGTGACGGAGCCGCACGCCTGCTGGCACGCAGGGGCCGCACCACCTCCTGAACGTCATCTCTCCCCGAAGCCCGGACTCCTTGTCCGGGCGCACCACCATCACCACCGGAAAGAGGCACTCTTCGTGCGTAGGAACATCAAGATCACCGCTGCCGCCGCAGCCACCGCCGCCCTCGCCTTCGGGCTCAGCGCCTGCGGTACGGACTCCGACCCGGCCGCCGAGGGCGGGACCGGCGCCGGCGCGGACACCTCCAAGGCCCTCGTCGTCGCCGCGTCACCGGCGCCGCACGCCGACATCCTGAACTACGTCAAGAAGAACCTGGCGGACGAGGCCGGCCTCGAGCTGGAGGTCAAGGAGTTCACGGACTACGTCCTGCCGAACACCGCGACCGAGAACGGCCAGGTCGACGCCAACTTCTTCCAGCACAAGCCCTACCTGGACGATTTCAACAAGAAGAACAAGACCCACATCGTCCCGGTGGTGGACGTCCACCTCGAGCCCCTCGGCCTCTACTCGGAGAAGGCCAAGGACCTCAAGGACATCAAGGCCGGCCAGACCGTCGCCGTCCCGAACGACACCACCAACGAGGGCCGTGCGCTCCAGCTGCTCGCCGAGAACGGGCTGATCACCGTCAAGGACGGCGTCGGCACCAACGCCAAGCTCAGCGACATCACGGACAAGAAGGGCCTGGAGTTCAAGGAGATCGAGGCCGCGACCGTGCCGCGCGCCCTGGACGACGTCGACGCCGCCGTCATCAACGGCAACTACGCCCTCGAGGCCGGCCTCCGGCCCGGCAAGGACTCCCTGGTCCTGGAGAAGGCGGAGGGCAACCCGTACGCCAACCTCCTTGCCGTCAAGGAGGGCAACGAGGAGGACCCCCGGGTCCAGAAGCTCGTGAAGCTGCTCAACTCCGACGAGGTCAAGAAGTTCATCGAGGACACCTACAAGGGCTCGATCATCCCCGCCTTCGGCGCGCCCGCCAAGTCCTGACACCCAGACGCTACTTGTCCCACGAGCCCCGCACACCCGTCAGGGTGCGCGGGGCTCCGCCGTGCGGACCCGGTCATGCGCATTCACGGGCCGATGCTGCATGCTGGTGCCTTTACACGGTCTTCGGCATGGAGCTGCGCATGACTACCACCTTCCCGTCCATCTCCATCAGCACGGACAGGTTGGTGCTGCGCCCCTTCGACATGGCGGACGTCCCCGCGTACATCGAGATGATGAACGACGAACTGGTCACCGCCTGGACCGACGCACCGCACCCCTACACCCAGGTCGACGCCGAACGCTGGGTCCGCAGGATCGCCCCCGCCGAACGCACCCAGGGCAACGGCATAGTCTTCGCCGTCACCGAATTCCTCACCCAGCGCCTCGTCGGTTCGGTGCGCCTCCTCAACACCGACCGGCGCACCCTGGCCACCGAGGTCCGCTACATCACCGCCCCCTGGGCACGCGGTGAGGGGTACGCCACCGAATCCGTGCTGGCCCTCGCCGAGTGGCTCTTCCGCGACCAGGGCTTCGAGCGGATCGAGCTGCGTACCCCTGCCGGGAACACCGCCTCCCAGCAGGTGGCCCAGAAGCTGGGCTGCATCAGCGAGGGAGTCCTGCGCAACGCCCGCATAGCCAGGACCGCGACCGAGGACGGGGGCTGGACCGACATCAGGACCGACCTCATCGTGTGGGGGCTCCTGCCCGAGGACCTGGAAGGCGTCGCGGAACAGCTGGCCGAGACGGGCGGCTACGGCACGTACGACGACTGGAACTGACCTCCCGCCCGGGCTCCGGGAGCCCCCGGCAGGACGTTGGTACGGACCGGATACGCTCACCCTTGCTCCGCCCGCCCCGCGCGGAGAACCCGCCTGCTCACACCCCAGGAGACTGACGACGATGGCCGACCGGGTCACGGTGATCGGCTGGGACGGCTCGCCACTGACCAGAGCGGCCACGGCCGCGCTCTCGGCCGCCACGCTCGTCGCCGGCGCCGCCCACCACCTCGCGCTGCCCGAAGTCCCCGGGCGCGCCGAACGCATCCGCCTCGGCAGCGTCGACCTGGCCGCCCGAAGGATCGCCGGCCACCGGGGGAGCGCCGTGGTCCTCGCCGACGGCGACCCCGGCTTCTTCGGCGTCGTGCGCACCCTGCGCAAGCCCGAACACGGTCTCGAGGTCGAGGTCGTCCCCGCCGTCTCGTCCGTCGCCACCGCCTTCGCCCGTGCCGGCATGCCGTGGGACGACGCACAGATCGTCGTCGCCCACCCCCGCACCCTGCGCCGCGCGGTCAACGTCATCCGCGCCCACCACAAGGTGGCCGTGCTCACGTCCCCCGGCGCGGGCCCCGTCGAGCTCGCCCTGCTGCTCGAAGGCGTCCACCGCACCTTCGTGATCTGCGAGGAGCTCGGCACCGTACGCGAGCGGGTCACCGTCCTCACCTCCGACAAGACGGCCGACCACACCTGGCGCGACCCCAACGTCGTCATCGTCATCGGCGGCGGACCCGAGACCGCGGCCAACGGCGCCTGGATAGCCGGCCGCCGCCCCGCCCGCCCCGAGAGCATCCGCGGCTGGGCCCTGCCCGCCGCCGCGTACGGCGGCACGGGAGGGGGCGGCGAAGGGGAGTCGCCCGGCCTGCGAGCGGCCCAGCTGGCCCGCCTCGGGCCGCGTACCGGTGACCTGGTCTGGGACATCGGTTCCGGCAGCGGTGCCCTCGCCGTGGAGGCGGCCCGCTTCGGCGCAGCGGTGATCGCCGTGGACAGCGACCCGGACGCCTGCGCGCGTACGGCGGCGGCCGCCCGCACGTTCCAGGTGGGCGTCCAGGTCGTCAGGGGCACCGCCCCGCACGTCCTGGAACGCCTGCCCGAACCCGATGTCGTGCGGATCGGCGGCGGAGGGGTCCCCGTGGTCACGGCGGTCGCCGACCGGCGGCCCGAACGCGTCGTCACCCATGCGTCGAACCGGGACGAGGCGGAGGCGCTCGGCGCGGCCCTCGCGGCGAGCGGGTACACGGTCGAGTGCGCGCTGCTCCAGTCCGTGGAGATGGACACCTCGGCCTGGGCCGAGCGCGAACGCTCCGTCGTGTTCCTGCTCTCCGCGGTGCGCCCCGATCTCGCCCCATGAGGTGGTCGCGGGGCAGCGCGAGGTAGGCTGACCGATTGTTGTGCCGCGCCCGTCTGTTCGACGGTTCGCTCGTCAATGTCCGGAAAAGTGGACCGTTTTGTTCCGCGACGTGGTACAGCGAAACCGGGGGACGCGCAACGTGGCGCAGTCCACAGCGAGCCGAGGCAGAACTGTCTGTCGCGGCGGCGAGCGGACGCGAGAATATATACCTCCGTGCGCGTTTCGTGCCGCGCGGGGAGCCCGCTCGTTCTAGTTGACGAGCACCGGCGTGCCGTGGTTCGGGCATCCCGGGCGAAGGGCGAAGGAGCACTGACGATGGGCGAGGGGTACGCATGACTGACACCGGCCAGATCCCGGGCGAGGGACTGCCGGAGAACGCAGGCATGGTGGAGCAGCCGGGTGTCCCCGCACCGGACGCCTACACCTACCTCGAACCCTCCGAGCACCCGTCCGAGGACGACGACCTCCTTCTGATGCCCGCCCCCCAGGGCGCGTGGAGTGACGCTCCGGCGGCGCCCGCGGGCCTGCCCGAGCAGTCCCCGGCGCCCGAGCAGGGCGTGAACGGCACGTACGGGTCCGGCGTGTCCGACCTCAACGGCGTACAGCTCCCGGCGCACCGGCCCGTGCAGGTCCCGGCCGCCGCCGCGCCGGCCCGCCGCCCGCTGCACCGCGGTCCTGTGTCCACCGAGGCACCCTCCTACGGAGGGGCGCACACCGGCGGAGTGGTCCGCTCGCTCGCGGACCGCGGGCCGGCCGGCCCGCAGAACCCGATGCCCGTGCGGCACGCCGGGCCGGCGACGACAGGCCCTGAGTACATCGACGTCCCGGCGGACGACGCGTCCATGCTGCCGGGCCCGCAGCTGGGCGAGATCCCGCCCCAGGGCGCGCCGGCATGGGGCCCGCCCGAGCCGGTCGCGGAGCCCGAGCCCCTCGCGGAGCCGGTCCCGGCACCGGAGCCGGTTGCCGTTCCCGAGCCGGCCGCGGAGCCGCAGCCGGTCGTGGAGCCCGAGCCCCTCGCGGAGCCGGTCCCGGCACCGGAGCCGGTTGCCGTTCCCGAGCCGGCCGCGGAGCCGCAACCGGTCGCGGAGCCCGAGCCCCTCGCGGAGCCGGTGGCCGCCCCCGAGCCGGCCGCTGCTCCTGAGTCCGTCGCGGAGCCCGAGGCGCCCGCCGCACCCGTCGAGCATGTCGCGCCTGCTCTTCCCGCCGAGCCCGTCGAAGCGGTGGTGCCTGTCGCGTCCGTCGCGCCCGCAGAAACGGTCGCCCCGGAGCCGGCGGCTGCCGTGCTGCCGGAGGCCCCCGCAGAGCCGGCGGCGGAGACCGCCGGGGAGAACCCCGTGGATGCCCTGGCCGAGGCTCCGGCGGACGTACCGGTGGAGGCGCCCGCCGAACCGCCCGTCGAGGCAGCCGTCCCGGACGCGCCGATGGGGCAGTCCGTGCCCGAGGAGGGCCCGGTACCCACGGCCCCGCTCCCCGCGCCGACGCCCGTGGCCGAGGCGACGGCCGGCCCCGCCGCGGAGCCCGAGCAGGGTGCCGGACCCGCGCCGCAGCCCGGGCCCCCCGTGGCGGTTCCCGCCCCGGCCGGGCCCGAGGCCGTGGAGGTGACGGAGCCTGTCGCCGTCCAGCCGCCTGAGACCCAGCACGAAGCCCAGCCCGAAGTCCAGTTCGAGCCCGTCGCGGAGCCCGGGCCGGCTCCCGAGCCCGTCGTCGTGCAGGCCGGGCCCCAGGCCCTCGCGGAGCCGGAGCCCGATGCGGGGTCCGAGACCATCGGGACCCCGGAAGCCGGGACCCCGCAGGCCGGAAGCGCCGAAGCCGTGGTCCCGGAAGTGCAGCCCCTGGACGCGCAGGCACCGGCAGCCGAGGCCCCGGCCCCGCTCGTGGAAGCTCCCGAGGCCATGGGCGCTCCCGAGATCGTGGACGCTCCCGGAGAAGCCCCGCTCGCCGAGGTGGCGCAGGAGACCACCGCCGAGGCCGCGGTCCCTGCCGAGGGCGAAGCCGGCCCCTCATCCGCTCCCGCTCCCGGCTACGACGACGCCGAGCGTGAAGCCGTCCTGCGGGTCATGCGTGAACGGCGTGACATCCGCAACGGTTTCCGCAGCGACCCCATCCCGCACGAGGTCCTCCTCCGCGTGCTGGAGGCCGCGCACACCGCGCCGAGCGTCGGCCATTCGCAGCCCTGGGACTTCGTCGTCATCCGTTCCGCGGAGACGCGCCGTTCCATGCACGAACTGGCGCAGCGCCAGCGTGAGGCGTACGCCAAGTCGCTCCCCAAGGCCCGGGCCAAGCAGTTCAAGGAACTGAAGATCGAGGCCATCCTCGACACGCCGGTGAACATCGTCGTCACCGCCGACCCCACCCGAGGCGGCCGCCACACCCTCGGCCGGCACACCCAGCCGCAGATGGCCCCGTACTCCTCGGCGCTCGCCGTGGAGAACCTGTGGCTCGCCGCCCGCGCCGAGGGCCTCGGTGTCGGCTGGGTCAGCTTCTTCGACGAGCGGGAGATGGTCCGCGCGCTCGGCCTGCCCGAGCACCTCGAAGTCGTCGCCTACCTCTGTGTCGGTTACGTCGACGAGTTCCCCGAGGAGCCCGAGCTGACGCAGGCGGGCTGGTCCAGGCGCCGCCCGCTGTCCTGGGTCGTCCACGAGGAGACGTACGGCCGTCGCGCCCTGCCCGGCGAAGAGCCGCACGACCTCCTCCAGGAGACCATCGCCGGCATCCGCCCCCTGGACGCCAAAGCGCTCGGTGAGGCATGGGAACGCCAGAAGCGGATGACGAAGCCCGCCGGCGCGCTCGGGATGCTCGAGATCATCTCCGCGCAGCTGTCCGGGCTCTCCCGGCTCTGTCCGCCGCCGATCCCGGAGCCCGCGGCCGTCGCGGTCTTCGCCGGTGACCACGGGGTGCACGCCCAGGGCGTCACGGCGTGGCCGCAGGAGGTCACCGGCCAGATGGTCGCCAACTTCCTCGGCGGCGGCGCCGTCTGCAACGCCTTCGCCGCCCAGGTCGGCGCCGAGGTCTGCGTCGTCGACGTCGGTGTGGCAGCCGAACTCCCCGCGACCCCCGGCCTGCTGCCCAGGAAGGTCCGTCCCGGCACTGCCGACTTCACCACCGGCCCGGCCCTCACCCGCGAAGAGGTGCTCGCCGCGATCGAGGTGGGCATCGAGACCGCCCGCGACCTGGTGGCGGCAGGCAACAAGGGCCTGCTCACCGGCGAGATGGGCATCGCCAACACCACCGCCTCGGCCGCACTGATCTGTGTCTACACCGGCATGGACCCGGCGGAGGTGACCGGTCGCGGAACCGGGATCAACGACGAGATGCATGCCCGTAAGGTCGACGTGGTCCGCCGCGCCCTGGACCTGCACCAGCCCGACCCGGCCGACCCGATCGGCGTTCTGGCCGCGGTCGGCGGCCTGGAGCACGCCGCCATGGCGGGCTTCCTGCTGGGCGGCGCCTCGCTCCGTACGCCGGTGATCCTGGACGGTGTGAGCGCCGGCGCGGCGGCACTGGTCGCCCGGGCGATCGCCCCGGAGGCGCTCGCCGCGTGCATCGCGGGCCACCGCAGCGCGGAACCCGGTCACGTCGCGGCCCTCAACAAGCTGGGCCTGCGCCCGCTCGTCGATCTGGACCTCCGCCTCGGTGAGGGCACGGGCGCGCTCCTCGCGCTCCCCATCGTGCAGAGTGCGGCCCGTGCCATGCACGAGGTGGCGACGTTCGACTCCGCAGGTGTCACGGAGAAGTAGCCGTCACCGTGCCCGGACGCGCCCGACCGGCCCGTCCGGGCACCCTCGGACGCCGGAGGCGGGAAACCGGGCCCACGGGTGTCCCGGGGCACCCGGCCTCCGGACGGGAGAGGAAGGTGACGAGCCCCGCAGCACGCGGTACGCAAGCTTCCGCACCGCCCCGGTTCCCCGCTCCACCACCCCGTATCGTGTTCCCACGCGTCACCGCCTCACCCAGTCCACGTCACCGCCGCTCCACCGCCGCAGCGGCCCGCAGCACACCGCACCCTGCACGAGGAGCCCGCACGACCATGGCCGAGCATGACGATCACCCTGCCTACCCCGTCGGACTGCGCCTGAACGGGCGCCGCGTCGTCGTCGTCGGCGGCGGCCAGGTCGCGCAGCGCCGGCTGCCCGCCCTCATCGCGGCCGGGGCGGACATCACCCTGGTGTCCCCGTCCGCGACCGCTTCCGTCGAGGCGATGGCCGACACCGGTGAGATCCGCTGGGAGCGCCGCAGGTATCAGGACGGTGACCTCGCCGACACCTGGTACGCCCTCGTCGCGTCGTCCGACGCCGCCGCCAACGACGCCGCGTCCGCCGAGGCCGAGCGCACCCGTACCTGGTGCGTCCGGAGCGATGACGCGGAGGCGGCCACCGCCTGGACGCCGGCCACCGGCCGCAGCGAAGGCATCACGGTCGCCGTCCTCACCACCACCTCCCAGGGCCGTGACCCCCGGCACTCCGCCGCCGTCCGCGACGCCATCGTGGAGGGGCTGCGCGATGGTACGCTCGCCGCCCCGCACCACCGCACCCGCGCCCCCGGCGTCGCGCTGGTGGGCGGCGGTCCCGGTGACCCCGACCTGATCACGGTCCGGGGCCGTCGTCTCCTCGCCGAGGCGGACGTGGTCATCGCCGACAGGCTCGGCCCGCGCGACCTCCTCGACGAGCTCCCGCCACACGTCGAGGTGATCGACGCCGCGAAGATCCCGTACGGCCGGTACATGGCGCAGGAGGCGATCAACCAGGCGCTGATCGACCACGCCAGGGCGGGCAGGTCCGTGGTGCGCCTCAAGGGCGGCGACCCGTTCGTCTTCGGCCGTGGCATGGAAGAGGCGCAGGCCCTGGCCGCGGAGGGCATCGCCTGCACGGTCGTCCCCGGGATCTCCAGCTCGATCTCGGTGCCCGCAGCGGCCGGGGTCCCCGTAACCCACCGGGGTGTCGCGCACGAGTTCACGGTGGTCAGCGGCCATGTGGCGCCCGACGACCCGCGATCCCTGGTCGACTGGAAGGCCCTCGCGCAGCTGCGCGGCACCCTGGTCCTTCTGATGGCCGTCGACAAGATCGGAGCCATCTCCCAGGCGCTCATCGCCCACGGCAAGTCCCCCGAGACCCCCGTGGCCCTGGTCCAGGAGGGCACCACGGCAGCCCAGCGCAGGGTCGACGCGACCCTCGGGACCGTCGGGGCACGCGCCGTCGAGGAAGAGGTACGCCCCCCGGCCGTCATCGTCATCGGCGACGTCGTCGCCGTCGGCACGGGCCCGGCCGGCCCGCTCGAAGGCTGAGCGGCCGTGCACCCGGCCCGCCGGGCGGCACGTCCTGCGTACACCACCCCACACCGGCCCCCGAGCAAGGCAGTAGCACCCCGTGGCTGAACTCATCACCGTCGACGACCCGGACGACCCGCGCCTGGGCGACTACACCGGCCTGACCGACGTCGAGCTCCGGCGCCGCCGGGAGCCCGCAGAGGGCCTCTTCATCGCCGAGGGCGAGAAGGTCATCCGGCGCGCCGGGAACGCCGGGTACGAGATGCGGTCCATGCTGCTCTCCGCCAAGTGGATCGATGTCATGCGCGATGTGATCGACGAGGCCACGGCACCGGTGTACGCGGTCACGCCGGCTCTCGCCGAGCGGGTCACCGGTTACCACGTGCACCGCGGGGCCCTCGCCTCCATGCAGCGCAAGCCGCTCCCCGGCGTGGGGGAGATCCTGTCCCCGGAGCGGGAGAGCGTACGGCGGGTCGCCGTGTTCGAGGACATCGTCGACCACGCCAACCTCGGAGCGGCCTTCCGCAACGCGGCCGCTCTCGGCGTCGACGCCGTCCTGCTCACCCCGCGCTGCGCCGACCCGCTCTACCGGCGGGCGGTCAAGGTCTCGATGGGATCCGTCTTCCACGTGCCGTGGACCCGCCTGACGTCCTGGCCCGAGGACACCGGCCTGCTGCGCGAGGCCGGCTTCACCACCGCCGCGCTGTGCCTCAGCGACACGTCGATCACCCTGGACGAACTCGTGGCCCGGCGGTACGAGAAGCTGGCGCTCGTCTTCGGCACGGAGGGCGACGGCCTCACGCCGGAGGCACTCGGCGCGGCCGATGCCCACGTGCGCATCCCGATGGACGCGGGCGTCGACTCGCTCAACGTCGCCGCGGCTTCTGCCGTCGCCTTCTACGCGACCCGGGCCGAACCCGCCTGACCCCAGGGCCGTCCCCTCAGGTCCCGTCCGCCTGGCCCGGGTGGACGGCGGCCCGGTCGTACGCCGGTGGCGGTGTACCACCCAGCCCCTGTGCGGGGCCCTGGCACCCCTGAGCGGCCGCGATCCCCAGGGCGACCAGCAGCGTCACCACGACGAAGACGACGAGCCGCTGACGCAGCAGCCGCGGGTTGGCCGGCCGCCGCTTCCCGCCCTGGCCGGCCGAAGTCGTCCGGACACCGGGCCGGGAGGCCTGTCTGCCGTTCGTGCCCTTCGGCCGGCGGGGCTGCTGACCCGGGCGTGAACCGCCCCGCGACGCCCGGGACTGCGAGCCGCCGGTGCGAGGGGCTGCCGGGCGCGGCGAGGCGGAGCGCCGCCCCGGGGCGCGCGACGCCTGGGCGGGCCCCCCGGTCGCACGACGGGTCGCCTGTTCGGTGTAGGGACCCTCCATGCGGCCCGTCGGCCGGTCCGTCTCCTGCTCGTTCCGCTGCGAGGGCGGCCGGCGCTCGTGCAGTCCTTGCGCCTCGCGCGCGGCGATCTCCTTGAGCCGCATGGAGAGCTGCAGCGTGCTCGGCCGCTCCTCCGGGTCCTTCGCCAGGCACGCCCGTACCAGCGGGGCGAGTGCGTCGTGCACATCGAACAGATGCGGTTCCTCGTGGACCACCCGGTACAGCATCACCTCGGAACTGCCGTGCCCGAAGGGCGAATCGGCCGTCGCCGCGTAGGCCAGGGTGGCACCCAGCGAGAACACGTCCGTCGCAGGCGTCACGACCGCACCGCGCACCTGCTCGGGTGCCAGGAAGCCGGGGGAACCGACGGCCGTCCCGACATGGGTGAGCGTGCTGGCCCCGGTCGCCCAGGCGATACCGAAGTCGATGATCCGGGGGCCCTTGGGGGAGAGGAGGATGTTGGACGGCTTCAGGTCACGGTGGACGACCCCGGCCTCGTGCACCGCCACCAGGCCCTCGGACAGCGCTGCTCCGATCGAGGCCACCTCGGCGGCCGGCAGCGGGCCCTCCTCGGCGACCTTGTCGTGCAGCGAGGGGCCCGGGACGTACTGTGTCGCGAACCACGGACGGTCCGCCTCCAGGTCGGCGGCCACCAGCCGGGCGGTGCAGCCGCCGCGGATCCTCCGGGCGGCGGACACCTCGCGAGCGAAGCGCGAACGGAACTCCTGGTCCTCCGCCAGGTCCGGCCGGATCACCTTGAGCGCCACCCGCTGGCCACGTCGGTCGGAACCCAGGTAGACGACGCCCATGCCACCCGCGCCGAGTCGCCGGTGCAGCCTGAACGAGCCGACGACACGCGGGTCCTCGCGCCGGAGCCGCATCATCGCCATCGTCTGCCCATCCCCGCTGCCGGTCCGCCTGACGAGGCACAGCTTACGTACCCGTGGCGCGGCGTGCTCAGAGGCCGCGCCCTCGCAGGCTCATCGATTGTCAGTGCCGGGTGGAAGAATTGAGAAGTGGTCAAGGAGCAGCGGATCCAGGCTCTGCGGCCCGTGCGAGATCTCAAAAGACCGTCGCAGAAGGGGGATTGGATCAATGAAGGGTGATCGTGTGGAAATAGTCGTGGACGCGGGTGACACGACCAGGACGTACGAAGTGGTGGCCTCCAGGGCAGGCCGCCGGGTGGAGACAGCGGTCCGCCGGGGTGTGGTGGAAGTGAGTGAAGTCACCCGGAGTGGATCAGTCGTCCGTACCGCCCGCTTCATGGCGACCAGGGTGCTCGCCCTGGTCGAACAGCCGGTCCCCGGGGAGGACGCCTCGGAGCGGCCCGTCACAGGAGGCCTGGGCTCCTAGGGCACCCCCTAGGTACCGGGTGCCGTAACCAGCACCGGTTCTCCACCCTGGGGAGTACACCGAAGGCGGCCGGCTCATCCTCCGGGAGGCCCGGCAATCGGTACGCGGGCATGATGCCGGGCGCCTTCCGCCTCCCTAGTGTTGGAGTCAAGCGGCGGGCGTGGAAACTCGTCCCCCGAGGCCAGACGCCCGCCGCTCCGGAACAGGTCAGGAGAGGAACCATGGCGGACACGGCCACGCGGACCATGATCCGCACGCAGGGACCCAGGGGCTACGCCTCGGTCGGCGTGCGCCCGTCCGGCACGCGCCATCCACTGGTGGCGACGGCCATGGTCCTTCCTCTGGCGGCCCTGCTGGTCGTCGTCTTCGGCGGCTGGGACGCAGTGGTCACACAGGCGTCGTCCGTGGGCGTGATGCTGGGGCGCTGAGCGGCGCCCCGGGTCCGGAAGAGCGGTCCGGACCGGGACATCCGGCCAACAGCCCCGTGGGGACGGGGGTGCGGCGGACGGCAGCGTTTGTCCGGTCAGCTGGGGAGCTGGCCGGACATCGCGCTGTCCGGCCCCTTTCCGGAGCGGCCGCGTACGATCACCGGCGTCGGCCGCGAGGCCGGCCGATCACCCCAGCGGGAGCCGAACCGATGACCACCACCCCCGTCGTACGCGCGCTGGGCGACCTCGCGCACGGCACCGCGCACGCGGGCGCGGTGCCGTGCGTCTGCGCTCCGCCCCAGGTGCTCGCGGACCGGCCCGACGGGACAGTGGTCCGCAGCGGTCCGGTCGTCGTCAAGGCCCACGCCCCCGGCTCGGAGCCGCCCGCTCTGGCCGCCCGCCTGTCCCTGGCCGTCTCTCCTCACCTGGAGGGAGTCCTGCTCCCGGCGCTCCCCGCCCCGGACGGCCCGCCCGGCAGCGTCGAGGGCCGCACCGTGAGCCTCTGGCCGTACGGCACGCCCGTCGACCCCACGGACCCCGACGCCGCCCCCTGGGAGGAAGCCGCCGTCCTCCTGGCCCGGCTGCACCGCACCCCGCCGCCCCACCCCCTCCCGCCCATGCGCGGGCCCGCCAAGGCGGCCCGCGCCGTGGCACGGATGTGCGCAGCCCGCCCCGGAGACCCGGCTGTCACGCCCGTGCTCGCCGCCTGGCGCGGGCTGCCCGGCTGGGCCCGCGCCGAGGCTCCGATGCCCGGGCGCCGGGCCGGATTCCTCTGCCACGGCGATCTGCACCTCGGCCAACTCGTTCGGCACCCCGCGCACCACGGCCCCTGGCTGCTGATCGACCTCGACGACGCGGGCCTGGGCGATCCCGCCTGGGACCTGGCGCGGCCCGCCGCCTGGTATGCGGCCGGGCTGCTGCCGCCCGGCACCTGGCTGCGGTTCCTCGACACCTACCGGGCGGCCGGCGGCCCGGCCGTGCGGGCCGAAGGGGACCCCTGGCCCGAGCTCGACGTCGTGGCGCGTGCGCTCACCGTGCAGGCGGCCGCCCTCGCCCTGGCCAAGTCCGTGGCGGAGGACCGCAGTCCGGATGAGGTGGAACAGTTGATGATCGACGCATGTGTCCGAATTGCATCCCTCCCGCCCGAGTTGGTGTCCGCATGCGCGTCGTAGGGTAAGGCGATCGTCACCGGGCATGCGTTCCGGTGACGTCGTCACGACTGAGGAGCCCACTCGATGATCCAGTGCCCCAAGTGTCACGCCCAGATGAACACGTACAACCGCAACGGTGTCCAGATCGAGCAGTGCAGCGGCTGCCGGGGGATATTCCTCGACTACGGCGAGCTGGAGTCCCTGACTCGTCTGGAGTCGCAGTGGGCGCAACAGGCACCGCCCGCACCGCCCGCCCCGCAGGCCTACCCCGCGCAGCCCGCCCCGCAGGCCTACCCCGCTGCGCCGGCCCCCGCCTGGGGAGCACCGCACCAGGGCGGGCACTACGGCGGTCACCACCGCCAGAAGAGCTTCGGCCGGATGCTGTTCAGCTCCTGACCCGGCCCGCCGGGCGGGTGATGCCGCAGGGCGGGTCCGGGCCGGCGCCCGGACCCGCATTGCACACGGACGACGGACTTCCGTTCATGATCTAGGCATGACCATGGCCGATGCCTAAAGTGCGGGTCCATGAACTTCCTCGACAGGTCCAGGACTGTCGCGCCCCCGGGGTGGAGCCGCTGGCTCGTACCGCCCGCCGCGCTCGCCGTGCACCTCTCCATCGGACAGGCCTACGCCTGGAGCGTGTTCAAGCCCCCGCTCGAATCCGCTCTCGGCCTCTCGGGCACCGCGAGCGCACTCCCGTTCCAGCTGGGCATCGTCATGCTCGGCCTCTCGGCCGCCTTCGGCGGCACCCTCGTCGAGCGCAACGGCCCCCGCTGGGCGATGTCCGTCTCCCTCGTCTGCTTCTGCTCCGGCTTCCTCGTCGCCGCGCTCGGCGCCGCCACCGGCCAGTACTGGCTCGTCGTCCTCGGCTACGGTTTCATCGGCGGCATAGGCCTCGGCATCGGATACATCTCGCCGGTCTCCACCCTCATCAAGTGGTTCCCCGACCGCCCCGGCATGGCGACCGGCATCGCCATCATGGGGTTCGGCGGCGGCGCGCTCATCGCCTCGCCCTGGTCCACCGGAATGCTGGAGAGCTTCGGTACGGACCGTTCCGGCATCGCCAGGGCCTTCCTGGTCCACGGCGTCGTCTACGCCCTCTTCATGGCACTCGGGGTCCTCCTCGTGCGGGTGCCGCCGGAGGGCTGGCTCCCCGGGGGCTGGGAGCCGAAGCAGGAGACCCGCAGACTCGTCACCAACGCCCAGGTCTCCGCCCGCAACGCCCTGCGCACCCCGCAGTTCTGGTGCCTGTGGGTGGTCCTCTGCATGAACGTCACCGCGGGCATCGGCATCCTCGAGAAGGCCGTGCCCATGATCCAGGACTTCTTCGCGGACACCTCCACCCCGGTCTCGGTCTCCGCCGCGGCGGGCTTCGTCGCCCTGCTCTCGCTGGCCAACATGGGCGGCCGCCTCCTGTGGTCCTCCACCTCGGACCTGATCGGCCGTAAGAACATGTACCGCGTCTACCTCGGCGTCGGCGCGCTGATGTACGTGATCATCGCCCAGCTGGGCAACGGCTCCAAGCCGCTCTTCATCTGCTGCGCGCTCGTGATCCTCTCCTTCTACGGCGGAGGTTTCTCGACCGCTCCGGCCTATCTGCGGGACCTCTTCGGCACGTACCAGGTGGGAGCCATCCACGGCCGCCTGCTGACCGCCTGGTCCACGGCGGGAGTGCTCGGCCCGCTGATCGTCAACCGGGTCGCGGACGCGGGGGAGCGTGCGGGACGCAGCGGCCCCAGCCTCTACACGACCTCCCTGACCATCATGATCGGGCTGCTGGTCATCGGCTTCGTCGCCAACGAATGCATCCGCCCGGTCCACGCACGCTTCCACGAGGCACCGGAAGGGAGCCCCCGTGTCCACCAGCAGTCGTAAGCCGCTCATGGTGTTCGTCTGGCTCTGGGTCGCCGTGCCGTTCGCGTACGGCCTCTACGAGCTCGTCCGCAAGGCCACCCAGCTCTTCACCGGCTGACCCGCGCCGCCCACGACGAAGCCCCCCGGTCGTCGAGACGACCGGGGGGCTTCGGCTGGTGCGCGATACTGGGATTGAACCAGTGACCTCTTCCGTGTCAGGGAAGCGCTCTCCCGCTGAGCTAATCGCGCGGGGTGACCCTGCGTGTACTGCGTGCGCGATACTGGGATTGAACCAGTGACCTCTTCCGTGTCAGGGAAGCGCTCTCCCGCTGAGCTAATCGCGCGGGGATCCTTGCGGACCTGTGGACGATACTGGGATTGAACCAGTGACCCCTTCCGTGTCAGGGAAGTGCTCTCCCGCTGAGCTAATCGTCCTTGGAGGTGGAGACGGGATTTGAACCCGTGTAGACGGCTTTGCAGGCCGTTGCCTCGCCTCTCGGCCACTCCACCAGGGGCGGGGGTTCGGGAAGATCCCCCACCTTCTGCGAGCGGACGACCAGGTTCGAACTGGCGACCTCAACCTTGGCAAGGTTGCGCTCTACCAACTGAGCTACGTCCGCTTGTCTTTCCCGGTCCGCTTGCGCGTCCCGGCGACGTGTTGAACTCTAGCGGATTCCCGGGCCAGCACAAAAACGCGTTTGCGCAGCGTGCTGCGCCGCCGTCGCCCGCCGCAGGTCACCGCGTGCCGCCCTAGACTCGGTCACGTGCGCGACCTCACTCCTCTTGCCCGCTTCGGCGGCCTCGTCGCCTCCGGGCTGCGCGACGTCACCAGCGACCCCGCAGCTCTCGAATCATCCGGCTTCTGGGCGGTGAGTGCGGACTTCGAGGGCCGTACGGTCTGCGCCCGCTTCGCCACCGTGCGGCCCGAGGAGGTCCCCCTCCCCGTGCCCGGGGCCTGGCGGGGACCCGGCCCGCGGGACTGGGTGTCCTCACTCGGCAGGACCGCCTACATGGCCGGCGTACGGCGGATCCGTGAACACATCGCGGCCGGCGAGGTCTACCAGGCCAACCTCTGCCGGGTCCTGTCCGCGCCGCTGCCCGGTCCGCAGGCCGACGTGGACGCCCTCACCGCTCTGCTCGCCCGCGGCAACCCGGCCCCGTACGCCGGCACGATCCGGCTTCCGGAACACGGGGTGGAGATCGCCACCGCCTCTCCGGAGCTCTTCCTCTCCCGCGAAGGCCGGATCGTCGGATCCGGGCCGATCAAGGGCACCGGGCGCACCGAGGACGATCTGCTGGAGAAGGACCACGCGGAGAACGTGATGATCGTGGACCTGGTCCGCAACGACCTGGGCCGTGTCTGCGCGCCCGGCAGCGTCAGCGTCCCCGACCTCTGCGCCGTGGAGAAACATCCGGGGCTGGTCCACCTCGTCTCCACCGTGCGCGGACGGCTCGCCGACGGCGCCGGGTGGCCCGAGCTGCTCACCGCGACGTTCCCGCCGGGCTCCGTCACCGGCGCGCCCAAGACCAGCGCACTGCGGATCATCGAAGCCCTGGAGACGGCACCCCGCGGCCCGTACTGCGGAGCGGTCGGCTGGGTGGACGCCGACCGGGGTACCGCGGAACTGGCCGTCGGCATAAGGACCTTCTGGATCGACCGGACCGGGCCCGCCCCGCTCCTCCGCTTCGGTACCGGGGCCGGCATCACCTGGGGATCCGATCCGGCACGCGAATGGGCGGAGACCGAACTCAAGGCGTCCAGGCTGCTCGCTGTAGCGTCGGGTGCCCACGAGGAAACAGGAAGGACCGCGTCATGAGGATCTGGGTCAACGGCGGACTGCGGGACGCCGATGACGCCCGGCTGTCCGTGCTCGACCACGGGCTGACCGTGGGGGACGGCATCTTCGAGACGGTCCGGGTCGCCGGGGGCCGCCCCTTCGCCCTCACCCGGCACCTCGGCCGGCTGACACGCTCGGCCAGAGGTCTGGGCCTGACCGACCCCGACCACGACGAGGTCCGCCGCGCGGTGGCGGCCGTCACCGAGGCCAATCCCATGGAGCTCGGCCGGCTGCGGATCACCTACACCGGCGGCCTCTCACCGCTCGGCTCCGACCGCGGCGACGCCGGGCCCAGCCTGGTGGTCGCCCTCGGCGAGACGACACGCCGCCCGGACAGCACCGCCGTGGTCACCGTCCCCTGGACGCGCAACGAACGCGGCGCGGTGACGGGCCTGAAGACCACCTCGTACGCCGAGAACGTCGTCGCTCTCGCACGCGCCCATGAGCAGGGCGCCTCGGAGGCACTCTTCCCCAACACGGTCGGACGGCTCTGCGAAGGAACCGGCTCCAACGTCTTCGTCGTCCTCGACGGCCGCATCCACACGCCTCCCCTCACCTCGGGGTGCCTCGCCGGGATCACCCGTGCCCTGGTCGTGGAGTGGACGGACGCACAGGAGACCGACCTTCCGCTGGACGTGGTCGAGCGGGCCGACGAGATCTTCCTGACCTCCACACTCCGTGACATCCAGGCCGTCCACCGGGTCGACGGGCGGGAACTGCCGGGAGCCCCCGGGCCCGTGACGGCCAAGGCCATGCGGGTCTTCGACGAGCGGGCGGCGGGCGATCTCGATCCGTGAGCCCCGCCTCCGTGCGACCGGTCCGGGCTCCGGAATCCGCGAGGCCGCAGATCCGGAATCCGCAAAGGGGGTGACGGGCCGCCGTCGAGCGGATAGAACTCCGGGATGACCACGACCATCCGGCCGGCCGGGCCGGTCCAGCAAGGCACCGACGGCGCGCGGGCACGTACGTACGACGTGTGCGACAACGGGCGGCCCGTGGGCGCCGTCGCCGTCTCCACCGACCCGGCGTTCGGTCCCTCTGCGGGTGTACTCCGGTCGCTCCGCATCGAGGAGGCGCACCGCAGGCGCGGCCGGGGGACCATCGCGGCCCTCGCCGCCGAGGAGGTGCTGCGCGGCTGGGGCTGTACCCAGGTCAGCCTGGTGGTCCCCGCGGACAACGACGCCGCCCGGGCCGTGGCAGCCGTGCTCGGCTACACCGAGCGCAGCCGGAACATGCGGAAGACCCTCCGGCGGACCGCCCCCGCGCTGCCCGCCGGGGTCACGGGGCGTCCCATGACGGAGCAGGAGTACGCCGCGTGGGCGGCCACCAGCGTCGGGGCGTATGCGCGGGAATGGGCGGAGCGCGGCGTTCCGGAGGAGCAGGCCTGGCGCAAGGCCGAGAGGGACCACTCCATGAACCTGCCGGGCGGTCTGGCCACGCCCGGCATGTACTTCCACGTCCTCGTCCACGGCGGAGCCGTCCTCGGCCATGTCTGGGTGGCCCGGCGTGAGACGCCGGACGGCGACGGCCTCGGTTACGTGTTCGACATCGAGGTGCGTGAGGAACACCGGGGACACGGTCACGGCCGGGCGCTGATGCACCTCGCGGAGGACATCACGCTCGGCGCCGGCCTCGGCGTGCTCGGCCTGCACGTCTTCGCCTCCAACACACCCGCGCTGCGACTGTACGAGTCGCTCGGTTACGAGGTGACGCAGTACAACCTCGCCAAGGCCCTGTAGCCGGGCGGAACGCCCGGCCGTCAGCCCTGGCCGGCGAGCAGGCGGTCGGCGATCTCCTCGATGCGCGCGCGCAGCCCCTCCTGGCTCTTCCCGCCGTCCAGCCGCTCGTCACCGATCACATACGTCGGAGTCCCGGTGACGCCGATCGCCTTCCCCTCGGCCTGGTCCGCGTCCACGACCAGCAGATGCCGGCCGTCGATCAGCGCGGTGTCGAACTCCTCGGCGTCGAGCCCCAGCCCGCCGGCCACTTCGAGCAGCAGGGGCTCGCCCGCGCGGGCGAGATCCGCGGTGCGGGCGAGCACGGCCTCGACGTACGGCCAGCCCTCGCCCTGGACGAACGCCTCCTCGGCGGCCTGCGCCGCCGCGTACGCGTGCTTGTGCTTCTCCAGCGGGAAGTGGCGCAGCCGGACCTCCAGCCGGTCGCCGTAGCGGGCGCGCAGGGCGTGGACGTCGGAAAGGGCCCGATGGCAGTCGGGGCACTCGAGTTCGCACCAGAGGTCGAGGACGACCGGCGCTGCGGAGGGGGAATCGCTCATGCGGTCAGTCTTCCAGGCGGGGCCGGCTCCTCCCAATCGGGACCTGGGGATGACCGCGGCCCTGAAATGTCCCTGATGTGAGCCCGCACCGTGGCCCCGGCGGCCGTGGGCGGTGCAGGATGGAAGGGACACGTCCCGACCGCTGGAGGCCCCGATGCTTGCCGAGACGATCTGTTCCGCGGTGTCGGCGGCCGGTTTGGGCATCGCCGCGATCACCGCGTACCGGAAGCGGTTCCTCACGGCGACCCGCATCGCCGCCTACTCCCTGGTGCCCGTCGGCCTGGTGATGACGGGCGTCGTCGAGTGGGTGTCGGGCATCGTCTTCAAGCCGGGCGTGTGGATCGGTTTCGGCCTGCTGGCCGTGGCCTGGCTGCTCTTCATGACCACACGCGCCGTGGAGCGGCGCGGCGGTTCGACCCGCAAGGAGCGCAGGGCCGCACGGGCCGCCGGGCAGAGGTCGGCCGTCGCGCCGGGCGCATCGTCGCCCTCACTGGCACCCGGGGCCGCAGGGTCTCCGCAGGCGCAGGAGAGGCCGACGGTGCGGGATCGGCCGAAGGGGAAGCCGCAGCAGGCCGCCGCGCCCGGTGAGGACTTCAGCGACATCGAGGCCATCCTGAAGAAGCACGGCATCTGACGGACGTCCGGCGCCGTGCGCCTCGCGAGGGACCACGGCGTGACGGACAGGGTGTGAATCGATTCATGCCTTCCGGTGGGCGTCGAGGTGTCTGTGGCTGCCCGGGCGTCGGTATATTCGGGTGGTGCCGCCTCGGCCTTGACGGTATCCGGAAGGTGCGGTTAGCGTCCCGAGCGGATTGAAACAATTCAATCCAGGGAGTACGGCCCGGGCGGCGGCGTGTCGGACCGCGCCGTCCGTCCGTGGACCAGGGACCCGGCGCCGACGCGCGGTGGCCGAACGCATCAGTGGGGCAGGGCAAGTGGGGCGTGTGGCAGGGATCAAGGACGTGGCCCGGCAGGCCGGAGTCTCGGTGGGCACGGTCTCCAACGTGATCAACCGCCCCGAGGCGGTGCTCCCCGACACCCGGGCCCGTGTGCTGGCGGCCATCGAGGAACTCGGATACGTGCGCAGCGAGTCGGCCAGGCAGCTCAGGGCGGGCCGCAGCCGCATCATGGCGCTGCTCGTGCTGGACATGGGCAACCCGTTCTTCGTCGACATCGCCCGCGGTGCCGAGCGCGCGGCCCGGGAGGCCGGACTCGGCGTGATGGTCTGCAACAGCGGCCAGAGCCAGGAGGAGGAGGCCGAGTACCTCGGGCTCTTCGCCGAACAGCGGGTCTGCGGGGTACTGGTGACCCCGGCCGACGCGACCGGCGGCAACCTCGAAGCCTTCGCCCGCCACCGGATTCCGTACGTGCTGGTCGACCGGGTGGCGGCGTCCGCCGACATCTGCGCCGTCTCCGTGGACGACGTCCGCGGGGGCATGCTCGCCGTCGGGCATCTCGTCTCGGCGGGACACCGCTCCGTCGCCTACGTGAGCGGGCCCGGCGATCTCCATCAGATCAGGGACCGCCGTAAGGGTGCCCTCGCGGCGCTCACCGAGGCAGGGCTCGGTCCGGAGGCGCTCGTCGAGATCCCCTCCGACCGCCTGGACGTGGCGGCGGGCCGTGACGCCGGGGCCAGACTGCTCGGCCTCGTGCCCAGACCGACCGCCGTGTTCTGCGCCAACGACCTGCTGGCGCTCGGTGTCCTGCAGTCGCTGTACGCCGCCGGCGTACGGGTGCCGCAGGACGTCGCCATCGTCGGTTACGACGACATCGAATTCGCCGCGGCCGCCGCCGTGCCCCTCACCTCGGTCCGGCAGCCCGCCGTGGTGATGGGCAGGATGGCGGCCGAGCTCCTCCTGGAAGAGGCGGACGACGAGGGCGGCGGTCACCGGCACCGGAGCGTGGTGCTCCAGCCGGAACTCGTCGTCCGCGCCTCCAGCGCGGCCCCGCGCTGACCCCTGCGGGGCCCCCGCCGCCGGGGCCGTGACCGGCGCTCGGGCAGGTCGTACGTACCCGTGGGACGTGAGGGGGCGAACACGTGGGGCGTCTTCGGGCGCGCGAGCGAATCCGTTCATCCGGGAGTGGGTGAACGCGTCCCGCGAAAGGCTTTGTTGATCGCCAACAGGAGCCTCTCTGCGTCATGATCGCTACGAGATGCTGGACACATCCCGGGGCGACGCCCCCGCACCCCCCGCCGAAGAGCCACGTGGCTGCCTCTTCGCACTTTCCCAGCCGCCGCTGATGATCTTCCTGACGGTCGTCGGTGGCCTGCTGCTGATGGCCGCCCTGCACGATCTCTTCATCCTGTGAGCGGCTGTCGGCCGCGGGCACCCTCCGGGCCGCGGGCCCGCCGCGGCGCCAGGAGCGTGCGGGCGTCAGCCGGCCGCTTCCCGGCGCCGGGCCCGGTAGGCGGCGACATGGAGCCGGTTTCCGCAGGTGCGGCTCGAGCAGTAACGGCGGGAGCGGTTGCGCGAGAGGTCGACGAAGGCGTCACGGCAGTCCGGGGCCTCGCAGCGACGCAGCCGTTCCCGCTCGCCCGCCACCACGATGAAGGCCAGGGCCATGCCGCAGTCGGCCGCGAGGTGGTCCGCGACGGAGGCGCCCGGTGCGAAATAGTGGACGTGCCAGTCGTAGCCGTCGTGGTCCGTGAGCTGGGGAGTGGTGCCGGCCGCGGCCACCAGGCTGTTGACGAGGTCCGCGGCGGTGCGGGCGTCCGGCGCCGCGAACACTTCGGCGAACCGGCTCCGGACGTCCTGCACGGCGCGCAGGTCCTGGTCGCCGAGGACGCCGACGCCGCTGATGTCATGGCGCTCCGCGAAGTCGTAGAGCGCGGCGACATCGGCGAGCCCGTCGCCCGCCTCGCTCTCCGGTGCGGTGTTCATCAGATCGACCACCGTTTCGAGGGCGATCCGGGTGTCGTGGGGGATCAGCACGCTTCGCTCCCTGGCCTCCGGCGGGCGGGCGCCCGCCGATGCCCGGTGACTCTACTGGCTCGGCGAAGCCTCCCAGGGCCCGGTGCGGGCCCCGGGAGGGCTGCCGCACCCTTTTTTCCCGGCGGGGCGGCATCGCTGCGGCCTGTGGGGCCCTGGCGGCTCCGCAGGAGGTTCCGGCAGTCAAGGGTGAGGTTCATGTGACGGGTGATGCGGGTGCGACGACGTCCGGTGGCCGCCGTCCTGCTTCGGTGCGCGGTCCCAGGCGGAACCCACCGCGGCCGGAGCGTGCAGCGACGCCCCCGCCGCGGTGGGTTCCGCGGCGACGGCGCCGGTGACTGCCCTGTGACGTTGTCCGCGGGACGCCGTCTCCCCGAGTCGGACGGCGTCCCGCAGCTCTCGGCCTGGCTCAGCTCTCGGCCAGGATGTGCGAGAGCTCCGTATCGAGGTCGAAGTGACGGTGCTCGGTACCGGGCGGGACCGCGGCGTCGGTCCTCTTCAGGAACGACTCCAGGGCCCTCGCCGGGGCTTCCAGCAGGGCTTCGCCCTCCGGGGAGCTCAGTGCGATGCAGACGACGCCTTGGCCGTGACTTCGTGAGGGCCAGACGCGGACGTCTCCGGTGCCGGTGGGCCGGTGCAGCCCTTCGGCAAGGAGGTCACGGGCGAAAACCCATTCGACCGTCTCCTCCGCTCCGGTGTGGAAGGTGGCGTGCACGGCATAGGGATCGGCCGTGTCATACCGCAGGCCCGCGGGTACAGGCAGTGAGGACTCGCTCGACACAACGAGGCGCAGGTGCAGCTCGCAGCTGACCGTGGTGTTCATAAGCGCCAGGGCCTTTCGCTCAGTGTGCGCTCGGGGATTCGCACGTCGGCGAAATCGACATGCCACCTACGGTGGCGTTGTAAACCCCTCTGACCTATTTGTGATGCTTCAGGTCGTTCGTCCGGGGGTGTGTAACTTTGGGTCATGCGTCCATTCCGGTGACGCCCGTGGTTCCGGTAGGTTGGGACGCATGAACGCGGAGAGTGACGAGCGGGAAGAGGCTGCCGTGAGGGTGGTCGCTGAGCCCGCTGCGGGGGACGAGCGGGTGGCGGAGCGGGAGCTGGGCTCGCGGGCGCCCGGGTTCATCAAGAAATCGAGGGTGCTCCACCTGAGCTGGCAGGTCGGGATCTTCGTCGTCGGCCTGGCGGTGGTCGGGGCGGGCGTCCTGATGCTGGTGCTGCCGGGGCCGGGATGGCTGGTGATCTTCGGCGGCATGGCGATCTGGGCGACCGAGTTCGTCTGGGCGCAGCTCGTCCTGCGCTGGACCCGGCGCAAGGTCACCGAAGCCGCTCAGCGCGCCCTCGATCCCAAGGTCCGGCGGCGCAACGTCATCCTCACCACGGTGGGGCTCGTGATCATCGCGGTACTGGTGGGGGTCTACGTCTGGAAGTTCGGCATAGCGATGCCGTGGAAGATCGATCAGTGACCTGGTGATGGTCCTGAGGCGCCGCTGACATGGGGTAATGTGTGCCGTGCGCCGGGGCGATTAGCTCAGTGGGAGAGCGCTTCGTTCACACCGAAGAGGTCACTGGTTCGAACCCAGTATCGCCCACCCCGGACCGATGGCCCGGAAGCTTCTCAGAAGCTTCCGGGCCATCGGCGTTTCCGCCTGCGCCCCGCACTGCCGCCCGCGCCGGGTGTTCGGCCCGCCGTCAGGCCCCCGGAATTTCGTCCTAACCGTTGACGCGCCCGGTGCCGCTCCTTACTTTGACCCAGCAAGCGCTTTCTAAAACGATTCAATGCGAATGGTGGGGGCGAGCTATGTCTCGGGACAACGGCATGGACAGGCGGCAGCTGCTGAAGTTGGCCGGCCTCTCGGCGGCCGGTCTGGGGCTGACCGCGGCCGGCTGCGGCTCGGGTGGCAGCGGTTCCGGTGGGCCGGTCACCATCCGGCACTCGTGGTGGGGGGCGGACGACCGCGCCAAGAAGATCCAGCGGTGCGTCGGCCTCTTCGAGAAGAAGCATCCGAAGATCAAGGTGAAGACGGACTTCCAGCAGTACGCGGACTTCTGGAAGAAGTTCAACACGCAGGCGGCCGGCGGCAACCCCCCGGACGTCATCCAGAACGCCGTGACCTTCCTGCGCAAGTACGAGGCGAAGAACGTCCTCCTCGACCTCGGCCCCCAGGCGGAGAAGGGCAACCTCGACCTCACCGGCTTCCGCTCCGGGCTGGAGAAGTTCGCCGAGATCGACGGGAAGCTGCTCGGCGTCCCGGTCGGCAGCAACTCGATGGCCCTGGTCATCGACGAGAAGGTGTACGAGAAGGCCGGCATCACGCCCGAGATCGGCTGGACGTGGGACGACTGGCTCGCCGGTCTGGAGAAGATCAAGAGCGGGCAGAAGATCGCCGGCGACGCGGGTCCGCACGGCGTGATGTACCTGTACGACCTGATCCTGCGCCAGAACGGCAAGGCCTTCTTCACGGAGGACGGCATGGGCTTCGGCGAGGCCGAACTGCTGCCGTACTGGACCGAAGCCCTCGACCGGGTCAAGTCCGGGCTCTACGCCGACCCCAGCAAGGTCGAGCAGATCAAGCCCGCATCGGCGACCGCCAAGGGGCTGTCCGCCGGCGAGTTCACCTGGGACAACTTCTCGGTCCGCTACAGCGCGGAGGGCAGGAGCAGCTACGGCCTCGCGCCCATCCCGAGCACCGACGGAAAGAAGACCGGACAGTACCTCGGGTCGCTGATGCTGAGCGGCTCGGCGCGTACCGAGCACCCCGCCGAAGTGGCCACCTTCATCAGCTTCATGACGCACGACCCCGAAGTCGCCCGGATCATGGGATACGACCGCGGCGTGCCCGCCACCTCCGCGCAGTTCGAGGCCTACCAGCCCGCCGACGCACCCAGCAAGGCCATCGGTGCGTACGAGACCGCGATCGCCGACGCGGGTGTCCTGGAGCCCATCACCCCGCACCCGGCCGGCGCGGACGTCATCGAGGCGGCCTTCCTGCGCATCGGTGCCGACCTGGCTCTGGGCAAGACCTCGCCGAAGGACTCCGTCAAGCAGTTCTTCTCCGAGGCGAAGACCGCCCTCGCCTCGAACTGAGAGGACCGTGGTGACTCACATCCGCACCTCCCCGGACGTGCTCGCCGCCGGGGACGACCACTCCGTCGCCAAGAGGAGCGGTCCCGGAGGAAACGCGCCGCCCACCACCCCGAAGCGGCCGGGCCGCCGCGAGAACGTGGCCGGCTACCTGTTCATGTCGCCCTGGATCGCGGGCTTCCTGTTCCTGATCGCCGGGCCCATGGTGTTCTCGCTGTACCTGTCGTTCACCGAGTACAACCTGTTCGAGGCCCCGCGCTGGATCGGCCTCCAGAACTTCACCGACATGTTCGCGGACCCCCGCTGGCGCCAGTCGGTCGAGGTCACCTCCTGGTACGTGCTGATCGGCACCCCGGTCAAGCTGGCCGCCGCGCTCGCCGTCGCCATGCTGCTCGCCCAGAAGCGGTGGGGCCAGTCCTTCTACCGGGCCGCCTTCTACGCACCGTCCCTGATCGGCGCGAGCGTCTCGGCTGCCATCGTCTGGCGCGCGCTGTTCTCGGACGACGCGATCGTCGACCGTACGCAGAAGGTGTTCGGCGTCGAGGCCGGCGGCTGGATCGGCGACCCCTCGATGATCGTCTACGCGCTGATCGCCCTCACCGTCTGGCAGTTCGGCGCGCCGATGGTCATCTTCCTGGCCGGCCTCAAGCAGGTCCCGCGGGAACTGTACGAAGCGGCCGAGGTGGACGGAGCCGGCCGCTGGCGCAGGTTCTTCCACATCACCCTGCCGATGATCTCGCCGGTGCTGTTCTTCAACGTCCTGCTGGAGACCATCCACTCGTTCCAGATCTTCGGCTCGGCCTACATCGTCAGCAACGGCAGCTGCGGGCCGGCCGACGCGACGCTCGTCTACACCTGTTACCTGTACGAACAAGGGTTCGTGAACAGCCGCATGGGCTTCGCATCGGCCATGGGATGGCTGCTGCTGCTCGCGGTCGGCCTGGTCACCGCCGTGCTGTTCTGGTCCCAGAAGCGCTGGGTGCACTACGAGGAGGGCGGCCGATGAGCCTCCGATACGCAGCCGTACGGCGCCGGGGCCCAGGTGCACTCGCCTGGCACCTCGGTGCGCTCGTCATCCTCGCCGTGGTCCTCTACCCGGTGGTGTGGACGATGGGGGCCTCGTTCAAGCCCAGCGCCGAGATCATCGGCGCCCTGGACCTGTTCCCGGCGGACCCGACCGGTGACAACTACAGCCGGCTCACCGAGGGCATCGCGGACATCCCGGTCTCGACTTTCTTCCTGAACTCGGCGTACATAGCCGTGGGTTCCGTGGTCGGCGTGGTGCTGTCCTGTTCGCTGACCGCCTACGCCTTCGCGAAGGTACGGTTCACCGGCCGCACCGTCATGTTCGCCATCATGATCGGCACCCTCCTGCTGCCGTACCACGTACTGATCATTCCGCAGTACGTCCTGTTCCAGAAACTGGAGCTGATCAACACCTTCACCCCGCTGCTGATCGGCAAGTACCTGGCCACCGACGCCTTCTTCGTCTTCCTGATGGTGCAGTTCATGCGCGGCCTGCCCAAGGAGCTCGACGAGGCGGCACGGCTGGACGGCTGCGGCCACCTGAGGACCTACTGGTCCATCGTCATGCCGCTCTGCCGGCCCGCGCTCGTCACCAGTGCGATCTTCACGTTCATCAACGCCTGGAACGACTTCATGGGCCCCCTGCTGTACCTCAACGAGCCGGACAACTACACCGTCTCCCTGGGGCTGAAGATGTTCATCGACCAGGACGCGGTGGCGGACTACGGCGGCATGATCGCCATGTCACTGGTGGCCCTGCTTCCGGTCCTGGCCTTCTTCGTGGCCTTCCAGCGGTACCTGATCGACGGCATGGCCACCTCGGGCCTGAAGGGCTGACGCACCGTGGCGACGAAGACCCGCAGACCGGCCGGGCGTCCGCTCCTCATGGACCGCTTCGCCCTCTTCTCCGAATGCCTGCTCGTCGGCGTGTGGATAGCCGTCGCCGCCCTGCCCGTTCTCACGTTCCCCGCGGCCTTCGCCGCGGGGACCCGGCACCTGCGCCGCCACCTCGCCGGGGAGCACGGCGGGCTGCGCGAGTTCGCCGAGGACGTCCTGGCCGCCGCCCGCGGCGGGTGGACCGTCGGCGCGGCCGTCCTGGCCGCCGCCGCCCTGCTCCGGCTCGACCTGGCGGCCGTCAGGGCCGGCCTGCCCGGCGGGCCCCTCGTGGGCGCCGTCGGCATCCTCGCCATGATCGGTCTCCTGGTCGCCGTGGTACGCGCCGCCTCGTGCTGGGAGCCGGGCACCCTCTGGCGCCCCCTCCTGGCGGAAGCCGGCCGCGACACGGTCCGTGACCCGGCCGGCTCCTTCCTGCTGGTGTGCGGAATGGCCGTCGTCGTGCTGTCCGGCGCCCTGGTGCTGCCGCTGGCCGCCCCCGTCCTCGGCGCCGTCGCCGCCGCGGCCACCGCGGTGCGGGCGCGCCGGCTCCGGCACTGACCCACAGACCCGTCCCTGCTCGTCCCCTGTCCCGAATCCGCACGGAGAGAGGCTCAACCATGTCCAGGATGCCCCGCAGAACGCTCCTGAAGGCCGCGACGGCGGCCGGTGCGGCCGCACAGTTCGGCTGGTCCCTCGGCGCGACCTCCGCATCGGCCGCAGGGAGCGCGGAGCACGGCGGCGAACCCGTCCCCCTGACCTGGCTGGAATCCGGCGGCCTCGGAGCGGCCCCCGGATCCACGCTCGGTGTGCCCTGGCCCAAGGGGCAGTACCCGAAGGACCAGACGTTCGCCCTGTCCACGGAGGACGGCAAGGACGTCCCCGTACAGACCTGGCCGATCGGTTACTGGCCGGACGGCTCGCTCAAGTGGACCGCACACGCCGTGGGTCCCGAGGTCACCGCCAAGAAGTTCTCCCTCACGGCGGGTGCCCCGGCGGCGCCGTCGAAGAAGGTCACGGCAGTCCGCAGGGGCGGCACCATCACCGTCTCCACCGGGGTGATCACCGCCGTACTCGGGACGAACGGCTCCGCCCTCGTCAAGACCGTCACACGCGGTTCCACCCGGATAGCCCACGACGGCCGGCTCGTGCTCGTACGCCAGGGTGAGATCGAGGACGGCGACCAGGGCAGCGAGAAGTACGAACGCTTCGAGAGCGTCATCGGGGAGGCGGCGGTCGAGCAGGACGGGCCCGTCCGCGCCGTCGTCCGCATCGACGGCAAGCACCGCAGGGGCTCACGGTCCTGGATGCCGTTCTCCGTGCGCCTCTACTTCTACGCGGGCGCCGACTCCTTCCGCATGGTGCACACCATCACCTACGACGGCACCCAGGAACCCGGCAAGGCGAGCGGTGACTTCGTCCGGGGACTCGGCGTCCGCTTCACCGTGCCCATGCACGACGCGGCCTACGACCGCCACATCCGCATCGGCGGCGAAGGAACCGGACTGCTGCGCGAAGCCGTCAAGGGCATCACCGGACTGCGCCGCGACCCCGGGGCGGCCGTACGCGAGGCGCAGTTCGCCGGCCGGAAGCTCCCCGACCCCGCCACCTGGGACCAGCGGGTCACCACCAGGCTCCAGTACATCCCCGAATGGGGCGACTACACGCTTTCCCAGCTGTCCGCCGACGGCTTCGGCCTGCGCAAGCGCACGAAGAAGGGGCACGGCTGGATCGGCGCGGGCGGCGGCAGGCGGGCCTCCGGATTCGGCTACGTCGGCGGCCCGAGCGGCGGATTCTCCTTCGGGCTGCGCGACTTCTGGGAGAAACACCCCGCCCAGCTCGACATCCGCGACGCGCACACCGACGAGGCCGAGGTCACCCTCTGGCTCTGGTCACCCGAAGCCCAGCCCATGGACCTGCGCTTCTATCACGACGGCATGGAGCAGGACACCTACCCCGAACAGCTCGAAGGCCTCAACATCACCTACGAGGACTACGAACCCGGCTTCGGGACCCCGTACGGAATCGCCAGGACCAGCGAACTCCTCTTCTGGGCCAACGAATCCACCCCGGCACCCGAAACACTCGCTCAGCAGGTCGAGGCCGTACGCACACCGCCCCAGCTCGCCGCCCCGCCGAAGCAACTCGTCAAGGCGAAGGTCTTCGGCGGACTCTTCGCCGAACCCGACCGCTCCACCGCCGCCAAGTCGAAGATCGAGGACCACCTGGACTTCCTCTTCACGTACTACAAGGACCAGGTGGAGATGCGCCGTTGGTACGGCTTCTGGGACTACGGCGACATCATGCACACCTACGACCCGACCCGCCACCAGTGGTGCTACGACGTCGGCGGCTACGCCTGGGACAACTCCGAACTCTCGCCCGACCTCTGGCTCTGGTACGCCTACATGCGGTCCGGCCGCGCCGACATCTACCGATTCGCCGAGGCCATGACCCGGCACACCGGTGAGGTCGACGTCTACCACCTCGGCAGGTGGGCCGGCCTCGGCACCCGCCACGGCGTCCAGCACTACGCCGACAGCGCCAAGCAGCAGCGCATCGCCAACACCACCTACCGGCGCATGTTCTACTTCCTCACCGCCGACGAGCGCGTCGGCGACCTCATGCACGCCAATGTCGACTCCGACGAGACCTTCCTGGCCCTCGACCCCATCCGCAAGATCCGCACCGAGCCCTACACCCCCGACCGGCACGCGCTGTCCATCGGATTCGGCACGGACTGGAGCGGCCTGGTCTCCGCCTGGCTCACCGAGTGGGAGCGGCGCGGACCCAAGTGGGAGAAGGCCAGGGACCGTGTCCTGTCCACCATGGAGACCATCGCCGCCCAGCCCAACGGCTTCGTGCAGGGCGTCGGTCTCTACGACCTCGACACCGGGAAGTTCGCGACAGCCGACAAGCCCGCGGTCGGCGTCTCGCACCTGTCGGCCATGTTCGGCCTGGTCGAGCTCAACGCCGAACTCATCGACATGATCGACATGCCGGCCTTCGAGGCCGCCTGGATCGACTACTGCCGCTACTTCAACGCCACCAAGGCCGAACAGACCGCCCGTTACGGCAGCAACTTCGGCACCCTCCTGCTGTTCCAGGGCCACTCGCGACAGGACGCCTACGCGGCCGTACGGACCGGCGACGTCACCCTGGCCACCCGGGCGTGGAAGCAGTTCTACAGCAGCGCCGACACCTGGGACTACAAGGAGAGCACCGACTGGAGCACCAAGAAGATCGAAGGCCCCACCGGGCCCGTAACGGGCAGCGAAGCGGCCTGGGTCAGCACCAACACCACCGCTCTGTACGGCCTGGCGGCCATCCAGAACCTCGCGCTCGTCGGCGACAAGATGCCCTAACGCATCCGCCCGAAGCTCTCCCGCACCCGGCGCGCGTCGCGCAGCCGCTGCTCGTAGGTCGCACCGACCGCGAGCAGCAGCAGCCCGGCGAGCGCCGGGGGCGCCCAGCGCGGGAGCGCGTCGAACACCTGGACCACATGAGGGGCCAGTTCGTGCAGCCCGTCCAGCGCCAGGACCGAACCGCCCACCACCAGGGGCGCCTGAAGCCGCAGGCGGGCTCCCGCCAGCGTCACGGCCAGCGCGGCCACCCCCAGCAACAGGGGCCGCAGCCAGTGCGGATCGGCCCACGCCACCACGAGGCTCGGCACCATCGTCATGGACAGGGCGGGACCGTACGCCACCCACGAGGACGCGGCCGGATCCCTGCGGCGACGCAGCCACCCCACGGTGAACGCGGCCACGGACACCGGCAGCGTGTACGCCTCGGGGGCGGCCACCCCCGAGGCCGCCAGGCGCACCCATGCCGCCGCCACGAACAGCGCAGCCGCCGGGTACCCGGCCGCCCGACGGCGCTCCGGCCGGAGCGCCGTGGCCGCGGCCAGCACCCCGCACAGCCCCAGTACCAGCGCCAGGAACGGTGCGTCCGGTACGGTGAGGCCCACAGCCACCACCGCGGCGAACGCCCCCGCGAGCTCCACCGAAGAGGCCACCACCGGCTCCCGCAGCCGTGCCCCGAGCAGCACGGTCGCCGCGGTCACCCCCAGCACCAGCGGTGCCGTGTGCGGGGCGCTCCACCCCAGCGACGCCCCCGCGGCAGCAGCGACGACGACCGCGCACAACACCGAGGCGCAGGCGAGCACCGACCGCACCGAGGACGCCCGGGACCCGGTCGCGGAGCCGGCGAACAGCACCGCCAGCACCCCGTACACGGCGTACGTGGCGGGTTCGGCGGCCAGGCCGAGCAGTCCCACGCTCGCGGCCCCCGCCAGCGCGCACACCAGGCAGGTCACCGCGAACGCATCGGCCGTGCGACGCATCACAAGGGTCAGCAGCACCGCGACCAGCAGCAACTCCACGCCCACGGCCACCGCGTACGGAGCATCCGCCACCGCGAGCAGAGTCGGCACCGCTCCCCAGCCCAGCACCACCGCGCCGGCCTCCGCGAGGCGCCGGCCCTTCTCGGGGAGCACCCGCGGCCACCGGACACCGAGCGCGGCCGACAGACCCGCCGCCACCACGAGCACCACCGGGGAGGAAGCCGATTGCTGCCACGGCACCGAAGGCCACAGCGCACCCCGGAAGCCCTCCGGCGCCCCGGACCACACCTCCGCCGTCGACGACGCGGGCCCCAGCAGTGCCGCGGCCACCGCCGGAACCGCCCACAGCACCGCGCCCGCCACGACCGAGACCGACGCGCCCAGGACCCCCCGCACGACCGGCCGCGAGGCCCGGAACCGCAGTACCGACGACAGGGCCGCGCCGCACAGCAGGTACACCACGACCGCCTGGTCCCACGGCAGTGCCGCAGCCGGCACACCGCCCACCGCGGCCACCGCCGCGAGGCCCGCCACGGCGCCCCCGGCCACGGCCATGGCCTTCGGGGCGCGCCACGCGCCGGCCCCCGCCACCACCGCCCCGGCCAGCAGCAACGCGCTCGGTCCCAGAGCCCCGAGCACGCCCCCGGCCGATACGGACAGCCCCAGACCCAGCGCCAGCGAGATCAGCCCCGTCAGCAGTGCCCCGGCGCACGCCGTAGCCCGCACCGCGGCCCCCCGGCCCCACAGCGCGACCGTGACGTCCGCCGCCGCCGTCACCAGGAGCGCCCAGCCGAAGCCCGTCGCGGACGCCCCGGCCGCCCACGCGGTGAACACCAGCGGCAGCTGCCCCGCCACCACGGCCGCGGGCAACGGCGTCCGCAGCCGGCCGAGCAGCAGTCCGTACAGGGCCCACACCGCCACCAGCACCGTCGACGCGACCGCCCAGAAGACGAGCCCGTCCGGCTCCGGCGCCACGACCGTGTGCAGCGCGACCGCGTCCAGCACCGTCAGCACCAGGGCCAGAGCGGCGACCGCCTCCGCCGTCGCGGGCAACGCGCGGCCCAGCAGCAGCGCGGGCACCACCAGTGCGCACGCGGTCACAGCCGCCAGCACCGCCGAACGGCCGGCGACGCCCATCTCGCCCCAGCTGAACAGGGTGAACGCGATCGCGGCGACGGTCAGCAGCAGGCCACCGAGCACCAGCAGCACGTTCTGCGTGCCGTGCGCCGGCACGGACGGGGCGTGAGGCGGGGAGGCGGGGCGGGTGGCGGGCGCCGGAGGAGGCGGCGGGGCGGCCGGCGCACGCAGCACGCCCAGCAGCCAGGCACGACGGTTCAGCAACTGCAGCCGGCGGGCGTCCAGCCGGGCCAGTTCACGATCGAGGAGCACCAGTTCCTCTGCGGGCGGCGGCACATGTCTCATGTACGGGAGTGTGGCGGCGGCCACATCCGCGTACATGGGTTCGGATACTCAGTTCCGCGTCTGAGTAGGCCCGTGCCCCAGACTGTGACCATGGACTGGAACCACTACCGCTTCACCAGCGTGTGGGAGCTGCCCGCGCCGCCCAACGCCGTGTACGCCGCCCTGGAGCGCGCCGAGGACTACCCCCGGTGGTGGCCCCAGGTCCGCGAGATCAGCCGTGTCGACGACACCACCGCCACGGCGCGCTTCCGCTCGTCCCTCCCGTACGACCTGGTCCTGACGCTACGGCAGCGCCGCACCGACCCCGTGGCACGGACGCTCGAAGCGGAGATGAGCGGCGACCTCGACGGCTGGGCGCGCTGGAGCGTCGCCCCGCACGAGGGCGGCAGCCGGATCGTCTACGAGCAGGAGGCCGACGTACGCAGGGCGCTGCTGCGCCGGCTCGCCGTGCCCGGGCGCCTCGTCTTCCGGGCCAACCACACGCTGATGATGCGCGCCGGACGCCGCGGACTGAGGGCATGGCTCCGGGCGGTTTGAACGCAGACCGCCGAGCCCTGTATGGTTCAACCCGTTCCCGGGCGATTAGCTCAGTGGGAGAGCGCTTCGTTCACACCGAAGAGGTCACTGGTTCGAACCCAGTATCGCCCACCCGGGAAAAGCCGGCCCGTCGGTCTCGCCGACGGACCGGCTTTCGCGCACCCGGCCCGGATCAGGCCGCCGCAGGCAGTTCCGGACGCAGCGGCCATGCCGGATCCACCGTCTCCGCCGTACCGTTCTTCTCGAACCACGCCTGCAGCCCGCGCGCCTGAGCCGCATGCCACACCGCCTGCAGCGAGTGCACCTCCGCCGGTGACAGCCGATCCAGCCGGGCGGAGAACCGCCGCCCCACCGCCCGCACCAGTTCGAGCGACGCCGCCGCGTCGGCTGCCGCGTCGTGCGCGCCGTCCAGCGGCACCCCGTACAGCTCGCACAGGTCCGTCAGCGTGCGGCGGCCCTTGCGGTAGCGGTCCAGGTGCTTGTCCAGCACCCGCGGATCCAGCACGCACAGCGACTTGCCCCGAAGGTAGCCGACCAGTGACGAGGCCCGGTGGCGCCTCAGTTCCCGGTCCAGCAGCGTCAGATCGAACGGTGCGTTCATCACGACCAGCGGCCGTCCCGTCGCGCACTGCTCCGCCAGCGCCCGGGCTATCTCCTCGACGACCGGCGCGGGCCACCGGCCGTTGCGCTGGAGATGGTCGTCGGTCAGGCCGTGGACCTCGGTGGCGCCGGGATCCCTGGATTGACCAGCCAGCGGGTGACGCGGAGCCGCCCGCCCGCCGCGTCCTGGACGACGAGAGCGGCCGAAACGATCCGGTCCTCCTCGACGTCCACACCTGTCGTCTCGGTGTCAAAAGCCGCCAGCGGCCCCTCGAACCAATGCATCATCCCCGAACTCCTCGCGACTGCCCGGCAGACGACGGGATTCCTCTGCCCGGTTCGGTGATACCCGCACCCTATGCCTGATACGCCGTTTACGGCCCGGCTCCTGCGGTGACAACACAAGGAACGGGCAAGGAACTCGACCAGCCCGTCAGCGGAGACCGGGCGACCGGTCGGCACAGCCCGGAAGGCACGGAGCCATGGCGCTCGCGCAGCCGAACCCAGGGAGTCCCGCCGCCACCGAGGACCACGGGGGGAAGCCGCCGCTGCAGCGGAACACGCCACCGCTGCGCGGCACACTCGCCACCACCGCCTGCATGGAGACCCTCCAGGTGGGCTACCTCCACGCGGTGGCAGCCGCAGCGGGCTGCTCGCTCTCGCAGCCCTTCCCCGACAACGGCATCGACTGGCATGTCAGCCACGGCGCCCCCGGCCACACCGTCGACGACGAAGTCACCATCAAGGTGCAGCTCAAATGCACCTACCGGATACCCCCGCACCCGCCCGGCGCCGCGTTCTCCTTCACTCTCGACAACGCCCATCTGGTGAAGCTCGCGCGCAGCCCCGTGTCGGTGCACAAGATCCTGGTCGTGATGCTCGTGCCCCGCAGCCAGGACGACTGGCTGCGGGCCGGACACGAACGGCTGGACCTGCGGCACTGCTGTTACTGGACGAACCTGGCCGGCCATCCGGTGACGGGCCGGCACCGCACCACCGTGCGGATCCCGACCTCGCGGATCTTCGACGACCGCGCACTCTGCGACATCATGGCCCGGGTCGGGTCGGGAGGGAGACCCTGATGCACCGGTCGATGGACGAGCCCGCCGGAGGGACGACGCCTTCGGGCAGCCGCACACATCCGTACGCCGACGGCCCGGACCCCGGGCCGGCCCCCGATCCCGCCCGCGTCGACCCCGCCGTACTCGGAGCCCTGCTGCGGCGGCACGGCTGGCACCGGCGCGGAGGCGCGGGCGGGCGCTACAGCCGCTGGGTGCCGCCCGGTCCCGTCACCGGTGGCACCAGCCTGCTCGTGCCGGACAGCACCGCCTTCCCCGACGGCGAGGACCTGCTCGCCGAAGCCCTCACCGCGCTCACCCGCAGCGCCGCCCCCTCGGCCCGCGGCATCCTGGTCGCCCTCACCGTGCCCAGCGACGAGATCCACTGGTGGCGTGACGTCCCCGAGGACGCCTCAGGAGCCGCCGACTGGACCGGTACCGACCAGCTGCGCACGGCGGCCCGGCAGATCCTCCTCGCCGGATCGCTCGCCGTGCGCGGCCGGGCCGGCTACCACGGCGCCCGGCACCGCAGGAAGGCCCTCGGAGCCCTGGAGGGCACCCTCGTCGGGCCGACGGCCGACGGCCGCAGCCTCACCGCTTTCGTCCCCGTCGACGCGGGGCGGGCCGTCGCCGTACAGCTGTACGCGGCGCTGCACGCGGCCAGGGAAGCGGTCGACTACCAGCGGGCCACCGGCAGGATGGACGCGTTCGACGCCGCGGTGGCCGCCGGCGTCAGCCGGGAACTGACCGAAGCGGTCGTCGCGCTCGTCCGGGGAACGGGAGGAGCCAGGATCGTCCTGGCCTGGGCGCCGGCCGCCGGGACCCCCGAAGGCTGCCCGGCGAGTCCCGAGCCCGTCGAATTCTCCCCGGGCGACCTGCCCGCTCTCCGCCTGGCGGGAGTGCGCTACCTGCAGGACGAACCCGCCGTTCCCGTACGGATCACCGGAGCCGTCGTACGGCTGCGCCGCTCCGGGCCGCGTGGCCCCGGCGTCGTGCGGCTGCGGGTGCTGGCGGGGGCCGAGGTCACGCACGTACGGATCGAGCTCGACGAGGAGGCCTACCGGATCGCCGGCCACGCCCACCTGGTCGGACTCCCGCTGCGGGTGGAGGGCCGGCTGGAGAACCGGGGCGGTTTCCGGCGGCTCAGCGGCGCCTGCCAGGTCGCGCCGGTCCAGGTGGACGAGGCGGAGCGGGACCGGCTGATGAAGTCGCTCCACGAGAACGTCGACTTCTTCGAGGAGGCGTGCACGGGGGAGTAGGGGGAGCCGCGCCATCCCTTTCGCGTCGAGGCCCCCCGGCTCGGTACGATTCCTCATGCGCGCGCCAGAGGAAGGCGCCGCACCCCCTCAGTCAGGAGAGACCGGTGTCAGACGTCCGTGTGATCATCCAACGCGATTCCGAGCGGGAAGAGCACGTGGTGACGACGGGCACGACGGCCGCCGAGCTCTTCCCCGGGCAGCGCACCGTCGTCGCCGCACGGGTCGGGGGCGAGCTGCGTGACCTCGCGTACGAGCTCCAGGACGGCGAGGTCGTCGAGCCCGTCGAGATCTCCTCCGAGGACGGCCTGAATATCCTGCGGCACTCCACCGCGCACGTCATGGCCCAGGCCGTGCAGGAGCTGTTCCCCGAGGCCAAGCTGGGCATCGGCCCGCCGGTCAAGGACGGCTTCTACTACGACTTCGACGTCGAGAAGCCGTTCACGCCCGAGGATCTCAAGGCCATCGAGAAGAAGATGCAGGAGATCCAGAAGCGGGGCCAGAAGTTCTCCCGCCGTGTCGTCACCGACGAGGCGGCCCGCGAGGAGCTCGCGGGCGAGCCGTACAAGCTGGAGCTCATCGGCATCAAGGGCTCGGCCTCCACGGACGACGGCGCGGACGTCGAGGTGGGCGGCGGCGAGCTGACCATCTACGACAACCTGGACGCCAAGACCGGCGACCTGTGCTGGAAGGACCTCTGCCGGGGCCCGCACCTGCCCACCACCCGGTTCATCCCCGCGTTCAAGCTGATGCGGAACGCGGCGGCGTACTGGCGCGGCAGCGAGAAGAACCCGATGCTCCAGCGCATCTACGGCACCGCCTGGCCCACCAAGGACGAACTCAAGGCGCACCTGCTGTTCCTCGAGGAGGCCGCCAAGCGCGACCACCGCAAGCTCGGCAACGAGCTGGACCTCTTCTCCTTCCCCGACGAGATCGGCCCCGGTCTCGCGGTCTTCCACCCCAAGGGCGGCGTCATCCGCCGGGCCATGGAGGACTACTCGCGGCGCCGCCACGAGGAGGAGGGCTACGAGTTCGTCTACAGCCCGCACGCCACCAAGGGCAAGCTCTTCGAGAAGTCCGGCCACCTGGACTGGTACGCCGACGGCATGTACCCGCCCATGCAGCTCGACGACGGGGTGGACTACTACCTCAAGCCGATGAACTGCCCGATGCACAACCTGATCTTCGATGCGCGCGGCCGCTCCTACCGCGAACTGCCGCTGCGCCTCTTCGAGTTCGGCACGGTGTACCGGTACGAGAAGTCGGGTGTCGTGCACGGTCTGACCCGCTCGCGCGGGTTCACCCAGGACGACGCGCACATCTACTGCACCCGGGAGCAGATGGCCGAGGAGCTGGACCGGACGCTCACCTTCGTCCTGAACCTCCTCCGCGACTACGGACTGACCGACTTCTATCTGGAGCTGTCCACCAAGGACCCGGAGAAGTACGTCGGCAGCGACGAGACCTGGGAAGAAGCCACCGAGACGCTGCGTCAGGTCGCCGAGAAGCAGGGGCTCCCGCTGGTCCCGGACCCGGGCGGTGCCGCGTTCTACGGCCCGAAGATCTCGGTGCAGTGCAAGGACGCCATCGGCCGTACCTGGCAGATGTCGACCGTGCAGCTCGACTTCAACCTTCCGGAGCGCTTCGACCTGGAGTACACCGGCCCGGACGGCACCAAGCAGCGTCCGGTCATGATCCACCGCGCGCTGTTCGGCTCCATCGAGCGCTTCTTCGCGGTGCTGCTGGAGCACTACGCGGGCGCGTTCCCGGTCTGGCTGGCGCCGGTCCAGGCGGTCGGCATCCCGATCGGCGACACCCACATCCCGTACCTCCAGGAGTTCGCCGCCGAGGCCCGGAAGAAGGGGCTGCGGGTCGAGGTGGACGCCTCCTCCGACCGGATGCAGAAGAAGATCCGCAACCACCAGAAGGCCAAGGTCCCGTTCATGATCATCGTCGGTGACGACGACATGAACGCGGGCACGGTCTCCTTCCGCTACCGCGACGGATCGCAGGAGAACGGCATCGCCCGTGACGAAGCGATCGCCAAGCTCGTCGACGTGGTGGAGCGTCGCGTACAGGTGTGACGCCCGTCCGAGGAGGCCCCCGGAGGGCTATGAGCTCTCCGGGGGCCTCCTCTTGTCCTCCCGGGCGAACACCTGGAGCAGCCACGAGGAGAACGACCCCGTCACCGCCCCGAGCAGAGCCAGCCCGCACGCCATCATGAACGCCGCGATCGCCCGGCCGGCCGGGGTCACCGGCACCGCGTCGCCGTAGCCCACGGTGGTGAGCGTCGCGCACGCCCACCACAGCGAGTCGCCGAACGTGCGGATCGTGGAACCGGGCGCCCCCTGCTCCTGGTGGAACACCGCGAGTGCCGCGGAGAAGCCCAGGAGCGCGGCGGTGAGGCTCGCATACGTCATCACCCGGGCGTGGAGACTCAGCCCGGGGCCGTTCCTGCGCTGCTGGACCGCCGTGTAGACCTTGACCATGCGCAGCGGGCGCAGCAACGGCAGCAGCAGGACCGCCGTGTCCAGCCAGTGCCGGTGCACGAAACGGAGGCCCAGGCCGCTGAGCCGGAGCCGTGCGCCGTAGTCCACGGCGAAGAGCAGCCAGGTGGCGGCGACGAGGGCGAGGGCGATGTCGCGCCAGGGCTGGGCGCCGAGCGGGGCGAGGACGCGGACCGCGTAACCGGCGAGGAAGACCAGTGCCGCGGCGAAGAGCGGCACCTCGGTGCGCTGCTCCCATTCCTCGAGCCGGTCGGGTACGGGAGCCGTGGGACGGTCGCTCATGGCGTCAGCATCGCGGTGCCCAGGTGGGCTCGCCCCCGGCGACACGCGCGGGGGGAATGACGCAATATGCTGACGGACATGACGAGTGAGCCGGAGCAGCAGATCGGAGTGGGGACGCCCGACGCGTTCCAGCGCTTGTGGACGCCCCACCGGATGGCCTACATCCAGGGTGAGAGCAAGCCGAGCGGCCCGGGAGCCGGGGACGGCTGCCCGTTCTGCGAGATCCCGTCGAAGTCGGACGAGGACGGGCTGGTCATCGCGCGCGGTGAGAAGGTCTACGCGGTGCTCAACCTCTACCCGTACAACGGTGGGCACCTGATGGTGGTGCCCTACCGGCACGTGGCCGACTACACGGAGCTCGACGGCCCCGAGACCGCGGAGCTGGCCGACTTCACCAAGCGGGCCATGGTCGCGCTGCGGGCCGCCTCCGGGGCGCACGGCTTCAACATCGGTATGAACCAGGGGGCGGAGGCCGGTGCCGGCATCGCCGCCCACCTCCACCAGCACGTGGTGCCGCGCTGGGGCGGGGACACCAACTTCATGCCGGTCGTCGGACACACGAAGGTGCTCCCGCAGCTGCTGGGGGACACCAGGACGATGCTGGCAGGTGTGTGGCCGGCCGGACACCCGTCCGTCTGAGCGGGGCCCCCGGCCCCGAGCTGATCACGCGTCGTAGACGTCGGCCTTCTTCGGGGCGGGGTCCTGGACCAGGCCGCTGAGGACCATGGAGCGGTTGTCGAAGCGCTCGATGTCGACGCCGTGTTCCTTCAGGACCCGCATCGTCGCGGAATGCACGACGCGCAGGACCGGGGTGGCGGTCCGCATCGCGTCGTCGGCCATGAAGCGGTGGCCCCACGGTTTGGCCGCCCAGGCGTGGCGCAGGCCGAAGGGCTCGGGCAGGACGATCTTGCCGCCCAGGTAGTCGAGCAGCGGCGGGTACCAGGTGAAGGGGGCTCGCAGGGCGAGCCTCACGACCTCGCTCGCCTTGACGAGGGGGAGCGTGATCTTGCGGGTCTCCCAGAACCTGACCGCCTTCTTGACCGTCTTGGTCGCCGCTTCCGGCTTGGTGAGGAAGAGCGAATGGACGGGGCCCAGCGCGTGTCCCGTGACCTCGATCCGCAGTGTCTCGTGGAGCACGGTGACCGTGATCAGCATCGTGATCACCAGCTGGCCGTCCCAGAGGGTGAACTGGACGCCCAGGTAATGCCGGTTGCCGCTGCCGAACTGCTGGTGGTTGCAGATGCGCTGTATCTCGTGGGGCTTGATCTGGAAGGTGGCGACGTCCTCGCCCTCGGGGCGGGAGACGGAGCCCGCGTTCTCGCCGACGGGGGAGACGATCCAGTGCTTGACGGACGGCGTGGGGAAGCCGCCGGTGTTCAGCGGGCCGCGCTCCAGCATCTTCAGCTGGTCGTGGATGGCCCGTACGACGTCCCAGCTGCGGAACTGGTGGATCTCCTTGGCGGGGTCCTCCGGTGTGAGCTCCTCGGCGAGCTGCCAGCTGCCCCAGCGGGTGCCCATGCCGAGGATGCCCTTGGGGCCGGCGTAGAAGACGGCGTTGGACTCCTGCTCGGCGGAGAGCTTCTCCAGAGCCTGGCGCAGAGCCTCACGGGCGGTCTCGTTGGGGTTCTTGGGCACGGCCTCGGGAATCTTCGCGCTGACGCCACCGCCGGAGAGGAGCCCTTCCCAGCGGGCGCGCAGGTCCTTGACCGAGGTCTCCGCGATCCGCTTGGCGAGCAGCCACCCGATCAGCGGGGCGATGGCGCAGGCACGCAGATAGAGGCCCAGGAAGCCGGTGAGCGGCATGGTGATCAGGAAGAAAGCGGCGGCGGCGCCCAGTGCGAGGAGCAGGATGCCGCCCAGCGCCTGGAAGAACTTGTCCTTGGACTTGTTGAGGAAGTCGCGCAGCCGGAAGGCGAGGACCCAGAGGACCAGGCCGGGGAGGAACAGGAAGCCGAAGACGGCGGTGACCAGGGTCAGCTTCGTGTCGCGCGCCTTGCGCAGCCGCGTCGCGGACAGGCAGTGCTCGACGACGGTCTGCGGGTCGGTGCCGAAGGACTGGATGAGCGCGTTGCGGCCGCCGCCGAGCATGCGTTCCTGGACGGCCCTGGAGAACGCCTCACCCAGATTCGGCTTGAAGTAGTCGGACTTGAACAGCTTGGACTCGCCCGGTTTGACCTCGGACTTGTGCCACTCGCTGTTGGCCTTGAGGATCTCCGTCACATCGCTGTCGCGGTACGCGGCGGAGGCGAGGGCGTTGGTCGCCACCGCCTGTCCTCCCGAACCCTGGAGCGGGATCTGCGCTCCGGGTGAGAAATCGAATCCGTCGTTCGCCACTGTCGCCCCCACTCGCCCGCACGGCCTGCTCCTGCGGCTGTTCCCAACTACCGTACGTCGCACACCTTCTGAGCTGGGCCCACAGGGTATCGTCCGGACCCCTCCGCCCGCCCGCGGACGGGGCCGACGGGTGGGCGGAGGCGCCATATCCGGTCAGCCTGCTCACGTTCGTGGTGTTTCACCGCGCTTCGCGGATGCGGTCGGCGAGTTGTGGAGGCATCGGTTCGTGCCGGGCGTACGCCCGGTCGAACCGGCCGCTCCCGTGCGTCAGGGAGCGGAGGTCCACGGTGTACCTGCCGATCTCGGCCTCCGGCACTTCGGCGCGTACGAGTGTGCGCTCACCGGAGGCCTGCTCGGTGCCGACCACCCGGCCCCGCCGCCCCGCGAGGTCGCTCATGACGGGCCCCACGTAGTCGTCGGGAACCAGGACACCGACCTCCGCGACGGGTTCGAGGAGCTGGACGCGGGTGCCGGCAGCGGCCTCGCGCAGCGCCAGCGCTCCCGCGGTCTGGAAGGCCGCGTCGGAGGAGTCGACCGAGTGCGACTTGCCGTCGAGCAGGGTCACGCGCACGTCGACGAGCGGATGGCCGGCCGCGACACCGCGGGCAGCCTGGGAGCGGACGCCCTTCTCCACGGACGCGATGAACTGCCGCGGCACCGAACCGCCGGCCACCTTGTCGACGAACTCGATGCCCGCACCGGGCGGCAGCGGCTCCACCTCGATCTCGCAGATCGCGTACTGGCCGTGGCCTCCGGACTGCTTGACGAGCCGGCCTCGCCCGACGGACCGCGAGGCGAACGTCTCGCGCAGCGGCACACGGTGGGGTTCGGCGTCGACCTGTACGCCGTACCTGCTGCGCAGGCGTTCCAGCGCGACGTCCGCGTGCGCCTCGCCCATGCACCACAGCACGACCTGACGGGTGTCCTGGTTCTGCTCCAGACGCATCGTGGGATCCTCGGCGACCAGGCGCCCCAGGCCCTGCGAGAGCTTGTCCTCGTCGACCTTGCTGTGGGCGCGGACCGCGAGGGGGAACAGCGGGTCGGGCATGGCCCACGGCTCCATCAGCAGGGGGTCGCCGGTGCCCGAGAGGGTGTCCCCGGTCTCCGCCCCGCCGAGTTTGGAGACGCAGGCGAGGTCTCCACAGACGCAGTGGTCCAGGGGGCGCTGCTGCCCGCCGAAGGGCTCGGTGAGGGCGCCGACGCGCACGTCGGCCTCATGGCAGGGGCGGCCCCCGCCGCCGGGCTCGGTGAGGCCGTGGCCGCACACGTGCACGGTGTCGTCGGGGCGCAGGGTGCCGGAGAACACGCGGACGAGGGAGACCCGTCCCACGTACGGGTCGGACGAGGTCTTCACGACCTCGGCGACCAGGGGTGCCGCCGGATCGCAGACGGGAGCGGGGCGCGGATCGCCGCCCGGGGTGGTGACGGCGGGCAGGGCGCGTTCCCCGGGGGAGGGGAAGCCCCGGGTGATCAGGTCGAGGAGTTCCACGGTGCCGACGCCCTGGCGGGCACCCTCTGCGGCGGGGGCCGCGGTGAGGACGGGGTGGAAGGAGCCCCGCGCGACGGCGCGCTCCAGGTCGGCGAAGAGAGTCGGGACACCGATCTCGCCACCGGCGAGATAGCGGTCCATCAGGGTCTCGTCCTCGCTCTCGGCGATGATCCCCTCGATGAGCCGGTTACGCGCCTCCCGGAGCGGCTCCTGCTGGTCGCCGGCGGGTGCTCTCTCCTGTAGCTCCCCCGAGGAGTAGTCGAGGACCCGCTGGGCGAGGAGTCCGGTGAGTCCGGTGAGCGGGGCGTGGCCGTCCGGTCCCTCGGGCCCCTGCACCGGCAGATGGAGGGGGAGCACGGCGTCGGGGTCGTCGTGCCCGAAGATCTCGCCGCAGATCCGGGCCATCCCGTCGAAGGACGTGCGCGCGGTGTCCAGGTGGGTGACGACGACGGCCCGTGGCATTCCGACCGCCGCGCACTCCTCCCAGACCGTCCGGGTGGTGCCGGCCACGGCATCGGCCTCCTGGGCGGCCGAGACCACGAAGAGGGCGGCGTCCGCCGCGCGCAGACCGGCCCTGAGTTCCCCGACGAAGTCCGCGTGACCGGGAGTGTCCAGCAGATTGATCCTGTAGCCGCCCCATTCGACGGGGACCAGCGAGAGCTGCACGGAACGGCGTCGGCGCCGCTCGATCTCGTCGTGGTCGGAGACGGTGGAGCCGTCCTCGACCCGGCCGGCCCGGTTCAGCGCCCCGGCCGTCAGCGCGAGCGCCTCGACCAGGGTGGTCTTGCCCGAGCCGCTGTGGCCGACCAGCGCCACGTTCCGTACGGAGGCGGGCCCGTCGGCCGCCGCCGCCCTGCCGGCGGCTCCGGTGTGCGTATGTGTCCTGTCACCCATGACGCGTGCCTCCCGATCGGTGGCGGTGCCGCAAGAGCTGGGGGCGGGCACACGGGCGGGGAGCCGTCGCGGCGGTTCCGGCGACGCCCGCGGTCATTCGAGCTTTTCACCCGCGCCGGAAGTCGTCCACACGTCGCCCGCGGCGAAGCGGGACTTCGGGGCGCCGGGCGGGATGGGGTGCCCCGCCGATACCGGGCACGGCTGGTGACTACGATGGGCCAGCCGGTGGCCGAAGGGGCCACGGCGCCCGCCGAACCTCGGGAAGGCCATGCTGAACAAGTACGCGCGTGCATTTTTTACGCGTGTCCTCACACCGTTCGCCGCTCTGCTGCTCCGCCTCGGGGTCAGCCCCGACGCGGTCACTCTCGTCGGTACGGCCGGAGTGATGGCAGGTGCGCTGGTCTTCTTCCCGATGGGGGAGTTCTTCTGGGGCACGATCGTGATCACGGTCTTCGTCTTCTCGGACCTCGTCGACGGCAACATGGCCCGGCAGGCCGGGATCTCCAGCCGGTGGGGCGCGTTCCTGGACTCGACGCTCGACCGGGTGGCGGACGGGGCGATCTTCGCCGGATTCGCGCTCTGGTACGCGGGCGGCGGTGACGACAACGCGCTGTGCGCGGTCGCGATCTTCTGCCTGGCCAGCGGCCAGGTGGTCTCGTACACGAAGGCGCGGGGCGAGTCGATCGGCCTGCCGGTCGCGGTGAACGGACTGGTGGAGCGCGCCGAGCGGCTCGTCATCTCGCTGGTCGCGGCAGGCCTCGCCGGCCTGCACGGCTTCGGGGTGCCCGGGATCCAGGTCCTGCTCCCGATCGCGCTGTGGATCGTCGCCGTGGGCAGCCTGGTCACGCTGATCCAGCGGGTGGTGACCGTGCGCAGGGAGTCGGCCGAGGCCGATGCCGCCGCGGCCGCCGTCCAGGGCGGGACGGCGGACCAGGGGAGCGAGGCCACGCAGTGAGTACCGGATCAGATCTGAGGGGACGGCTGACCGACGGGCTCTACGGCCTCGGCTGGGGCGCGGTCAAGATGCTTCCCGAGCCGGCCGCGGCCGCGCTCTTCCGCACCCTGGCCGACCAGGTGTGGAAGCGGCGCGGAAAGTCCGTGCTGCGCCTGGAGTCGAACCTCGCCCGGGTGGTGCCGGACGCGGACGCCGCACGGCTCGCAGAGCTGTCGAAGGCGGGCATGCGTTCGTACATGCGCTACTGGATGGAGTCCTTCCGGCTGCCTACCTGGAGTCCGCAGCGGATCAAGGCCTCCATCCACGTCCGTGACGTCCACCGGATCACCGAGGCTCTCGACTCGGGCCAGGGCGTCGTAGCCGCGCTGCCGCACCTGGGGAACTGGGACCTGGCGGGAGCATGGGCGACCACGGACCTGAAGGTGCCGTTCACGACGGTCGCCGAGCGGCTCAAGCCGGAATCCCTCTACGACCGGTTCGTGGCCTACCGCCAGGGGCTGGGCATGGAGGTCCTTCCGCACAACGGAGGGGCCGCGTTCGGGAAGCTGGCCCGGCGGCTGCGTTCGGGAGGGCTGGTCTGTCTCGTCGCCGACCGCGATCTGTCCGCCTCCGGGGTCGAGGTGGACTTCTTCGGCGACACCGCGCGCATGCCCGCCGGGCCGGCGCTGCTGGCCCAGCAGACCGGCGCGCTGCTGCTGCCCGTCACCCTCTGGTACGACGGCACGCCGGTGATGCAGGGACGGGTCCATCCGCCCGTCGCCGTACCGGAGACAGGTACCCGCGCGGAGAAGACGTCCTCCATGACGCAGGCGCTGGCCGACGCCTTCGCCGCCGGGATCGCCGAGCATCCGGAGGACTGGCACATGCTGCAGCGGCTCTGGCTCTCCGATCTGGACCCCCAGGGGGAAGCTCAGTGAAGATCGGCATCGTCTGCCCGTACTCCTGGGACGTCCCGGGCGGGGTGCAGTTCCACATCCGGGACCTGGCCGAGCACCTGATCCGCCTCGGTCACGACGTCTCGGTGCTCGCACCCGCCGACGACGAGACGCCGCTCCCGTCGTACGTCGTGTCCGCGGGCCGGGCGGTGCCCGTCCCGTACAACGGCTCCGTCGCCCGGCTGAACTTCGGCTTCCTGTCCGCCGCACGGGTCCGGCGCTGGCTGAACGACGGCACCTTCGACGTCATCCACATCCACGAGCCCACCTCGCCCTCGCTGGGCCTGCTCACCTGCTGGGCGGCCCAGGGGCCGATCGTGGCGACGTTCCACACGTCCAATCCGCGTTCCAGGGCCATGATCGCGGCGTATCCGATCCTCCAGCCGGCGCTGGAGAAGATCAGCGCGCGGATCGCGGTGAGCGAGTACGCGCGGCGGACCCTCGTCGAGCACCTCGGCGGGGACGCCGTGGTCATCCCCAACGGCGTCGACGTGGACTTCTTCGCCCGGGCCGAGCCGAAGGACGAGTGGCAGGGCGGCACGCTCGGCTTCATAGGGCGTATCGACGAGCCCCGCAAGGGCCTGCCCGTCCTGATGAAGGCGCTCCCCGCGATCCTCGCCGCACGCCCGGAGACCCGGTTGCTGGTCGCGGGGCGCGGGGACGAGGAGGAAGCGGTCGCCTCACTGCCGGAGGAGATGCGGGGACGTGTCGAGTTCCTGGGCATGGTGAGCGACGAGGACAAGGCACGGCTGCTGCGCAGCGTCGATGTGTACGTCGCGCCGAACACCGGTGGCGAGAGCTTCGGCATCATTCTGGTCGAGGCACTGTCCGCGGGAGCGCCCGTCCTCGCGAGCGATCTGGACGCCTTCGCGCAGGTGCTCGACCAGGGGTCCGCCGGCGACCTGTTCGCCAACGAGGACGCGGACGCGCTGGCCGCGGCCGCGATCCGGCTGCTGGGCGACCCGGAGCGGCGAGCGGGGCTGCGGGAGCGGGGCAGCGCACATGTGCGCCGCTTCGACTGGACGACCGTCGGCGCGGACATCCTCGGGGTGTACGAGACGGTGACGGAGGGGGCCGCGTCCGTGGACACCGACGAACGCACCGGGCTCCGCGCGCGCTTCGGCCTCGCCAGGGACTGAGCGGGGGCCGGCGGTCCCCAGGAGCGGGGCCGGACGCCCCTCCCAGAGGTGGCCCGAGGTCGGCACGCCCGTCCCAGGTGCGGGCCATGGCGTACCGGCGGGTCCGGGGGACTCCTTCCGGCGGTAGCCTTGCCGCCCGTGATCGAAATCCTCATCTGGACCGTCGTCGCGCTCTTCGCGATCGGCCTGTATCTCAGCTGGACCGCCGGGCGGCTCGACCGGCTCCACGCCCGTATCGACGCGGCCCGGGCGGCGCTGGACGCCCAGTTGCTGCGCCGCGCCTCGGTCACCCAGGAGCTGGCCACCTCCAAGGTCCTGGATCCCGCGGCGTCGATCGTGCTGTACGAGGCGGCGCACGCGGCGCGGCAGGCCGAGGAGGAGCAGCGTGAGGTCGCCGAGAGCGAGCTGAGCACCGCCCTGCGGGCGGTGTTCGGCGAGGTGGCGCAGGTCGAGGCGGTGAAGGAGTTCCCGGGCGGTGAGGACGCGGCCAGGGAACTGGCCGCCGCCGTACGCCGCGTACCGATGGCGCGCCGCTTCCACAACGACGCCGTGCGCGCCGCGCGCGCGCTGCGCAGACACCGGACGGTGCGGCTGTTCCGGCTGGCGGGGCACGCCCCGTTCCCGCTCGCTTTCGAGATGGACGACGAGCCGCCGGTCGCCCTGGCCGACCGCCCGGGGAGCCGGTAGCGGGCGGAGCGGCTGCGGGCCGGCGGGCCCGAGGGCGTGCGGAACGGTCCACGGGGTGCTCATTGGCCCTTGCTGTGGACTGCTTCCGGAGCGTTTGCTCGGGGCTGCAGTATCCAGCGTCTTTCCACCCCCAGTGAGGTCGATCCGTGTCCACGCTTCCCCGCACCCCGCAGTCCGCCGAGACCCCGGCCACCGGCACCGCCCGAGTCAAGCGCGGCATGGCCGAGCAGCTCAAGGGCGGTGTGATCATGGACGTCGTCAACGCCGAGCAGGCGAAGATCGCCGAGGACTCGGGCGCCGCGGCCGTCATGGCCCTGGAGCGGGTACCGGCCGACATCCGCAAGGACGGCGGCGTGGCCCGGATGTCGGACCCCGACATGATCGAGGAGATCATCGAGGCCGTCTCCATCCCCGTCATGGCCAAGTCGCGTATCGGCCACTTCGTCGAGGCCCAGGTGCTCCAGTCCCTCGGTGTCGACTACATCGACGAGTCCGAGGTCCTGACCCCGGCCGACGAGGTCAACCACAGCGACAAGTTCGCCTTCACCACCCCCTTCGTCTGCGGCGCCACCAACCTGGGCGAGGCCCTGCGCCGTATCGCCGAGGGTGCCGCGATGATCCGTTCGAAGGGTGAGGCGGGCACCGGCAACGTCGTCGAGGCGGTCCGGCACCTGCGTCAGATCAAGAACGAGATCGCCCGGCTGCGCGGCTACGACAACAACGAGCTGTACGCCGCGGCCAAGGAGCTCCGCGCCCCCTACGAGCTGGTCAAGGAGGTCTCCGAGCTCGGCCGGCTGCCCGTCGTCCTGTTCTCGGCCGGCGGCGTGGCCACCCCCGCGGACGCGGCCCTGATGCGTCAGCTCGGCGCCGAGGGCGTCTTCGTGGGATCCGGCATCTTCAAGTCCGGTGACCCGGCCAGGCGCGCCGCCGCCATCGTGAAGGCCACCACCTTCTACGACGACCCGAAGATCATCGCGGACGCCTCGCGCAGTCTCGGCGAGGCCATGGTCGGCATCAACTGCGACACGCTGCCCGAGGGCGAGCGCTACGCCAACCGCGGCTGGTAAGCACCGATGCCCGGCACCCCTGTCATCGGAGTCCTGGCTCTCCAGGGCGACGTACGGGAACACCTGGTCGCCCTGGCCTCGGCGGACGCCCTGGCCAGGCCGGTCAGGCGGCCCGAGGAGCTCGCCGAGGTCGACGGGCTCGTCATACCCGGTGGCGAATCCACCACCATGTCCAAACTGGCTGTCCTCTTCGGCATGCTGGAGCCGCTGCGCGAGCGGGTGGCCACCGGGATGCCTGTCTACGGCACCTGCGCGGGCATGATCCTGCTCGCCGACAAGATCCTCGACCCTTCCCCGAGCCCTCAACTCCGTTCGAGCAGGGGATACCCCGTTTCCGGCCAGGAGACGGTCGGCGGCATCGACATGATCGTGCGCCGTAACGCTTTCGGGCGGCAGAACGAATCCTTCGAGGCGGCCGTCGAGGTCACCGGGGTGTCCGGCGGACCCGTCGACGGTGTCTTCATCCGGGCCCCCTGGGTGGAGTCGGTCGGCGCCGGCGCCGAGGTCGTCGCGGTGCACGGAGGGCATATCGTGGCCGTACGCCAGGGAAACGCCCTGGCCACCTCGTTCCACCCGGAACTGACCGGCGACCACCGTGTGCACACGCTCTTCACCGACATGGTGCGCTCCGTGGGCTGATCCCGACCCCGGTAGGATCTCCCGGGTTCGGATCGATTTTGGTGACGCGAAGGAGAAGGCAGATGTCCGGCCACTCTAAATGGGCTACGACGAAGCACAAGAAGGCCGTGATCGACGCCAAGCGCGGCAAGCTCTTCGCGAAGATGATCAAGAACATCGAGGTGGCGGCGCGCACGGGCGGCGCCGACGTGTCCGGCAACCCGACTCTCTTCGACGCCATTCAGAAGGCCAAGAAGAGCTCGGTCCCGAACAAGAACATCGACTCGGCGGTCAAGCGCGGCGCCGGTCTCGAGGCCGGCGGCGCCGACTACGAGACGATCATGTACGAGGGCTACGGCCCGAACGGTGTCGCGGTGCTCATCGAGTGCCTCACCGACAACCGCAACCGTGCCGCGTCCGACGTCCGTGTCGCCATGACGCGCAACGGCGGTTCGATGGCGGACCCGGGCTCGGTCTCGTACCTGTTCAACCGCAAGGGCGTCGTGATCGTCCCCAAGGGGGAGCTGACCGAGGACGACGTGCTCGGAGCGGTGCTCGACGCGGGTGCCGAGGAGGTCAACGACCTCGGTGACACCTTCGAGGTGCTCAGCGAGGCCACCGACATGGTCGCGGTCCGCACGGCGCTCCAGGAGGCCGGCATCGACTACGACTCGGCCGAGGCCAACTTCGTCCCGACCATGCAGGTGGAGCTGGACGAAGAGGGCGCGCGCAAGATCTTCAAGCTGATCGACGTCCTGGAGGACAGCGACGACGTGCAGAACGTCTTCGCCAACTTCGACATCTCCGACGAGGTCATGGAGAAGGTCGACGCCTGAGGCGGCGGCACGCAGTACACCGACGGGCCGACGGGACACACCCCGTCGGCCCGTCGCACTGTCAGTGGCAGCCGATAGCCTGCGGGAACAGATGACCGAGCGGCGAAGGGGGTCCCATTCATGCGGGTGCTGGGGGTGGACCCGGGGCTGACCCGGTGCGGCGTCGGAGTCGTCGAGGGAGTGGCCGGCCGACCGCTCACCATGGTCGGCGTCGGCGTCGTGCGGACCCCGCCCGACGCGGAGCTCGGCCACCGGCTCGTCGCCATCGAGCAGGGCATAGAGCGCTGGCTCGACGAGCACCGGCCCGAATGCGTCGCCGTGGAGCGGGTCTTCAGCCAGCACAACGTGCGTACGGTGATGGGCACCGCTCAGGCCAGTGCCGTCGCCATGCTCTGCGCGTCGCGCCGCGGCATCCCGGTCGCCCTGCACACCCCCAGCGAGGTCAAGGCCGCAGTCACCGGATCGGGACGCGCCGACAAGGCCCAGGTAGGGGCCATGGTGACCCGGCTGCTGCGGCTCGACGCCCCACCGAAGCCCGCTGACGCCGCCGACGCCCTCGCCCTCGCCATCTGCCACATCTGGCGCGCGCCCGCGCAGAACCGACTGCAGCAGGCCGTCGCCGCCCACCGCACGCTGAAAGGCCGTACCGCATGATCGCCTTCGTTTCCGGCCCGGTGGCCGCCCTCGGCCCGGTCACAGCCGTGATCGAGGTCGGCGGCATCGGCATGGCCGTCCAGTGCACCCCCGGCACGCTCGCCGGCCTGCGCATCGGCGAGGAGGCCAGGCTGGCCACGTCCCTGGTCGTCCGGGAGGACTCGCTCACCCTCTACGGCTTCGCGGACGACGACGAGCGGCAGGTCTTCGAGCTGCTGCAGACCGCCAGCGGGGTGGGCCCCAGGCTCGCCCAGGCCATGCTCGCCGCCCACAGTCCCGACGCCCTGCGCATCGCCGTCGCCACCGGCGACGAGAAGGCGCTCACCGCCGTCTCCGGCATCGGCAAGAAGGGCGCCCAGAAGCTCCTCCTCGAACTCAAGGACCGGCTCGGCGAACCGGTCGGCGCACACAGCGGCCGGCAGGGCGTCGGCGCCGCCGTCAGCAGCTCCTGGCGCGACCAGCTGCAGGCCGCCCTGATCGGCCTCGGCTACGCCACCCGCGAGGCCGACGATGCCGTGACCGCCGTGACCCCGCAGGCCGAGGCGGCGATCGCCGGCGGCGCTCAGGCCCCCGTACCGCAGCTGCTGCGCGCCGCACTGCAGACACTGAACCGCGCACGCTGACCCCAGGGGCCCATACGCCCTGCACGCCGGCCGGAGCACCGCGCGGACCGGCACCGAAACACCCGAGGCGGGACTGACGAGATGAACTGGGACGAAACCGGACCCGACACCGGCGACCTCACGGACGAGCGGCCGGACGACCGCCTGGTCGACGCCGGAGCGGACGGCGAGGACACGGCGGTCGAGGCGGCCCTGCGCCCGAAGGACCTGCACGAGTTCGTGGGGCAGGAGAAGGTGCGTGAACAACTCGACCTGGTCCTCAAGGCCGCCCGTGCCCGGGGCGCCACCGCCGATCACGTCCTGCTCTCCGGCGCCCCCGGCCTGGGCAAGACCACCCTCTCCATGATCATCGCGGCCGAGATGGGCGCGCCGATCCGGATCACCTCCGGCCCCGCCATCCAGCACGCCGGCGATCTCGCTGCGATCCTCTCCTCGCTCCAGGAGGGCGAGGTCCTCTTCCTCGACGAGATCCACCGCATGTCGCGGCCGGCCGAGGAGATGCTCTACATGGCGATGGAGGACTTCCGGGTCGACGTCATCGTCGGCAAGGGCCCGGGGGCCACGGCCATCCCGCTGGAACTGCCGCCGTTCACCCTCGTCGGCGCCACCACCAGGGCGGGACTGCTGCCGCCCCCGCTGCGCGACCGCTTCGGCTTCACCGGACACATGGAGTTCTACGCCCCCACCGAGCTGGAGCGGGTCATCCACCGCTCCGCCGGCCTCCTCGACGTCGCCATAGACACAGCGGGAGCCGCAGAGATCGCCGGACGCTCCCGGGGCACGCCCCGCATCGCCAACCGTCTGCTGCGCCGCGTCCGGGACTACGCCCAGGTCAAGGCGGAAGGGCGGATCGACCGTGACATCGCGGCCGCGGCCCTGCGGGTGTACGAGGTCGACGCCCGGGGGCTCGACCGGCTGGACCGTGCGGTGCTGAGCGCCCTGCTGAAGCTCTTCGGGGGAGGCCCCGTCGGGCTCTCCACCCTCGCGGTGGCCGTGGGGGAGGAGCGCGAGACGGTCGAGGAGGTCGCCGAGCCCTTCCTCGTGCGGGAAGGACTGCTCGCGAGGACCCCACGGGGCAGGGTCGCCACCCCTGCGGCGTGGGCGCACCTCGGGCTCGCACCGCCGCAGCACGGCGCAAAGGGACAACAGGGCCTGTTCGGGGCGTGACACAGCGCGGGCTGGCCAGCAGGGGAACCACGGTGCCATCCTGGACGTTGTTCCAACGATGCGGACTCGCTTAGACTCCGCCGATGCCGTCCGTACAGGTCGGTGTGCCCACCCCCGTAGATCAGGCCGCGTGATTATCAGCGTGGTCGTGCGAAGGAAGTTCCGTCCCGTGAGTCTCGTGACCCTCCTCCCCTTCATCGTGCTCATCGGGGCCATGTTCCTGATGACCCGGTCCGCCAAGAAGAAGCAGCAGGCGGCTGCGCAGATGCGCGACGACATGCAGCCCGGCACCGGCGTCCGGACGATCGGGGGCATGTACGCCACCGTCAAGGAGATTCAGGACGACACGGTTCTCCTCGAGGTCGCGCCCGGCGTCCACGCCGTCTACGCCAAGAACGCCATCGGCGCCGTCCTGGACGACGCGGAGTACAACCGCATCGTCCACGGCGACGACGAGCTGGAGAGCGACGGCACCGTCGTGCCCGACGACGCCTCATCGCTCACCGCCGGTGAGCCCGCGGACGCGGACGTCGCGAAGATCGACCTGGGCAAGAAGGCCGAGGACGCCGACGCGCCGAAGGACGCCGACGTCAAGGACGCCAAGGCCGACGGCGAGGGCGACGCGAAGTAGTTCCACGACCCACAGACGCCGGGCACCCACAGGTGTCCGGCGTCTTACGGGCCGTGCGGTCTTCTGCGGGGGCGGGTCCCCACAACACTTCGTGGCCGCTCGGGCGCGTACCCGGCGCGGGGCGGTTGGACAGGGAGAAACGAAAAGGTGGCAGCACCGAAGAAAGGCCGGGGCTCAACCGGTGGACAGGGGAGGCCGGGGCGTGCCCTGGTCCTGATCCTCATCGCCATGGTCGCCCTGACCGGCGGGATGTTCCTGTCAGGTCACACCACGCCCCGGCTCGGTATCGACCTTGCGGGCGGCACCTCGATCACCCTCAAGGCGAAGAGCCAGCCCGGCAAGCCCGAGGCGATCAACGAGACCAACATGAACACCGCGGTCAGCATCATCGAACGCCGTGTCAATGGTCTGGGCGTCTCCGAGGCCGAGGTCCAGACCCAGGGCGCATCGAACATCATCGTCAACATCCCCAAGGGGACGAATTCGAAGCAGGCCCGGGAGCAGGTCGGCACGACCGCCCAGCTCTACTTCCGGCCCGTGCTCACGGTCACCGGCGGCGAGCCGGCACCCGAAGGTTCCGCGAGTCCGTCCGAGAGCGGCTCCGGGAAGCCGAGCGCCACGCCCAGTGCGAAGGCGAGCGACCCGGAAACGGCCTCCGACCCGAAGACGACGCCCTCGGCGGGCGCCACCACCCAGGGCCGTGCCGTCACCGGCGCCCTGAAGCAGGACACGACGCCGACCCCTGCCGCCGGCGCCGCCGGTGCGGCGGACACCCCCGCGGCGACCGGCACACCCGACCCCGCCACCGCAGCGCTCGAGAAGAAGTTCACCGCGCTGGACTGCACCGACCCGTCCGCCCGCGCCAAGGCCGGTGACGGCGTCAAGCCCGAGGACCCCACGGTCGCGTGCAGCTCCGAGGGTGACGCCAAGTACCTCCTCGGCCCGGCCGAGGTCTCCGGCACGGACGTCGACGACGCGAAGGCCCAGTTCGACCAGCAGCGCGGCATCTGGCTCGTCTCCATGGAGTTCACCGACAAGGGCTCCAAGAAGTTCCAGTCGATCACGAAGAAACTGTCGACGCAGCAGTCCCCGCAGAACCAGTTCGCGATCTCCCTCGACGGTGAGGTCGTCTCCGCACCCCAGGTGAACGAGGCGCTCAGCGGCAGCGCCGAGATCTCCGGCAGCTTCACCCAGCAGTCGGCGGAGGACCTGGCCAACGTCCTCTCCTACGGGGCGCTCCCGCTGTCCTTCAGCGAGGACACCGTCACCACCGTCACCGCCGCCCTCGGCGGCGAGCAGCTGGAGGCCGGTCTCATCGCCGGTGCCATCGGACTGGCGCTGGTCGTCATCTACCTGGTGGCCTACTACCGCGGTCTGGCGCTCATCGCGCTCCTCAGCCTGCTGGCCTCCGGCGTCCTGACCTACACGATCATGGCCCTGCTCGGTCCGGCCATCGGCTTCGCGCTGAACCTCCCGGCCGTCTGCGGTGCCATCGTGGCGATCGGTATCACGGCGGACTCCTTCATCGTCTACTTCGAACGCATCCGGGACGAGATCCGTGAGGGCCGCACACTCCGGCCGGCCGTCGAGCGCGCCTGGCCCAGGGCCCGGCGCACCATCCTCGTGTCCGACTTCGTGTCGTTCCTCGCCGCGGCCGTGCTCTTCCTCGTCACCGTCGGCAAGGTCCAGGGCTTCGCGTTCACGCTCGGTCTCACGACCCTGCTCGACGTCGTCGTGGTGTTCCTCTTCACCAAGCCCGTGATGACACTGATGGCCCGTACGAAGTTCTTCGCCAGCGGTCACCCGTGGTCCGGCCTGGACCCGAAGCGGCTCGGCGCCAAGCCCCCGCTGCGCCGCTCACGCCGCGTCAACGTCCGCACCGACCACCCGAAGGAGGCGTGAGATGTCGCGACTCGGCAATCTCGGCGCCCGGCTCTACCGTGGCGAGGTCGGTTACGACTTCATCGGCAAGCGCAAGATCTGGTACGGCGTCTCGATCCTGATCACCATCACGGCCATCCTCGGTCTGGCGGTCAGCGGTCTGAACATGGGCATCGAGTTCAAGGGCGGTGCCGTCTTCACGACCGACACCAAGGCCAAGGTGTCCGTCTCCCAGGCACACGAGGACGCGGTCGAGGCCTCCGGCCACGAGGCGATCGTCCAGGAGCTCGGCAACGGCGGGCTCCGGATCCAGATCACCGAGGTCGACACCCAGAAGGCCGACGAGATCAAGGCCCAGCTCTCCGAGGACCTCGGCATCCCCGAGGCGAAGATCAACGCGGACCTCGTCGGCCCCAGCTGGGGCGAGCAGATCGCCAACAAGGCCTGGGCGGGCCTCGGCATCTTCATGGTCCTCGTGGTGGTCTACCTGGCCATCGCCTTCGAGTGGCGCATGGCCGTCGCGGCCCTGATCGCGCTGATCCACGACATCACCATCACGGTCGGTGTCTACGCCCTCGTCGGCTTCGAGGTCACCCCGGGCACCGTGATCGGTCTGCTCACGATCCTCGGTTACTCCCTCTACGACACGGTGGTCGTCTTCGACAGCCTGAAGGAGGGCACGCACGGGATCACCAAGCAGACCCGCTGGACCTACAGCGAGATCGCCAACCGTTCCATCAACGGCACGCTGGTGCGCTCGATCAACACCACCGTCGTCGCCCTGCTGCCGGTCGCCGGTCTGCTGTTCATCGGTGGCGGCGTGCTCGGCGCGGGCATGCTGAACGACATCTCGCTGTCCCTCTTCGTCGGCCTCGCCGCCGGTGCGTACTCCTCGATCTTCATCGCCACCCCGCTGGTCGCCGACCTCAAGGAGCGCGAGCCGCAGATAAAGGCACTGAAGAAGCGGATCCTCGCCAAGAGGGCCGCGGCGGCCGCCAAGGGCGAGTCCGTCGAGGACGAGGGCGACGGCCGGGCCGGGGACCCCGACGGGGACACCGAGCCCGCCGGGGCGGTCGTGGGCCAGCGGCGGGAGTCCGGAGGCCACGGCAGGACCCCGAGGAACCGCCGATGACCGGCACGAGCGTCACCGACGCCACCCGGGAACTCCTGCTCAGCCGTATCCGTGACGTGCCGGACTACCCGAAGCCCGGAGTGATGTTCAAGGACATCACCCCGCTGCTCGCGGACCCGGCCGCCTTCAGCGCGCTCACCGACTTCTTCGTGGAGCTCTGCGTACGGTACGGGGCCACCAAGATCGTCGGCCTCGAGGCGCGTGGCTTCATCCTGGCCGCACCGGTCGCGGTCCGGGCGGGGATCGGGTTCGTGCCCGTGCGCAAGGCGGGGAAGCTGCCCGGCGCCACGCTCGGTCAGGCGTACGAGCTGGAGTACGGCACGGCGGAGATCGAGATCCACGCCGAGGACCTGGCCGCCGACGACCGGGTCATGGTCATCGACGACGTCCTGGCCACCGGCGGTACCGCCGAGGCCTCGCTGGAACTGATCCGGCGGGCCGGAGCGCAGGTCGCCGGGGTGGCGGTCCTCATGGAGCTCGGCTTCCTCGCCGGCCGCAGCCGGCTCGGGGCAGGACTGCGGGGCGCCCCGCTGGAGGCTCTGATCACCCTCTGACCTGCGCCGCGGGCATGAGGACGTACAGGACGGGTACCCGGGAACATCCGGGTACCCGTCCTGTTGCCGTGAGGGGTTCCACACTCCCCGGGCGAGGACCCGCCCGGGGCTCGATACCATGGGTTTTCCGGTAGCCCGGATCCGCACGAGGAGCGCTCTTGCCAGACGAGGCCCAGCCAGCCGCCGCCCCGCAGCCCGAAAGGCCCGCGGCGGCCTCCGCCACGCCCGGGAAGGGCCGGCCCGACGGGGCGGGCACGCCCGGGCCCGCCGGTGAGCGCACCCAGGGCCCCGCCCAGGCTCCGGCCCCCCAGACGCCCACGGCCCAGGCGAAGCCGGCCCCGCCTCCGGGGTCGAAGACGCAGCCGCCTCCCAGGACGAAGACCCCGCCTCCGGGCTCGAAGACGCCGACTCCCGGACCGGAGTCCGTGCCCTCCTCCGGCACGGAGCAGGCGCCCCCGGTGAAGCCGGCCGCGGAGCCGAACCCCCCGGCACCCGCCCCCGCGGCGAAGCCCCCCTCCAGAGCCGTCGCCGTTCCGCCGGCCCCGCCCGCGCGCTCCGGCGGCTCGTCCAACCGTGTGCGGGCCCGTCTCGCCCGACTGGGGGTGCAGCGCTCCAGTCCGTACAACCCGGTCCTCGAACCCCTCCTGCGTACGGTCCGCGGCAACGACCCCAAGATCGAGTCCGCCACGCTGCGGCAGATCGAGAAGGCCTACCAGGTCGCCGAGCGCTGGCACCGCGGCCAGAAGCGCAAGAGCGGCGACCCGTACATCACCCATCCGCTCGCCGTCACCACGATCCTCGCCGAGCTCGGCATGGACCCGGCGACTCTGATGGCCGGGCTGCTGCACGACACGGTCGAGGACACCGAGTACGGCCTGGACACCCTGCGCAAGGACTTCGGCGACCAGGTCGCGCTGCTCGTCGACGGCGTCACCAAGCTCGACAAGGTCAAGTTCGGCGAGGCCGCCCAGGCGGAGACCGTACGCAAGATGGTCGTCGCCATGGCCAAGGACCCCCGGGTCCTCGTCATCAAGCTCGCCGACCGGCTGCACAACATGCGCACCATGCGCTACCTCAAGCGGGAGAAGCAGGAGAAGAAGGCCCGCGAAACCCTCGAGATCTACGCGCCCCTGGCTCACCGCCTGGGCATGAACACCATCAAGTGGGAGCTGGAGGACCTCGCCTTCGCGATCCTCTACCCCAAGATGTACGACGAGATCGTCCGCCTCGTCGCCGAGCGCGCACCCAAGCGGGACGAGTACCTCGCGATAGTGACCGACGAGGTCCAGGCCGACCTGCGCGCCGCCCGGATCAAGGCCACCGTCACCGGACGGCCGAAGCACTACTACAGCGTCTACCAGAAGATGATCGTGCGGGGCCGCGACTTCGCGGAGATCTACGACCTGGTGGGCATCCGGGTCCTCGTCGACACCGTCCGCGACTGCTACGCGGCGCTCGGCACCGTGCACGCCCGGTGGAATCCGGTGCCGGGGCGGTTCAAGGACTACATCGCGATGCCCAAGTTCAACATGTACCAGTCGCTGCACACCACGGTGATCGGTCCCAGCGGCAAGCCCGTCGAGCTCCAGATCCGTACGTTCGACATGCACCGCCGCGCGGAGTACGGCATCGCGGCGCACTGGAAGTACAAGCAGGAAGCAGTCGCCGGCGCCTCCAAGGTCCGCACCGACATCCCGAAGAACACCGGTGGCGGGCGCGGCCAGGACACGGTCAACGACATGGCGTGGCTGCGCCAGCTCCTGGACTGGCAGAAGGAGACCGAGGACCCCAGTGAGTTCCTGGAGTCCCTGCGGTTCGACCTGTCGCGCAACGAGGTCTTCGTCTTCACACCGAAGGGCGACGTGATAGCGCTGCCCGCCGGGGCGACGCCGGTCGACTTCGCGTACGCGGTCCACACGGAGGTCGGCCACCGGACCATAGGGGCACGGGTCAACGGCCGGCTCGTACCGCTGGAGTCGACGCTCGACAACGGCGACCTGGTGGAGGTCTTCACCTCCAAGGCGGCCGGCGCCGGGCCCTCCCGCGACTGGCTCCAGTTCGTCAAGTCGCCCCGGGCGCGCAACAAGATCCGGGCCTGGTTCTCCAAGGAGCGGCGTGACGAGGCGATCGAGCAGGGCAAGGACGCCATCGCGCGAGCCATGCGCAAGCAGAATCTGCCGATCCAGCGGATCCTGACGGGCGACTCCCTGGTCACTCTCGCCCATGAGATGCGCTACCCCGACATCTCCTCGCTCTACGCGGCGATCGGCGAAGGCCATGTCACCGCGGCCGGTGTCGTCCAGAAACTGGTCCAGGCACTCGGCGGCGAGGACGCGGCCAACGAGGACCTGGCGGAGAGCTCGCCGCCCTCGCACGGGCGCAGCAAACGCCGGGCCAACGCGGACCCGGGCGTGGTCGTCAAGGGTGTCGAGGACGTCTGGGTCAAACTGGCCCGCTGCTGCACTCCCGTACCCGGCGATCCGATCATCGGATTCGTCACCCGGGGCAGCGGCGTCTCCGTGCACCGTGCGGACTGCGTCAACGTCGACTCGCTCTCGCAGCAGCCCGAGCGGATCCTCGACGTCGAGTGGGCGCCCACCCAGTCGTCGGTCTTCCTCGTCGCCATCCAGGTCGAGGCGCTGGACCGCTCCAGGCTGCTCTCCGACGTCACCCGGGTCCTGTCCGACCAGCACGTGAACATCCTGTCGGCAGCCGTGCAGACCTCCCGCGACCGGGTGGCCACCTCACGCTTCACCTTCGAGATGGGTGACCCGAAGCACCTGGGGCACGTCCTGAAGGCCGTACGCGGCGTGGAAGGCGTCTACGACGTCTACCGGGTCACCTCGACGCGGCGGCCGTAACGCCTGGCGCGTAGGAACCGTCGGCGACGAGGCTCCGGCGCACGTCGCCGGCGAGACGCTCCGGTTACGCGTCGCCCTCGTACTGGCCGTGCTCCAGGAAGTACCGCATCTCCTCCGGGGGCCCTCGATGGCCTCCTCGGCCGCCGCGCGGAGCGCGTCGCCGATGCCCGGCCGGGCGAGGAGGCTGGTGAGGGCGGCCTGGTCGTCCTCGGCCCGGGCGGGGCGGTAGCCGGTTTCCAGCCACTGCCGCATGACCTCGGCGGAGCCGCTGTCGAGGGCCTCGCCGGCCTCGGGGATGATCCTCCTTCCGCTGTCCTCGTCCGCCAGGATGCGCAGGATCGAGGCACGGAGGTCGTCGTCGGACATCTCGTCCACCGGCGTGAGCGGGCCGTCCGCGGCGGCCGGCACCGCCGTCACGGTGCCGGCCGCGGACGGCGATCCGGCGGCGAGGGCGGCACGGGTGATTCTCATGTGTTGATCTGCATCGAGGCCGTGGTGAATACAGCGGATCCGGCACGCGCACACCATGCTGGTGCGGGACTCATCCGCTTCGGCCTGTTCGGGACCAAGGCGGGAGCCCGGCGGTGCTTCACGGATCTTCGTTGCCGTCCGCATGCGTGAGGGGCCCCGCACGCGACGCGTGCGGGGCCCCTCACCGGGTGGGAAAGCCGGCTTCAGCCGCCGAACTCCTCCAGGCCCTTCAGCGCCTGGTCCAGCAGAGCCTGCCGGCCCTCGAGCTCGCGGGAGAGCTTGTCGGCCCTGGCGTTGTTGCCCGAGGCGCGTGCCGTGTCGATCTGCGTGCGCAGCTTGTCGACGGCCGCCTGGAGCTGGCCCGTCAGACCCTCGGCGCGCGCCCGGGCCTCCGGGTTCGTCCGGCGCCACTCGGACTCCTCGGCCTCCTGGAGCGCGCGCTCCACCGCCTGCACCCGGCCCTCGACCTTCGGGCGGGCGTCACGCGGGACGTGGCCGATGGCCTCCCAGCGCTCGTTGATGGAACGGAACGCGGCCCGGGCCGCCTTCAGATCCGTCACCGGAACGAGCTTCTCGGCCTCGGCGGCGAGCTCCTCCTTCAGCTTGAGGTTCTCGCCCTGCTCCGCGTCCCGCTCCGCGAAGACGCCGCTGCGGGCCGCGAAGAACACGTCCTGTGCGCCGCGGAAGCGGTTCCACAGCTCGTCCTCGGCCTCGCGCTGGGCGCGGCCCGCAGCCTTCCACTCGGTCATCAGGTCGCGGTAACGCGCCGCCGTCGCACCCCAGTCGGTCGAACCGGAGAGCGACTCGGCCTCGGCGACCAGCCGTTCCTTGACCTTGCGGGCCTCCTCGCGCTGGGCGTCCAGCGCGGCGAAATGAGCCTTGCGGCGCTTGGAGAAGGCCGAACGGGCATGCGAGAAGCGGTGCCACAGCTCGTCGTCGGACTTGCGGTCCAGACGAGGCAGCCCCTTCCAGGTGTCGACGAGAGCCCTCAGGCGCTCACCCGCGGACCGCCACTGCTCGCTCTGCGCCAGCTCCTCGGCCTCGACGACGAGCGCCTCCTTGGCCTGACGGGCCTCGTCGGTCTGCTTCGCCTTCTGGGCCTTGCGCTCCTCACGGCGTGAGTCGACCGTCGCGACGAGCGCGTCCAGCCGCTTGCCGAGCGCGGCGAGATCGCCGACGGCGTGATGCTCGTCGACCTGCGCACGAAGGTGCTCGATCGCCGCCGTGGCGTCCTTCGCCGAGAGGTCGGTGGTCTTCACCCGCCGCTCGAGGAGGCCGATCTCGACCACCAAGCCCTCGTACTTGCGCTCGAAATAGGCCAGAGCCTCCTCGGGGGAACCGGCCTGCCACGATCCGACGACCTGCTCGCCCTCGGCCGTACGCACGTACACGGTGCCCGTCTCGTCGACACGGCCCCACGGGTCGCTGCTCACAGCGCCTCCTCCACCTGATGCATCGAGGGGGTTCGCCCCCCGTGCATCGTCCACAGTTTCCTGGGGCGGGCAGCGCCCGCCCTGCACAACGCCAATCTAGGCGACCGGCCGCCCGGCTGTCCGCACTCAGCGCGGCTGAAATTCTCCGGTGCGCTCCAGGGACTCCGCGCCGGGCGACCACACCTGCGGTCAGACCTTGTCGACCGTCACCTTCTCGACCGTGACGGCCTTCTTCGGGGCGCCGTCGCCCGCCCCATCGGCGACGCCCGCCTCGGCGACCTTCTTGACGGCCTTCAGACCCGCATCGTCCATGGTGCCGAACGGTGTGTAGCTGGGCGGGAGTTTGGTGTCCTTGTAGACCAGGAAGAACTGGCTGCCGCCCGTGCCGGGCTGGCCGGTGTTCGCCATCGCGACGGTGCCCGCAGGGAACGTCACCGAACCGTCGGCGCCCGCCTTGCCCAGCGCGGTCAGATTCTCGTCAGGGATCGTGTAACCGGGACCGCCCGTGCCGTCCCCCTTGGGGTCACCGCACTGCAGGACGAAAATACCCTGCGTGGTCAGTCGGTGGCACTTCGTGTCGTCGAAGTACCCCTTGTCCGCGAGGGCCTTGAAGGAATTCGTGGTGTGCGGGGTCTTCGCCGCGTCCATCGCGATACCGATGTCGCCCTGGTTCGTCTTGAGCGACATGGAGTACTTCGCCTTCTTGTCGATCTTCATCGCCGGCTCGGGAGCGCTGCTCTCGCTCTTCGAGGGCGAGGGCGACGGGTCGGCGCTCGCGGCCGCGTCCGCGGAGGTCTTCGAGTCGTCGCCGTCGAGCGAGACGTACGCGCCCACGCCGATGACCGCCACCACGGCCGCCGACGAGGCGATGATCGCCGTGAGACGCCTGGTCCTCCGGCGTGCTTCCTCCCGACGCTGCTGCTGCCGCTCGAACTTCTCCCGGGCGAGCTGCCGCCGCCGCTGATCGCTGCTGACCACCGGATGATCTCCTTGCGCGTCGTGTGATCGGTCCTGGAATGCCCGTACGGTATATGGGTTAGCTGTGGAATGAGGAGCGCCGGTAGTCTCTGATCTGCCGCATTCGCCTCCGCGGCCCTCCTCGTCGGACGAACACTAAGGACGATCGTGCTCATTGCCGGGTTCCCCGCCGGGGCCTGGGGGACCAATTGCTACCTGGTCGCCCCCGCCGCCGGTGAGGAGTGCGTGATCATCGACCCGGGTCACCAGGCCGCCCAGGGCGTCGAGGAAGCGCTGAAGAAACATCGGCTCAAGCCCGTCGCCGTCGTCCTCACCCATGGCCACATCGACCACGTCGCCTCGGTCGTCCCCGTGTGCGGAGCCCACGACGTCCCCGCCTGGATCCACCCGCAGGACCGCTACATGATGAGCGATCCGGAGAAGGCGCTGGGCCACTCCATCGGGATGCCGCTGATGGGCGAGCTGACCGTGGGGGAGCCGGACGACGTCCAGGAGCTGACCGACGGCGCCAGGCTGGAGCTGGCGGGTCTGGAGTTCGGCGTCGCGCACGCGCCCGGCCATACCAAGGGGTCGGTGACGTTCCGGATGCCCGAGGCCGCGGATGTCCCGCAGATCCTCTTCTCGGGCGACCTGCTCTTCGCCGGCTCCGTCGGACGTACCGACCTGCCCGGTGGTGACCACGCCGAGCTGCTCGAGTCGCTGGCCCGTGTGTGCCTGCCGCTCGACGACTCGACCGTGGTGCTGTCCGGCCACGGCCCCCAGACGACCATCGGCCGCGAGCGCGCCTCCAATCCGTACCTGAGCGGTCCGGCCGCGCCGCGCCGCGGAATGTGACGAGAGAAAAGAACCGTGAGTACCTTCCAGGCCCCCAAGGGCACGTACGACCTGATCCCGCCTCGCTCCGCGAAGTTCCTCGCGGTGCGCGACGCGATCTCCGCACCCCTGAAGAACTCCGGCTACGGCTACATCGAGACTCCCGGCTTCGAGGACGTCGCCCTGTTCTCACGCGGTGTCGGTGAGTCCACCGACATCGTGTCCAAGGAGATGTACGCCTTCGAGACCAAGGGCGGCGACAAGCTGGCGCTGCGCCCCGAAGGCACCGCGTCCGTGCTGCGCGCGGCGCTGGAGGCCAACCTGCACAAGGCGGGCAACCTGCCCGTGAAGCTCTGGTACTCCGGTTCGTACTACCGCTACGAGAAGCCGCAGGCGGGCCGCTACCGTCACTTCTCCCAGGTGGGCGCAGAGGCCATCGGCACCGAGGACCCCGCGCTCGACGCCGAGCTGATCATCCTCGCCGACCAGGCGTACCGCTCTCTCGGACTCAGCCAGTTCCGCATCCTGCTGAACTCGCTGGGCGACAAGGAGTGCCGTCCCGTCTACCGGGAGGCGCTCCAGAGTTTCCTGCGCGACCTCGATCTCGACGAGGAGACCCGCCGCCGCATCGAGATCAACCCGCTGCGCGTCCTCGACGACAAGCGGTCCGACGTCCGGAAGCAGCTGACCGGCGCCCCGATGCTGCGTGACTTCCTCTGCGACGCCTGCAAGGCGTACCACGAGGAGGTCCGCTCTCTGCTGACGGCCGCCGGCGTGGTGTACGAGGACGACGAGAAGCTGGTCCGGGGCCTCGACTACTACACCCGCACGACCTTCGAGTTCGTCCACGACGGCCTGGGGTCCCAGTCCGCGGTGGGCGGCGGCGGCCGGTACGACGGCCTGTCCGAGATGATCGGCGGCCCCGCTCTGCCGTCGGTCGGCTGGGCGCTCGGTGTGGACCGCACGGTCCTCGCCCTGGAGGCCGAGGGTGTCGAACTCGGCATCCCCGCCACCACCAGCGTGTACGCCGTGCCGCTCGGCGACGAGGCGCGCCGGGTGCTCTTCGGGCTGGTCACGGAGCTGCGGAAGGCCGGGATCGCCACGGACTTCGCATACGGCGGCCGTGGTCTGAAGGGCGCGATGAAGAACGCGAACCGTTCCGGCGCCCGCTACGCGATCGTGGCCGGCGAGCGTGATCTCGCCGAGGGCGCGGTCCAGCTCAAGGACATGGAGTCCGGCGAGCAGGAGCCGGTCGCGCTCGACGCGCTCGTGACCACGGTGCGGGCCGGACTGGCCTGAGCCGGAAGCTGTCCGCCCACCGCTGTGCCCGCCCGGGCGGGCACAGCCCGTCGGAGCACTCCCAGCCCCGCAGGCAGGTCCCGGGAGCACGCACGTGTGCGTCCCGTCAACTCCGCGAGACCGGATTCACCGCAGGGAGGTTTCCGATACGGGACCGCTCGACGGCTTCCGGCGCCGCCGGGTCGTTGCCGCGTGCAGGGGGGGCGCTGCCCCGTCATGGTCGCGGTGGCCCTGCGGAATGCGGGTTCCGCCGACGGCACGGGCTTCCCGGGGACCGCCGGTTCCGGCTTTTCCGGCGCACACTTTTATGTCGATCGAACGGTCGGCCGCACGGTCGGTGCGGCACAATGACCGTGCCCGGCCGGCTACTCAGTGATGGAACGGCGATATGACGATGGCAGCGGTAGACCACCCCTCCTCCCGGCGGGACGAGGACGACGGCGCGAAGACCTACGGCGGCAGTCGCGCGCTCGCGCTGCTGCTGGTGATCACCGGCGCTGCCGGACTGCTCGCCGCCTGGGTCATCACGATCGACAAGTTCAAGCTGCTCGAGGACCCGAGCTTCACTCCGGGCTGCAGCCTGAACCCGGTGGTCGCGTGCGGCAACATCATGAAGAGCGAGCAGGCGGCCGCCTTCGGCTTCCCCAACCCGATGCTCGGCATCGCCACCTACTCGGTGGTCATCGGCATCGGCATGGCGCTCCTCGCCGGGGCCCGCTTCCGCGCCTGGTACTGGCTGGGCCTCAACGCGGGCACCCTGTTCGGCGTCGGCTTCTGCACCTGGCTGCAGTACCAGTCGCTGTACAACATCAATTCGCTCTGCCTGTGGTGCTGCCTGGCCTGGGTCGCGACGATCTTCATGTTCTGCTACGTCACCACGCACAACATCAAGCACGGCATCCTGCCCGCCCCCGCCTGGCTGCGGAACACCCTCACCGAATTCCACTGGGTGCCGCCGGTGCTCTGGATCGGGATCATCGGCATGCTGATCCTGACCCGCTGGTGGGACTTCTGGACCAGCTGACGCGCCGGGCGGTCCTGTCGGCGGGGTGACATAGGCTTCCTCACGTGGAGCCCGACCTCTTTACCGCAGCAGCCGAAGACCGCCAGGAGAAGGACCCGTCCAGCAGCCCCCTCGCTGTCCGGATGCGTCCTCGCACGCTGGACGAGGTCGTCGGCCAGCAGCACCTGCTCAAGCCGGGTTCGCCGTTGCGCCGCCTCGTCGGCGAGGGCAGCGGAGGGCCCGCGGGCCCCTCGTCGGTGATCCTGTGGGGCCCGCCCGGCACGGGGAAGACGACCCTCGCGTACGTGGTCAGCAAGGCCACCAACAAGCGCTTCGTCGAGCTCTCCGCGATCACCGCGGGCGTCAAGGAGGTCCGGGCCGTCATCGAGGGCGCGCGCCGCGCCACCGGCGGCTTCGGCAAGGAGACCGTCCTCTTCCTCGACGAGATCCACCGCTTCTCCAAGGCCCAGCAGGACTCCCTGCTCCCCGCCGTGGAGAACCGCTGGGTCACGCTGATCGCGGCCACCACGGAGAATCCGTACTTCTCGATCATCTCCCCGCTGCTGTCGCGCTCCCTGCTCCTCACCCTGGAGCCGCTCACCGACGAGGACCTGCGCGCGCTCCTGCGCCGGGCGCTGACCGACGAGCGGGGACTGGGCGGCGCCGTCACCCTGCCCGAGGACGCCGAGGCCCATCTGCTGCGTATCGCGGGCGGCGACGCCCGCCGCGCGCTGACCGCGCTGGAGGCGGCCGCAGGAGCGGCCCTCACCACGCACGAGCGGGAGATCACCCTCACGACGCTGGAGGAGACCGTCGACCGCGCCGCCGTGAAGTACGACCGCGACGGCGACCAGCACTACGACGTCGCGAGCGCCCTGATCAAGTCCATCCGCGGGTCCGACGTGGACGCCGCCCTGCACTATCTGGCGCGCATGATCGAGGCGGGGGAGGACCCGCGCTTCATCGCCCGGCGACTGATGATCTCCGCCAGTGAGGACATCGGACTCGCCGATCCGACGGCGCTGCCCACAGCGGTGGCGGCGGCCCAGGCGGTCGCCATGATCGGATTCCCCGAGGCGGCGCTGACCCTCAGCCATGCCACGATCGCGCTGGCGCTCGCCCCCAAGTCGAATGCGGCGACGCTGGCGATCTCCGCCGCGCAGGAGGACGTGCGCCGGGGCCTCGCGGGCCCGGTCCCGGCCCATCTGCGCGACGGCCACTACAAGGGCGCCGCCAAGCTGGGCCACGCCCAGGGCTATGTCTACCCGCACGACGTGCCCGGAGGCATCGCCGCCCAGGAGTACGCCCCGGACGCCGTCCGCGGCCGGCGTTACTACGAACCCACGCGGTACGGAGCGGAGGCACGCTACGCCGATGTGGCGGACAGGGTCCGCGAGCGGCTCGGCCGCGAGCAGGGCGGGCCGGCGTCCTCGTGACCGCGGCTCAGCACGACGCCGCCGCGAAAAGGGTGCGCATCGCGCGGCGCAGCTCGCAGACGTCGCGTACGGGCTCGGGGAATTCGAACCGGGCGTCGAAGCAGGCGTCGCGGCCGTCCACGAACCGCACCCGGAGCCCGAAACGGTCGAGCGCGAGCGGGACGGCACCGATCCGGTGCTCCGCGCAGCCGCACTCGGTCCGGTCACCGAGCAGCGCGGACAGGGTGGCCATCTGCTCGTCGTGAGCGGCGTGCAGATGCTGGAGCAGCTCGGCCTCATGGGTGGCCAGAGGATCGGCGACGGCGTCCCGGAAGGCCTCCGGCTCCACCTCCTCGAACCCCCACAGATCGTCGACGGATGCCTCCCCGGTCTCCAGCCGGAGCATCATCCGGCCGGGCTGAGCGAGCCCCGGTACGGCGGTGAGCCAGCCGGCGATCCTGGCACGGCCGCGGATCCGGTGCGGGACCGAGACCGGTGCGACATCGGTGATCTCCAGCACAGCGGTCAGTTCGTCGCCCTGGGCGCGCGTCGCGGCCCGTACGACCGGGGAATCGGCGGGGAAGCCGAGGAAGAGGTCCCCCTCGGGGCCGATGCTCCTGCTGACCGGCATCAGCTGGTCCGGGTGGACCACCGAGAGCCCGGGTACGAGCAGCACGGCGGAGCAGGTACTCTGTACGAGAGTTCGTGTGCGCTCGGCTGCTGACGGCAGCCGAGTGTTTTCAAGCCCGCTGGGACGCGGCTGACCACGATCAGATCGGCCTTCCGTCGTAGCAGCACCTTCTTCTGGTGTGCTGCCGCTGTCTGTGCTGTCCGTGACGTGTGTGGTGTTCCCAGGGCGAGACATGCGATCTCCTTGAGTAAGGTAAGCCTAACCTAACCTACAACGGAGGTCTGGAGAACGTGCCTAACCAGTCGCGTCCCAAGGTCAAGAAGTCGCGTGCCCTCGGCATCGCCCTGACGCCGAAGGCTGTCAAGTACTTCGAAGCCCGCCCCTACCCGCCGGGCGAGCACGGCCGTGGCCGCAAGCAGAACTCGGACTACAAGGTCCGTCTGCTCGAGAAGCAGCGTCTGCGTGCGCAGTACGACATCAGCGAGCGCCAGATGGCGCGCGCCTACGACCGCGCCCGTAAGGCCGAGGGCAAGACGGGCGAGGCGCTGGTCGTCGAGCTCGAGCGCCGCCTCGACGCCCTGGTCCTGCGTTCGGGCATCGCCCGCACCATCTACCAGGCCCGCCAGATGGTCGTCCACGGCCACATCGAGGTCAACGGCGGCAAGGTCGACAAGCCTTCCTTCCGCGTGCGTCCCGACGACGTCGTGCAGGTCCGCGAGCGCAGCCGCTCCAAGGTCCCCTTCCAGGTGGCCCGTGAGGGTGGTTACGACACCGACGGCGAGACCCCGCGCTACCTCCAGGTGAACCTGAAGGCTCTGGCCTTCCGCCTGGACCGGGACCCGAACCGCAAGGAAATCCCGGTCATCTGCGACGAGCAGCTCGTCGTCGAGTACTACGCCCGCTGATGACGCAGGCGTAGCTCTCGACCGAGCCCGGGCCCGCCCCTCCCCGCTGTGCGGGAGGTGGCGGGCCTTCGCGTTTCCCCGTCCGGCATCTCCCGGGCGTCTCCTCGGCGGCCGGGGTGCCGTCCGCCCCGGCCCCTGCCACGGTGGCGAGCCCGGACTCCCGCAGGAGCGGCTCGGGTTCCGCCAGTTCGTCGTCGCGTCCCACGAAGGTGTTCAGCTCCGCCGGGAGATTCCCGCGGACAGGAGCGGGTTCCGCGTCGCCGGGCACGAGGGAGAGCGGTGAGGGCGTCGCACGGAACACGCAGAGTGCCGGCGCGTGATCTCTCCGTACGATCTTCCCGGGACCGGGGCCCGCGCCGCCCGTCCGTAATGCGGTACGGCGCGTGACGTCCGGCGCGATAGGCTCGGGGGACGACGATCGGCGGTGGTGGCAGGACGCGCCCGCCGGGACGTGACAGGCGGATACCGGCCGGGAACGGCCGGTACGGGTGACGAGCAGAGAGCGGTGCGCTGTGTCCGGTGGAGAGGTGGCCGGCATCCTGGTGGCTGTCTTCTGGGCGATCCTGGTGTCCTTCCTCGCCGTGGTACTGGTGAGGCTGGCCCAGACGCTCAAGGCGGCCACCGCGCTGGTGGCGGACGTGACGGAGCAGGCGGTTCCGCTGCTCGCCGACGCCTCCGCCACGCTGCGTTCCGCGCAGACCCAGCTCGACAAGGTCGACGCCATCGCGAGCGACGTCCAGGAGGTCACCTCCAACGCCTCCGCCCTGTCCACCACCGTCGCGTCGACGTTCGGCGGCCCGCTCGTGAAGGTCGCCGCGTTCGGTTACGGGGTGCGGCAGGCGATCGGCCGTCGTACCGCCGCGGAGCCGGAACCGGCCCGCAGGGCCTCCCGCCGCACCGTGATCGTCGGCCGTACCGTGCCGTCCGCCCGTGACAGGAAGCGGAACGGCCGGAGCTCCCGTGGACAGAAGGACTGAGCCAGCGATGTTCCGCCGTACGTTCTGGTTCACCGCCGGCGCAGCCGCCGGCGTCTGGGCCACCACCAAGGTCAACCGCAAGATCCGGCAGCTGACCCCCGAGAGCCTCGCGGCGCAGGCCGCGGACAAGGCGATCGAGGCAGGTCACAAGCTGAGGGACTTCGCCCTCGACGTGCGTGAGGGCATGGTCAGGCGCGAGGCCGAACTGGGCGGGGCACTCGGCATCGAGGCGCCTGCCGGTCCCGAACCCGCCGTCCACCGGACGCTCCCCTACAACTCGAACAACCGGAATGAGGACTACTGATGGAGTCGGCTGAAATCCGCCGCCGCTGGCTGAGCTTCTTCGAGGAGCGCGGTCACACCGTCGTGCCTTCGGCGTCGCTCATCGCGGACGACCCGACTCTGCTGTTGGTCCCCGCGGGCATGGTCCCCTTCAAGCCCTACTTCCTCGGCGAGGTCAAGCCGCCCGCCCCGCGCGTCACCAGCGTGCAGAAGTGCGTGCGTACGCCGGACATCGAAGAGGTCGGCAAGACCACCCGGCACGGCACGTTCTTCCAGATGTGCGGCAACTTCTCCTTCGGCGACTACTTCAAGGAAGGCGCCATCGAGTTCGCCTGGGCGGCGCTCACGAACTCCGTGGAGGACGGTGGCTTCGGGCTCGACCCCGAGCGTCTGTGGATCACGGTCTACCTCGACGACGACGAGGCCGAGCAGATCTGGCGCGAGAAGATCGGCGTGCCGGCCGAGCGCATCCAGCGCCTGGGCAAGAAGGACAACTTCTGGTCCATGGGCGTCCCCGGCCCCTGCGGTCCGTGCTCCGAGATCAACTACGACCGCGGCCCCGAGTTCGGCGTCGAGGGCGGCCCCGCCGTCAACGACGAGCGCTACGTGGAGATCTGGAACCTGGTCTTCATGCAGTACGAGCGCGGTGCGGGTGACGGCAAGGAGGACTTCCCGATCCTCGGGGACCTGCCGTCGCAGAACATCGACACCGGTCTCGGCCTCGAACGCCTCGCGATGATCCTGCAGGGCGTGCAGAACATGTACGAGACCGACACCCTGCGCGTCGTCATGGACAAGGCCACCGAGCTCACCGGCGTGCGCTACGGCGCCGACCAGGGCTCCGACGTCTCCCTCCGTGTCGTCGCCGACCACATCCGCACCTCGGTGATGCTCATCGGCGACGGCGTCACCCCGGGCAACGAGGGCCGTGGCTACGTCCTGCGCCGCATCATGCGCCGCGCCATCCGCAACATGCGGCTCATGGGTGCCACCGGCCCGGTCGTCCGTGAACTCGTCGACGTCGTCGTCGACACCATGGGCCGGCAGTACCCGGAGCTGATCACCGACCGCAAGCGCATCGAGACCGTCGCGCTGGCCGAGGAGGCCGCCTTCCTCAAGGCCCTCAAGGGCGGCACGAACATCCTCGACACCGCCGTCACCGAGACCAAGGCCGCCGGCGGTAAGGTCCTGGCCGGCGACAAGGCGTTCCTGCTCCACGACACCTGGGGCTTCCCGATCGACCTCACGCTGGAGATGGCCGCCGAACAGGGCCTCTCGGTCGACGAGGACGGATTCCGCCGCCTGATGAAGGAGCAGCGGGAGCGCGCCAAGGCCGACGCCAAGGCCAAGAAGACCGGTCACGCCGACCTGTCCGCCTACCGCGAGGTCGCCGACCACTCAGGCGTCACCGAGTTCACCGGGTACACCGCCACCGAGGGCGAGTCGAAGATCGTCGGCCTGCTGGTCGACGGCGTGCCCTCGCCCGCCGCGACCGAGGGCGACGAGGTGGAGGTCGTCCTCGACCGCACCCCCTTCTACGCCGAGGGCGGCGGCCAGCTCGCCGACCAGGGCCGGATCAGGCTCGGCACCGGCGCCGTCATCCAGGTCCGCGACGTGCAGCAGCCGGTCCCGGGCGTCTCGGTCCACAAGGGCTCGGTCCAGGTCGGCGAGGTGACGGTCGGCGCCTCCGCCTACGCCGCCATCGACAACACCCGTCGCCGCGCCATCGCCCGCGCCCACAGCGCCACGCACCTCACGCACCAGGCGCTGCGCGACGCCCTGGGCCCGACGGCCGCCCAGGCCGGTTCGGAGAACTCGCCGGGCCGCTTCCGCTTCGACTTCGGCTCGCCCGCCGCCGTACCCGGCACGGTCCTGACCGACGTGGAGCAGAAGATCAACGAGGTCCTGGCCCGGGAGCTCGACGTCCAGGCCGAGGTCATGTCCATCGACGACGCCAAGAAGCAGGGCGCCATCGCGGAGTTCGGCGAGAAGTACGGCGAGCGGGTCCGTGTCGTCACCATCGGCGACTTCTCCAAGGAGCTGTGCGGCGGTACGCACGTCGGCAACACCGCCCAGCTGGGTCTGGTGAAGCTGCTCGGCGAGTCGTCCATCGGTTCCGGCGTGCGCCGTATCGAGGCCCTCGTCGGCGTCGACGCGTACAACTTCCTCGCCAAGGAGCACACGGTCGTCGCCCAGCTCCAGGAGCTGCTCAAGGGCCGCCCCGAAGAGCTTCCCGAGAAGATCTCCGGCATGCTCGGCAAGCTGAAGGAGGCCGAGAAGGAGATCGAGAAGTTCCGCGCGGAGAAGGTCCTCGCGGCCGCCGCCGGGCTGGTGGAGTCGGCCAAGGACGTACGCGGTGTCGCGCTGGTCACCGGGCAGGTGCCCGACGGCACCTCGGCCGACGACCTGCGCAAGCTCGTCCTCGACGTGCGCGGGCGCATCCAGGGCGGCCGCCCTGCCGTCGTGGCCCTGTTCACCACGGCCAACGGCCGCCCGCTGACGGTCATCGCCACCAACGAGGCCGCCCGCGAGCGCGGCCTCAAGGCCGGTGACCTGGTGCGCACCGCCGCCAAGACCCTCGGTGGCGGCGGTGGCGGCAAGCCGGACGTCGCCCAGGGCGGTGGCCAGAACCCGGACGCCATCGGTGACGCCGTCGCCGCCGTCGAACGCCTTGTCACCGAGACGGCGTGACGCCGCACATGTCGCAGATGCGCCGTGGACGCCGACTCGCCATCGACGTCGGAGACGCCCGCATCGGGGTCGCCTCGTGCGACCCCGACGGGATCCTCGCCACGCCGGTGGAGACCGTGCCGGGACGTGACGTCCCGGCCGCCCACCGGCGGCTCGGGCAGATCGTCGCGGAGTACGAGCCGATCGAGGTCGTCGTCGGGCTGCCCCGTTCCCTGGGTGGCGGAGAGGGCCCGGCGGCCGTGAAGGTCCGCGCCTTCGCCCAGGTGTTCGCCCGCGCGATCGCGCCGGTCCCGGTGCGTCTCGTGGACGAGAGGATGACCACAGTGACGGCCACTCAAGGGCTGCGCGCTTCGGGCGTGAAGTCCAAGAAGGGCCGTTCTGTCATCGACCAAGCTGCCGCTGTGGTGATCCTTCAGAACGCTCTGGAGTCCGAACGGGCGTCAGGCACTGCTCCGGGCGAGGGCGTCGAAGTGGTTGTCTGATCGCAATACGGTAACGTTCCGCGCGATGCGCCGGTGTTCGAACAGACACCGCACAGCAAAGCGAAGAGACGGAGCGTCGTCTCGCGGCTCAAGGGGATCGATGACTGAGTATGGCCGGGGCTCCGGCTCCGAACCGTGGCATCCCGAGGACCCCTTGTACGGGGACCAGGGGTGGGGGGGCCAGCAGGCCGCCTACGGCCAGGGCCCGTACGAAGGCCAGCAGCAGCCCTACGCGCAGGACCCGTACGCCCAGCAGGGGCAGGGTTACCAGCAGGACCCGTACCAGCAGCAGGACCCCCAGCAGCAGTACGGCACGCCGCAGGACCCGTACGCCCAGCAGCAGCCCCAGCCACCGCAGTACGACGGCGGCTGGGACACCGGCCAGCAGGCGGCGATGCCGTACGCGGCCCAGCAGCCCCAGCACGGCGACGCCCCCGGCGGCTACGGCGAACAGGCCGACCACTACGGGACCACCGAGGCCTACCCCCCGCCGCAGCCCCCGGGCCGCCGTGAGCAGGAGCCCCAGCAGCAGGGGCGGGACTGGGACCCGGAGACGCCGCAGGAGGAGACGCATCCCTTCTTCACGGGCGCGGACGAGCCGGGCGACGGCCGTGGCTCCCGCTCCCGCTCCCGTTCCCGCTCCGGCGAGGACGACGAACACGACGACGACCCGCGTGAGTCCCGCAGGGGCGGCGGCGAGCGCCGAGGCAAGGGCAAGAAGAAGAGCCGCAACGGCTGCGCCTGCCTGGGCGTCGCGGCGGTCCTCGTCGGAGGTCTCGGCGGGGTGGGGTACCTCGGCTACTCGTACTTCCAGAACCAGTTCGGCTCGGCGCCCGACTACGCGGGCAGCGGCACGGGCTCGGTCGAGGTGGAGATCCCGCCCGGTGCGCTGGGCAACGAGATCGCGAACATCCTGAAGAAGGCCGGCGTCGTGAAATCCGTCGACGCCTTCGTCTCGGCGCAGAACGGGAACCCCAAGGGTGGCTCCTTGCAGGCCGGGTCCTATCTCCTGAAGAAGGAGATGTCGGCGAAAAGCGCTGTAGAAATGATGCTGGACCCGAAAAGCCAGAACGGAATGATGGTCACTCCGGGTACGCGCAACGCCACCGTGTACGCGGAGCTCGACAAGAGGCTCCAGCTCAAGGCAGGTACGACCGAGGGCGTCGCCAAGACCCATGCGGGCAGCCTCGGTCTCCCCGACTGGGCGGACAACGATCCGGCCATAAAGGATCCGCTGGAGGGGTTTCTCTACCCGGCCACCTACGCGGTCACCAAGGGGACGAAACCCGAAGCCGTCCTGAAGAAGATGGTCAGCCGGGCCACCGCCGAGTACGGCAAACTCGATCTGGAAGCAACTGCGAAGAAGCACAATTTGGACGGCCCCTGGCAGGTCCTCACCGTCGCGAGCCTCGTCCAGGCCGAGGGCAAGACGCACGATGACTTCCGGAAGATGAGCGAAGTCGTCTACAACCGCCTCAAGCCCACTAACACCGAGACGAATCAGTTGCTTCAGTTCGACTCGTCGTTCAACTACCTCATGAAGCAGAGCAAGATCAATATCAGTGTGTCCGAGATCCACAAGAACAAGGATCCGTACAACACCTACACGCAGCGGGGCCTCACACCCGGCCCCATCGGCAACCCGGGCACTGATGCGCTGGCCGCCGCGCTGAACCCCACCGCGGACGGCTGGCTGTACTTCGTGGCCACCGATGGGCAGCACAAGACCGAGTTCGCCAAGAACTATGACGACTTCCTGAAGCTCAAGGAAAAGTTCGATGCCCTCGAATGAGGCCCACAGGGCGGCCGTCCTCGGCTCGCCCATCGCCCACTCCCTCTCCCCGGCCCTCCACCGGGCCGCGTACGAGGAGCTGGGGCTGGAGAACTGGTCGTACGACCGATTCGACGTGGACGAGGAGGGACTCCCCGGTTTCGTCGAAGGGCTGGACCCCTCCTGGGCCGGGCTCTCCCTGACGATGCCGCTCAAGCGGGTGATCATTCCCCTGCTGGACGGGATCACCGACACGGCGGCCTCGGTCGAGGCGGTCAACACCGTCGTCCTCGCTGAGGACGGCCGCCGGACCGGCGACAACACCGACATCCCCGGGATGGTCGCGGCCCTGCGCGAACGCGGTGTCGACAAGGTCGAGTCCGCCGCGGTCCTGGGCGCCGGAGCCACGGCGTCCTCCGCGCTGGCCGCCCTCGCCGGGATCTGCGCCGGGCCGGTCACGGCCTACGTGCGCAGCGCGGCACGGGCCGACGAGATGCGTGGCTGGGGCGAGCGCCTCGGTGCCGACGTCAGGATCGCGGACTGGACGCGGGCCGAGGAGGCCTTCCGCGCCCCCCTGGTGATCGCCACCACTCCGGCCGGCACCACGGATGCCCTGGCAGAGGCCGTCCCCGCGACCCCCGGCACCCTGTTCGACGTGCTGTACGAGCCCTGGCCGACCCGGCTGGCCTCCCGCTGGGCAGCGGCCGGCGGGCCGGTGGTCGGTGGGCTCGACCTCCTCGTGCACCAGGCTGTTCTTCAGGTGGAACAGATGACGGGGTGTCCGAAGGCGCCGCTCGCCGTGATGAGGGCGGCGGGCCGGACGGCGCTCCACGGACGGAAGCCGGAGGCTTCCGGATAACGGGAACCGGGCGCGTGTGCCGGAACCGCCGGCGGGCGGGGCCCGTGCGAAGACGCCGCGGCGGGCGGGACGGCTCCACGTCCCGCCCGCCGGACGGATTTCTCAGGGCTCAGGCGGCCTCGGACACCCAGCAGGTCCTGTACGTCACGATGTCGCTGCCCTCCTTGTTGGCGATCTGGATCCCGATGCCGTAAAGGCCGGCATCGCTCTGGGCGCTGGTGTACCAGGTCCGGCCCCCCGGGGCGCCGCCGGAGTAGGAGCGCCAGCCCCAGTACTTGATTCCGCCGCCGTAGTTGCGGGACACGAAGCGGACCTCGGGGTGGTGGCCGTCCGAGGAGATGTCGTACGCGGTGAGCTCCAGGTCGATCGACGTGATGGTGCCCTTGCTCCACCAGCGGTACCCCAGCTCACCCTTGGCGCCGCCCGACGTGCATTCGAGGTAGCGCCAGTCCGAATTCCCCTGTCCGGCGTATGCGGTGCCGCCGAGGGTGGCCGACAGGGCCAACGCGGCGCCCAGGGTCAGGGATATAAGGGATTTACGCATGCTGCACATCCTGATTAATTACATTCATGGAATTTCTGCGCCGTGATTGTTACGCCCTCCTGACAGAGCGTCAAGCGCATTGATTTGATGAAGGCAAATGGCATGCATGGTGTGTGAACGCGACATCGACGCGACTTCCCGTCCTGGTCTGTTCCGCTCGGCGGACGCTGCCCAGGACCGAAGGGGCGCCCTCACTGCGGCGCGGGCCGCATGCCGGGACCGGGGCCCGCGAGTCGTCCGGCTGCTGGACCGGCGGCCGTCCCGGCCCCTGGTCATGGGAGGATCGGAGGAGGCGGGCCAGGGCCGCGCACCCGGTCGCGCCGTCGCAGTTACAGGCGCGAGCATGAGGAGCACCGTTGAGCAGGTTGCGCTGGCTGACCGCCGGAGAGTCGCACGGCCCCGCACTGGTGGCGACGCTGGAGGGTCTTCCCGCCGGTATCCCCGTCACCACGGAGATGGTGGCGGACGCGCTCGCCAGGCGACGGCTCGGTTACGGGCGCGGCGCCCGGATGAAGTTCGAGCGGGACGAGGTCACCTTCCTCGGCGGGGTCCGCCACGGCCTGACCATGGGCTCGCCGGTCGCCGTCATGGTGGGCAACACCGAGTGGCCCAAGTGGGAGCAGGTGATGTCGGCCGACCCGGTCGACCCCGACGTGCTGGCCGCGCAGGCCCGTAACGCCCCCCTGACCCGCCCCCGGCCCGGCCATGCCGACCTGGCCGGGATGCAGAAGTACGGCTTCGACGAGGCCCGTCCGGTCCTGGAGCGCGCCAGCGCCCGGGAGACCGCCGCCCGTGTCGCCCTCGGCGCCGTCGCCCGCTCCTACCTCAAGGAGACCGCGGGCATCGAGATCGTCTCCCACGTCGTCGAGCTGGCGGCGGCCAAGGCGCCCTACGGCGTCTACCCCAAGCCCTCCGACGTCGAGCGGCTCGACGCGGATCCCGTGCGCTGCCTCGACGCCGACGCGTCGAAGGCGATGGTCGAGGAGATCGACCAGGCCCACAAGGACGGTGACACCCTCGGGGGTGTCGTCGAGGTGCTCGCCTACGGCGTTCCCGTCGGCCTCGGCTCCCACGTGCACTGGGACCGCAGGCTGGACGCCCGGCTCGCCGCCGCGCTGATGGGCATCCAGGCCATCAAGGGCGTCGAGGTCGGTGACGGTTTCGATCTGGCCCGGGTGCCCGGTTCCAAGGCGCACGACGAGATCCTCGCCACCGAGGCCGGCATCAAGCGCGCCTCCGGCCGCGCGGGCGGTACCGAGGGGGGACTCACGACCGGTGAGCTGCTGCGGGTCCGTGCCGCGATGAAGCCGATCGCCACGGTGCCCCGGGCGCTCGCCACGGTCGACGTCGTCACCGGCGAGGCGGCCAGGGCCCACCACCAGCGTTCCGACGTGTGCGCCGTTCCGGCAGCCGGGATCGTCGCCGAGGCGATGGTCGCCCTGGTCCTCGCCGACGCGGTGGCGGAGAAGTTCGGCGGCGACAGCGTTGCCGAGACCCACCGCAACGTGCAGTCCTACCTCTCCCACCTCCAGATCCGGTGAGCGGCCCGCTGATCGTCCTGGTCGGTCCGATGGGCGTGGGCAAGTCCACGGTGGGTGAACTGCTCGCCGGCCGTCTGGGCACCACCTACCGCGACACGGACGCGGACGTCGTGGCCACGGCGGGCAAGGCCATCCCGGAGATCTTCTTCGACGACGGAGAGGAGCGCTTCCGCGCGCTGGAGCAGCAGGCGGTGCGGGACGCGCTCGGCGAGCACACAGGTGTCCTCGCCCTCGGCGGTGGCGCCGTGCTCGACGCGGGGACCCGCGCCCTGCTCGCCGGCCACCGGGTCGTCTATCTCTCCATGGACGTGGACGAGGCCGTCCGGAGGGTCGGGCTCAACACGGCCCGCCCCCTCCTCGCCGTCAACCCGCGACGTCAGTGGCGCGAGCTGATGGAGGCCAGGCGCCCTCTCTACGAAGAGGTGGCCACCGTCACCGTCGCCACCGACGCACGCACTCCCGAAGAGGTCGCCCAGGCGATCACCGAAACACTGGAACTGCCGGAGCGCAACGGCCCGCCCGTACCCTCCGGCCAGGAGAAGACACGTATGACCGAGCAGGGCACCACGCGCATCCAGATCGCCGGCACGGCGGGCACCGACCCGTACGAGGTGCTCGTCGGACGCCGGCTCCTCGGCGAGCTGCCGAGCCTCATCGGCGACCGCGCCAAGCGGGTGGCCGTCCTGCACCCCGAGGCACTCGCCGAGACCGGCGAGGCGGTCCGGGAGGACCTCGCCGCCCAGGGCTACGAGGCCATCGCGATCCAGCTGCCGAACGCCGAGGAGGCCAAGACCGTCGAGGTCGCCGCCTACTGCTGGAAGGCGCTCGGCCAGACCGGCTTCACCCGCACCGACGTCATCGTCGGCGTCGGGGGCGGCGCCACCACCGACGTCGCGGGCTTCGTCGCCGCCTCCTGGCTGCGGGGGGTGCGCTGGATCGCCGTACCGACGACCGTGCTCGCCATGGTCGACGCCGCGGTCGGCGGCAAGACCGGCATCAACACCGCAGAGGGCAAGAACCTGGTGGGCGCCTTCCACCCGCCGGCCGGGGTGCTCTGCGACCTCGCCGCGCTGGACTCGCTGCCGGTCCACGACTACGTCTCCGGAATGGCCGAGATCATCAAGGCCGGCTTCATCGCGGACCCGGCGATCCTCGACCTCGTCGAGGCCGATCCCCAGGGCGCCCGCACGCCCGCCGGACCGCACACCGCCGAGCTGATCGAGCGTTCCATCCGGGTCAAGGCCGAGGTCGTCTCCAGCGACCTCAAGGAGTCCGGCCTGAGGGAGATCCTCAACTACGGCCACACCCTGGCCCACGCCATCGAGAAGAACGAGCGCTACAAGTGGCGCCACGGCGCGGCCGTGTCGGTCGGCATGGTCTTCGCCGCCGAACTGGGCCGGCTCGCCGGCCGGCTCGACGACGCCACCGCCGACCGGCACCGTGCCGTCCTGGAGTCCGTCGGGCTGCCGCTCACCTACCGCGGCGACCAGTGGCCCAAGCTCCTGGAGAACATGAAGGTCGACAAGAAGTCCCGCGGCGACCTGCTGCGCTTCATCGTCCTGGACGGCATCGGCAAGCCCACCGTGCTGGAGGGCCCCGACCCGGCAGTCCTGCTCGCCGCCTACGGGGAGGTCTCCGCATGACGACCCGGGGGGTCCTCGTGCTCAACGGCCCGAACCTCGGACGTCTCGGCTCCCGCGAACCCGACGTCTACGGCGCGACGTCCTACGCCGGTCTGGTCGACGCCTGCCAGTCCCTCGGCAGGGAACTCGGTTTCGACGTCGAGGTCCGCGAGACCAACGACGAGGGCGAGTTGATCCGCTGGCTCCACGAGGCGGCGGACGGTTCGATTCCGGTCGTTCTCAACCCCGGCGCCTTCACGCACTATTCGTACGGAATGCGCGACGCGGCAGCCCAGCGCACCGCTCCGCTGATCGAGGTGCACATCTCGAATCCGTACGCACGGGAGGAATTCCGCCACACCTCGGTGGTCGCCCCGGTGGCCACCGGCACCGTGGCAGGGTTCGGGATCGGTTCCTACCGGCTCGCCCTGCGGGCCCTGGCCGGGGAACTGACGGACTGATACCGGGCACTTCGTACCTTCCCCGCCCGTTCACCGCATGGCGGCCGGGGAAGGTACGGTTGCCGTCGACCAGCGCCAGTTGCCTGTACGAGACGGAGTGGCACCGGATGCAGCACGCAGTGGGGGCCCCGCTGCCGCCGCCCCAGGGTCCCGGAAACGGACCGTGGACGCACCAGGCCCAGCACTCAGGCCACCCCGGCCCCCCGGGGCCGCCCCTCCCTCCCATGGCTCCCGGGACCCAGCCGCCGGTGCCCCGGCACGTTCCGGCCCCTCCCGCCCGGGAGACCACCGGGCACGTCCAGCTGCCGCCCGGCGGTCCCGTCCCGCTGCCCGCTCCGCCCGCCGAGGCGGGCACGGGTTCCGCGACCCTGGCCGTGCTCCTGATCGGGCCGGCCGGAGCGGGGAAGACCACGGTCGCCAAGCTCTGGGCGGGCCGCCGCAGGGTCCCCACCGCGCACGTGTCCCTCGACGACGTCCGCGAGTGGGTCTGCTCCGGCTTCGCCGACCCGCAGGCCGGATGGAACGACCACTCCGAGGCCCAGTACCGCCTGGCCCGACGCACCTGCGGCTTCGCCGCCCGTAATTTCCTGGCCAACGGGATCTCCTGCATCCTCGACGACGCCGTCTTCCCCGACCGGCCCGTCGTCGGCCTGGGCGGCTGGAAGCGCCATGTGGGCCCCGGGCTGCTGCCCGTGGTCCTCCTGCCCGGCCTGGAGGTCGTCCTGGAGCGCAACGCGGCCCGCAGCGGGAACCGCAGGCTCTCCGACGAGGAAGTCGCCCGGATCCACGGCCGCATGGCCGGGTGGTACGGCTCCGGCCTGCCGATCATCGACAACTCCACCTATGACGTGGAGACGACGGCACGGGTCCTCGACGACGTCCTGGCCCGTTCCATAGCCAGCCCGCCGGCCTGGTAGCGAGCGGCCGGTGCCCGGTCGGGTGCGCTGACCGGGCGGGGCTCCGCCGACGCTCGTAGGCTCGGGAACATGTCAGAGGTGTACGCCGTCCGACGCGGGCTGCTACGTGACCGGTACGCCGCCGCCGGAGCCGCGGCCGCCCTGGTCTCCCGCCCCGCCAACGTCCGCTATCTCGCGGGCGGGGCCCCGCCCGGCGCGGTGCTGCTGCTCGGTCCCGGCGAGGACGTCCTGCTCTGTCCCCGCGCACCGGCCGGGGGCCCCGCCCACGGGCGACCCGACGAGCACCTGCGCCAGACCGTCCTTCCCGAGGCCGACGGCGACCCGGTGGTCGCGGCGGCCGGTCTCGCCGACGGCCTGCACGCGGACTCCCTGGCCGTCGAGGAACACGACCTGACCGTCTCCCGCCACCGCACCATGAGCTCCGCCGCCCCGCGCGTGCGCCTGTGCGACCTCGGCAGCACGGTGGAGCAACTGCGCCTGGTGAAGGACGAGGAGGAGATCGCCTGCCTGCGGATCGCCGCGGAGATCACCGACCAGGCACTCGGCGAACTCCTCGAATCCATCCTGGTGGGGCGCACCGAGCGCCATCTCGCCCTGGAGCTGGAGCGCCGGCTGGTGGACCACGGAGCCGACGGCCCGGCCTTCGCCACCTCCGTCGGCACGGGGCCGCACTCGGGTCAGGGCCGGCACCGTCCCACCGACCGCAGGGTCGAGGAAGGTGATTTCCTTTCCGTCTGCCTGGGGGCGAACTACCGGGGATACCGCTGCGAGATCGGCCGGACGTTCGTCATCGGGACCAGTCCCGCCGATTGGCAGATCGAGCTCTACGACCTCGTTTTCGCCGCTCAGCGAGCCGGACGGGAGGCTCTGGTCCCCGGAGCCGCCTACCGGGACGTGGACCGGGCGGCCCGCCATCTCCTGGACTCGGCGGGCCACTCCGACGGCCTCCAGCCCAGCACCGGGCACGGGGTCGGACTCGAAATCGACGAGGACCCGCAGTTGGCACCGGCAGCCATGGGTAAACTGGACGCTTGTGTGCCGGTCACCGTCGAACCGGGGGTCCACCTCCCGGGCCGGGGCGGTGTCCGGATCGATGACACTCTCGTCGTGCGCCCCGAGGCGGACGGCGGACCCGAGCTACTCACCATTACGACCAAGGAGCTGCTCGCGCTCTAGGGGAACTCCTCGTGGGGACCCCGGCGCGCATCCTTGGCCGTCCACCAGCTTCAGTCCAGGAGATTCCGCAACCGTGGCTTCCACGAACGACCTCAAGAACGGCCTGGTGCTCAAGCTCGACGGAGGCCAGCTCTGGTCCGTCGTCGAGTTCCAGCACGTCAAGCCCGGCAAGGGCCCCGCCTTCGTGCGCACCAAGCTCAAGAACGTGCTCTCCGGCAAGGTCGTCGACAAGACGTTCAACGCCGGCGTGAAGGTCGAGACGGCCACCATCGACCGCCGCGACATGCAGTTCTCGTACATGGACGGCGAGTACTTCGTCTTCATGGACATGGACACGTACGACCAGCTCATGGTCGACCGCAAGGCCGTCGGCGACGCCGCCAACTTCCTGATCGAGGGCTTCACCGCCTCCGTCGCGCAGTACGAGGGCGAGGTGCTCTACGTCGAGCTGCCCGCCGCGGTCGAGCTGACCATCCAGCACACCGACCCGGGCGTCCAGGGCGACCGCTCCACCGGTGGCACCAAGCCCGCCACCCTGGAGACCGGTTACGAGATCGGTGTCCCGCTCTTCATCACCACCGGCGAGAAGATCAAGGTCGACACCCGTACGGGCGACTACCTCGGCCGGGTGAACAGCTAACCGTGGCTGCCCGGAACAAGGCCCGCAAGCGCGCCTTCCAGATCCTTTTCGAGGCCGACCAGCGCGGTGAGTCCGTGCAGACGGTCCTCGCGGACTGGGTGCGGCTCTCGCGGACCGACGACCGTCAGCCGCCGGTCGGTGAATTCACGATGGAGCTGGTCGAGGGGTACGCACAGTACGCGGACCGGATCGACGACCTCATCGTCACCTATGCCGTGGACTGGGAGATCGACCGCATGCCGGTCGTCGACCGGAGCATTCTGCGGCTCGGTGCGTACGAGCTGATCTGGATGGACTCGACCCCGGACGCCGTGGTGATCGACGAGGCGGTCCAGCTCGCCAAGGAGTTCTCCACGGACGATTCCCCGGCCTTCGTGAACGGCCTGCTGGCCCGGTTCAAGGACCTCAAGCCGAATCTCCGCCGGGAGCAGTAGCTCCGGGCGGTGACAAGCCGAACGAAGGGCCCACGGTCGCACGCGACCGTGGGCCCTTCGGCGTGTCCGTCCCGGACACGGCGGACGGGCCGGGACATGAGAACGCCGGCCCGGCGGGGTCCTGAGGACCCCGCCGGGCCGGCGGCACGCTCTTCGTGGTGCTGGGGGTCAGCTCTCGTCGTGGGCCACCGCGCGACGCGCGTCGGCGTCCAGCACGCCCCAGCTGATCAGCTGTTCGGTGAGCACGGACGGCGACTGGTCGTAGATCACGGCAAGGGTGCGCAGGTCGTCCTGCCGGATGGACAGCACCTTGCCGTTGTAGTCGCCGCGCTGGCTCTGGATCGTCGCCGCGTAACGCTGCAGCGGTCCGGCCTTCTCCGGCGGCACGTGGGCCAGGCGCTCCAGGTCGAGGACCAGCTTCGGCGGCGGCTCGGCGGCACCGCCGGGGGTCGTGCCGGGCAGGAGCTCCTGCACCGGAACGCCGTAGAAGTCGGCCAGCTCGGCAAGGCGCTGCACGGTCACGGCACGGTCGCCGCGCTCGTAGGAACCGACCACGACGGCCTTCCAGCGGCCCTGCGACTTCTCCTCCACGCCGTGGAGGGAGAGGCCCTGCTGGGTGCGGATGGCGCGGAGCTTGGCCCCGAGCTGCTTTGCGTATTCGCTGGACATAAGGCTCCCCGGACGCTGGAACATTCTGCGGCTGGGCCGCGTGGCTGGTAACTCACTGTGAGGTTACGCAGCGTTACTTGGCTGCGTCAAGCCGAAAGGTCCGGACTGCCACCTCCTGGGGCCGGGCCCGGGGCTCCGCACAAGCCCTGGTAACGTGGATGACGCAATTTCGACGTCCTTTAACATCCGTCCGGTGAGGCGGAGAAGGAGGTCCGTTTCCTATGGACGCACAGCATGACCACACCGGCAATGCGGCACGCCCCGTTCTCGAGGCTTCCGACATCGCCCGGGTACTGACCCGAATCGCCCACGAGATCGTCGAACGCGCCAAGGGCGCCGACGACGTGGTGCTGCTCGGCATCCCGACACGAGGGGTCTACCTCGCCCGTCGGCTCGCCGGGAAACTCGAAGAGATCACCGGCCGGAAGACGCCGGTCGGGTCACTCGACATCACCATGTACCGCGACGACCTGCGGATGCGCCCGGCGCGTGCCCTCGCGCGCACCGAGATCCCCGGCGAGGGCATCGAGAGCAGCCTCGTCGTGCTGGTCGACGACGTGCTCTTCTCCGGCCGCACGATCCGCGCCGCACTCGACGCGCTCGGCGACATCGGACGGCCCCGTGCCGTACAGCTCGCGGTCCTCGTCGACCGCGGCCACCGCGAACTCCCGATCCGTGCCGACTACGTCGGCAAGAACCTCCCCACGTCGCTGCGGGAGACGGTCAGGGTCCAGCTCGCGGAGGAGGACGGCCGCGACGCCGTGCTGCTCGGCGTCAAGCAGACCGTCCCGGCAGGCGAGCGGTAGCCGAGTCCCGTTCCGTGCGCCCCGGCGGCCGTACGGCTGCCTCCGTACGCACGCCTGCCTGATCCCTCCACCCTCCACGGAGACCCCCAGATGCTGCGCCCTCCCGGGGACAACCCCCGGACCCCCCGCCACCTCATCTCGGCCGCAGACCTCACCCGCGACGACGCCGTCCTGATCCTCGACACCGCCGAGGAGATGGCCCGGGTCGCGGACCGGCCGATCAAGAAGCTTCCCACTCTGCGTGGACGAACGGTCGTGAACCTTTTCTTCGAGGACTCGACCCGGACCCGGATCTCGTTCGAGGCCGCCGCCAAGCGCCTCTCCGCCGACGTCATCAACTTCTCCGCGAAGGGCTCGTCGGTCTCCAAGGGGGAGTCGCTCAAGGACACCGCCCTGACCCTGGAGGCCATGGGCGCCGACGCGGTCGTCATCCGGCACGGCGCCTCCGGGGCCCCGTACCGCCTCGCTACCTCGGGCTGGATCGACAGTGCGGTCGTCAACGCCGGCGACGGCACGCACGAGCACCCGACCCAGGCGCTGCTGGACGCGTTCACCATGCGCCGCAGGCTGGTCGGACCCGACGCGGGAATCGGCCGCGACCTCGAAGGCCGCCGGATCACGATCGTCGGCGACATCCTGCACAGCCGTGTGGCCCGCTCCAACGTCCACCTGCTGCACACGCTCGGTGCCCACGTCACCCTGGTGGCCCCGCCCACCCTCGTGCCGGTCGGCGTCGAGCGGTGGCCCTGCGACGTCAGCTACCGTCTCGACGACGTGCTGCCCAAGTCGGACGCCGTCATGATGCTCCGTGTGCAGCGCGAGCGCATGAACGCCGCCTACTTCCCGACCGAGCGTGAATACTCCCGCCGCTACGGCCTGGACGGCGAACGCATGGCGAAGATGCCGGAGCACGCCGTCGTGATGCACCCCGGCCCGATGGTCCGCGGCATGGAGATCACGGCCGAGGTCGCGGACTCCGACCGCTGCACCGCCGTCGAGCAGGTCGCCAACGGCGTCTCCACCCGCATGGCCGTCCTGTACCTGCTGCTCGGCGGATCCGAGACCGCCCTGCCCTCCGCCTCCGCCCGTACCGAGGAGAACAAGTAACCATGAGCAAGATCCTGATCCGCGGTGCGAAGGTCCTCGGCGGCGAGCCTGCGGACGTCCTCATCGACGGCGAGAGCATCGCCGCGACCGGTACCGGCATCGAGGCCGGCGACGCCACCGTGATCGAGGCGGCCGGCCGCGTCCTGCTGCCCGGCCTCGTCGACCTCCACACCCACCTGCGCGAGCCCGGCCGCGAGGACTCCGAGACCGTCCTCACCGGCACGAAGGCGGCGGCGGTCGGCGGCTTCACCGCCGTCCACGCCATGGCCAACACCTTCCCCGTCGCCGACACCGCCGGAGTCGTCGAGCAGGTCTGGCGGCTCGGCAAGGAGTCCGGCTACTGCGACGTGCAGCCCGTCGGCGCCGTCACCGTCGGCCTGGAGGGCAAGCAGCTCGCCGAACTCGGCGCCATGCACGACTCCGCCGCCGGGGTGAAGGTCTTCTCCGACGACGGCAAGTGCGTCGACGACGCTGTGATCATGCGCCGCGCGCTGGAGTACGTGAAGGCGTTCGACGGCGTCGTCGCCCAGCACGCCCAGGAGCCCCGTCTCACCGAGGGCGCCCAGATGAACGAGGGCGTCGTCTCGGCCGAGCTCGGTCTCGGCGGCTGGCCCGCCGTCGCCGAGGAGTCGATCATCGCCCGCGATGTGCTCCTCGCCGCCCACGTCGGGTCCCGGGTGCACATCTGCCACCTCTCGACCGCCGGCTCCGTGGAGATCGTCCGCTGGGCGAAGTCCAAGGGCTGGAACGTCACCGCCGAGGTCACCCCGCACCACCTGCTGCTCACCGACGAGCTCGTACGGACCTACAACCCCGTCTACAAGGTGAACCCGCCGCTGCGCACCGAGGCCGACGTCATGGCCCTGCGCGAGGCCCTCGCCGACGGCACCATCGACTGCGTGGCCACCGACCACGCACCGCACCCGCACGAGGACAAGGACTGCGAGTGGGCCGCCGCCGCCATGGGCATGGTGGGCCTGGAGACCGCGCTCTCCGTGGTCCAGCAGACGATGGTGGACACCGGGCTCCTCGACTGGGCGGGCGTGGCCGACCGCATGTCCTTCCGCCCCGCGGCCATCGGCAGGCTCGAAGGACACGGCCGGCCCGTCTCGGCGGGTGAGCCCGCCAACCTCACCCTGGTCGATCCGGCATACCGTGGAGCTGTGGACCCCGCGGGCTTCGCCTCCCGCAGCCGCAACACTCCGTACGAGGGTCGCGAGCTGCCCGGCCGAGTGACCCACACCTTCCTGCGGGGCCGTGCCACGGTCGTCGACGGGAAGCTCGCGTGACAACACTCCACCCCACTCATCAGCTGCTCCACCTGGCCGCGGACCAGAAGTCGGCCGAAGTGACCGACTGGTCCGCCCGCATCAGCTGGGTCCTCGGACTGCTCGTCTTCATCGCCTTCGTCTACTGGCTGATGCGCCAGGGATGGAAGTGGCGGGGAAGCCTGCAGTCCGGGCTGCCCGAGCTCCCGACCACCCCTGAAGGGTTCGCGGACGGCGAGACGCTGCTCACACTGACCGGCCGCTACCACGCCTCGACGACCGCAGGGCAGTGGCTCGACCGGATCGTGGCGCACGGCCTCGGCACCCGCAGCCGGGTCGAGCTGACCCTCACCGCGCAGGGTCTGGACGTCGTACGCCCCGGAGCGGCCGGTTTCTTCGTACCGGCCTCCGCGCTGCGCGAGGCCAGGCTCGACAAGGCCCTCGCCGGCAAGGTCCTGCCCGAGGGCGGTCTGCTGGTCATCACCTGGGCCCACGGAGAGACGCTGATCGACTCGGGTTTCCGCTCCGACCACGCGGCCGAGCACCAGGCGTGGGTCGACGCCGTCGGCCGCCTCACCGGCGCAGCCGGCACCCACCTCACCACCAGCACGACGGAAGGCACCGCACGATGACGATCTCCACCCGGGGAGCCGGAAAAGCTCCCGCCGTACTCGTCCTGGAGGACGGCCGCTCCTTCCGCGGCCGTGCCTACGGGGCCGTGGGGGAGACCTTCGGCGAGGCGGTTTTCTCCACCGGCATGACCGGTTACCAGGAGACGCTGACCGACCCCTCCTACCACCGCCAGGTCGTCGTGATGACCGCCCCGCACGTGGGCAACACCGGTGTGAACGACGAGGACGCCGAGTCGAAGCGCATCTGGGTCTCCGGATACGTCGTACGCGACCCCGCCCGCCTCCCCTCGAACTGGCGCTCGCGCCGCACCCTGGACGAGGAGCTCGCCGCCCAGGGCGTCGTCGGCATCAGCGGCATCGACACCCGTGCGCTCACCCGCCACCTGCGTGAGCGCGGCGCGATGCGCGTCGGCATCTTCTCCGGCGACGCGCTCGCCGACGAGGCCGCCCTGCTCAGCAAGGTGCGCCAGGCCCCCGAGATGCGCGGCGCCGACCTCTCCGCCGAGGTCGCCACCAAGGAGGCCTACGTCGTCCCCGCGCACGGCACCAAGAAGTTCACCGTCGCCGCGATCGACCTCGGCATCAAGGGCATGACCCCGCACCGCATGGCCGAGCGCGGCATCGAGGTGCACGTCCTGCCCGCCACCGCCACCCTCGACGAGGTGTACGCGGTGGAGCCCGACGGAGTCTTCTTCTCCAACGGCCCCGGCGACCCGTCCACCGCCGACCACCCGGTCGCCCTCATGCAGGGCGTCCTGGAGCGGAAGACCCCGCTCTTCGGCATCTGCTTCGGCAACCAGATCCTGGGCCGCGCCCTCGGCTTCGGCACCTACAAGCTGAAGTACGGCCACCGCGGCATCAACCAGCCCGTGCAGGACCGCACGACCGGGAAGGTCGAGGTCACCGCGCACAACCACGGCTTCGCCGTCGACGCCCCCCTCGACAAGCCGTCCGACACGAAGTTCGGCCGCGCCGAGGTCTCCCACGTCTGCCTGAACGACCAGGTCGTCGAGGGCCTCCAGCTCCTGGACCGGCCCGCCTTCAGCGTCCAGTACCACCCCGAAGCAGCCGCGGGCCCGCACGACGCCGCGTACCTCTTCGACCGCTTCGTATCCCTGATGGAGGGCCAGCGTGCCTAAGCGCTCCGATATCCGGTCCGTCCTGGTCATCGGCTCCGGTCCGATCGTCATCGGGCAGGCCGCCGAGTTCGACTACTCCGGCACCCAGGCCTGCCGCGTGCTCAAGGCCGAGGGCCTGCGCGTCATCCTGGTGAACAGCAACCCGGCGACGATCATGACCGACCCGGAGATCGCCGACGCCACGTACGTCGAGCCGATCACCCCCGAGTTCGTCGAGAAGATCATCGCCAAGGAGCGCCCCGACGCGCTGCTCCCGACCCTGGGCGGCCAGACCGCGCTCAACACCGCGATCTCCATGCACGACAACGGTGTGCTGGAGAAGTACGGCGTCGAGCTCATCGGCGCCAACGTCGAGGCCATCAACAAGGGCGAGGACCGCGACCTCTTCAAGGGAGTCGTCGAAGCCGTCAAGGCGAAGATCGGTTACGGCGAGTCCGCCCGCTCCGTCATCTGCCACTCCATGGACGACGTCATCAAGGGGGTCGACACCCTCGGCGGCTACCCCGTCGTCGTCCGCCCCTCCTTCACCATGGGCGGCGCCGGCTCCGGCTTCGCCCACGACGAGGAGGAACTGCGCCGCATCGCCGGCCAGGGCCTCACGCTCTCGCCGACCACCGAGGTGCTCCTGGAGGAGTCCATCCTCGGCTGGAAGGAGTACGAGCTGGAGCTGATGCGCGACAGGCACGACAACGTCGTGGTCGTCTGCTCCATCGAGAACTTCGACCCGATGGGCGTCCACACCGGCGACTCCATCACGGTCGCCCCGGCGATGACGCTCACCGACCGTGAGTACCAGCGGCTGCGTGACATCGGCATCGCGATCATCCGCGAGGTCGGCGTCGACACCGGCGGCTGCAACATCCAGTTCGCGATCGACCCGGCCGACGGCCGGATCATCGTGATCGAGATGAACCCGCGCGTCTCCCGCTCCTCGGCGCTCGCCTCGAAGGCCACCGGCTTCCCGATCGCCAAGATCGCCGCCAAGCTGGCCGTGGGCTACACGCTCGACGAGATCCCCAACGACATCACCGAGAAGACGCCGGCCTCCTTCGAGCCGGCCCTCGACTACGTCGTGGTCAAGGCCCCGCGCTTCGCCTTCGAGAAATTCCCCTCCGCCGACTCCACCCTCACCACCACCATGAAGTCGGTGGGCGAGGCCATGGCGATCGGCCGCAACTTCACCGAGGCCCTGCAGAAGGCCCTGCGCTCCCTGGAGAAGAAGGGCTCGCAGTTCGCCTTCACCGGCGAGACCGGCGACAAGACCGAGCTGCTCGCCGAGGCGGTCCGCCCCACGGACGGGCGCATCAACACCGTGATGCAGGCGATCCGTGCCGGCGCGTCCCAGGAAGAGGTCTTCGACGCCACGAAGATCGACCCCTGGTTCGTCGACCAGCTCTTCCTGATCAAGGAGATCGCCGACGAGCTGGCCGCCGCGGAGCGACTGGACACCGACCTGCTCGCCGAGGCCAAGCGGCACGGCTTCTCCGACGCCCAGATCGCCGAGATCCGCGGCCTGCGCGAGGACGTCGTGCGCGAGGTCCGGCACGCGCTGGGCATCCGCCCGGTCTACAAGACGGTCGACACCTGCGCGGCGGAGTTCGCCGCGAAGACGCCGTACTTCTACTCCAGCTACGACGAGGAGAGCGAGGTCGCGCCCCGCACCAAGCCGGCGGTGATCATCCTCGGCTCCGGCCCGAACCGCATCGGCCAGGGCATCGAGTTCGACTACTCCTGCGTCCACGCCTCCTTCGCGCTGCACGACGCGGGCTACGAGACCGTGATGGTCAACTGCAACCCGGAGACCGTCTCCACGGACTACGACACCTCCGACCGGCTGTACTTCGAGCCGCTCACACTCGAGGACGTCCTGGAGATCGTGCACGCCGAGTCCCTGGCGGGCCCCATCGCCGGTGTCGTCGTCCAGCTCGGCGGCCAGACCCCGCTCGGTCTCTCGCAGGCCCTCAAGGACAACGGCGTGCCGGTCGTGGGGACGTCCCCCGAGGCCATCCACGCCGCCGAGGACCGCGGCGCCTTCGGCCGGGTGCTCGCCGAGGCGGGCCTCCCGGCCCCGAAGCACGGGACCGCCACCACCTTCGCCGAGGCCAAGGCCATCGCCGACGAGATCGGCTACCCCGTCCTCGTGCGCCCGTCGTACGTGCTCGGCGGCCGCGGCATGGAGATCGTCTACGACGAGGCCCGCCTCTCCGCCTACATCGCCGAGTCCACCGAGATCAGCCCCACCCGGCCGGTCCTGGTCGACCGCTTCCTCGACGACGCGATCGAGATCGACGTCGACGCGCTCTACGACGGCACCGAGCTCTACCTCGGCGGCGTCATGGAACACATCGAGGAGGCGGGCATCCACTCCGGCGACTCGGCCTGCGCGCTGCCCCCGATCACCCTCGGCGGCTTCGACATCAAGCGGCTGCGGGCCTCGACCGAGGCCATCGCCAAGGGGGTCGGCGTACGCGGACTGATCAACATCCAGTTCGCCCTCTCCGGTGACATCCTCTACGTCCTGGAGGCCAACCCGCGTGCGTCGCGGACCGTCCCCTTCACCTCGAAGGCGACCGCGGTCCCGCTCGCGAAGGCCGCCGCCCGCATCTCGCTGGGCGCGACCGTCGCGGAGCTGCGCGCGGAGGGTCTGCTGCCGAAGCAGGGCGACGGCGGCACCCTGCCGCTGGACGCGCCGATCTCCGTCAAGGAGGCCGTCATGCCGTGGTCGCGCTTCCGCGACATCCACGGCCGCGGGGTCGACACGGTCCTCGGCCCGGAGATGCGCTCCACCGGCGAAGTCATGGGCATCGACTCGGTGTTCGGCACGGCCTACGCCAAGTCGCAGGCCGGCGCCTACGGCCCGCTGCCCACCAAGGGACGTGCCTTCATCTCGGTCGCCAACCGCGACAAGCGCTCGATGATCTTCCCGGCGCGCGAACTCGTCGCCCACGGCTTCGAGCTGCTCGCCACCTCCGGCACCGCCGAGGTGCTCAAGCGCAACGGCATCAACGCCACCGTGGTGCGCAAGCAGTCCGAGGGCGAGGGGCCCGGCGGGGAGAAGACCATCGTCCAGCTGATCCACGACGGCGGGGTCGACCTCATCGTCAACACCCCGTACGGGACGGGCGGCCGGCTCGACGGTTACGAGATCCGCACCGCGGCCGTGGCACGGTCCGTACCGTGCCTGACGACGGTCCAGGCGCTGGCCGCCGCCGTCCAGGGCATCGACGCGCTCAACCGCGGTGACGTCGGCGTACGTTCCCTCCAGGAACACGCGGAACATCTGACCGCGGCCCGCGACTAGCAGCCAGGCCCAGCAGGGGGACACCGGAAACGGTGTCCCCCTCTTCATGAGGACACCGTGATGTACAAACTCTTCTTCCAGCTGGTCTTCAAGCGGATGGACCCGGAGCAGGCCCACCACCTGGCCTTCCGCTGGATCCGCCTCGCCGCCCGTACGCCCGTGCTGCGCACCTTCGTGGCCGCCGCGCTCGCGCCCCGCTTCGAGGAGCTGCGCACCGAGGCACTCGGTCTGCGGATGCACGGCCCGTTCGGGCTCGCCGCCGGATTCGACAAGAACGCCGTCGCGATCGACGGCATGTCGATGCTCGGCTTCGACCACATCGAGATCGGCACGGTCACCGGTGAGCCGCAGCCCGGCAACCCGAAGAAGCGGCTGTTCCGCCTCGTCGCCGACCGGGCCCTGATCAACCGCATGGGCTTCAACAACGAAGGATCCGCGGCCGTGGCCGCGCGCCTGGCCGCCCGCACCCCCGTCTTCCGCACCACCGTGGGCGTCAACATCGGCAAGACCAAGGCCGTCCCCGAGGACGAGGCCGTGGGCGACTACGTGAAGTCCACCGAGCGGCTCGCCGCACACGCCGACTACCTCGTCGTGAACGTCTCCTCACCCAACACGCCCGGGCTGCGCGACCTCCAGGCCACCGAGGCGCTCCGCCCGCTCCTCACCGCGGTGCGCGAAGCGGCCGACCGCACCGTCACCGGCCGGCGGGTCCCGCTGCTCGTCAAGATCGCCCCCGACCTCGCGGACGAGGACGTCGACGCCGTCGCCGACCTCGCCGTCGAGCTCGGGCTGGACGGCATCATCGCCACCAACACCACCGTCGCCCGCGACGGCCTCGGCCTGAAGTCCGCCGCGTCCCTGGCCGGGGAGACCGGTGGCCTCTCCGGCGCGCCCCTCAAGGAGCGTTCCCTGGAGGTCCTGAGCCGCCTGTACGCCCGCGTGGGGACCCGGATCACCCTGGTGGGCGTCGGGGGCATCGAGACCGCCGAGGACGCCTGGCAGCGCATCCTGGCCGGTGCCACGCTGGTCCAGGGCTACAGCGCCTTCATCTACGAGGGCCCGTTCTACGCCCGCGCGATCCACAAGGGCCTGGCCGCCCGGCTGGCCGCGTCCCCGTACGCCACCCTCGCCGAGGCCGTCGGCGCCGAGACACGGAAGGTCATGCAGTGACCCTGGAACCCTTCGGCGCGCGCCTGCGCCACGCCATGGACACCCGTGGCCCGCTCTGCGTCGGCATCGATCCGCACGCCTCCCTGCTCGCCTCCTGGGGCCTGGACGACGACATCGCGGGTCTCGAGCGCTTCACACGCACGGTCGTCGAGGCACTGGCCGACCGGGTCGCCGTGCTCAAACCGCAGTCCGCGTTCTTCGAGCGCTTCGGCTCACGCGGTGTCGCCGTCCTGGAGAAGGCCCTCGAGGAGGCCCGCGCGGCGGGGGCCCTCGTGCTCATGGACGCCAAGCGCGGCGACATCGGCTCCACGATGGGCGCCTACGCGGCCACCTACCTCGACAAGGACTCGCCGCTGTTCTCCGACGCGGTCACCGTCTCGCCCTATCTCGGCTTCGGCTCGCTGCGCCCGGCGCTCGACGCCGCCGAGGCCTCCGGCGCGGGCGTCTTCGTGCTCGCCCTCACCTCCAACCCGGAGGGTGCGGAGGTCCAGCGCGCCACCGCCGCGGACGGCCGGTCGGTGGCCCAGGTGATGCTCGACCACATGGCCGCCGAGAACGCGGGCGCGACACCGCTCGGTTCCGTCGGCGCCGTCGTCGGTGCCACGCTCGGGGACGCCGGTGTCGATCTGTCGGTCAACGGCCCGCTGCTCGCTCCCGGCATCGGCGCCCAGGGCGCCACCCCCGCGGATCTGCCCCGCGTCTTCGGCGCCGCCGTGGGCAATGTCGTGCCGAGCGTGAGCCGGGGTGTGCTTCGTCACGGACCGGACGTATCAGGGCTGCGCGAAGCCGCCGGACGGTTCGCGGACGAGGTCCGTACGGCCGTCCCGGAAAGCTGACCATGCCACGTGACAGCCTGTTGACGGAATCCTGACCAGAATTCCGGGTTGTTATGACTGAAATGTCCGGCTCGGCTAAGGCTGACCAGGACTTTTCCGCTGTTCTCGCTGACTCGGGCGGTCTTGGCCGCTAGTCTCCGTCGAGAGCCAACGAGTACAGGTTGTTCGTTGCTCACCAGGTGCGGAGCCATCAGGTTCCGCGCCGGTCCGTATCCGACAGATCGACATCCGAGGTGACGTAGGCGTGGCTCTTCCGCCCCTTACCCCTGAACAGCGCGCAGCCGCGCTCGAAAAGGCCGCCGCGGCTCGCCGGGAGCGGGCCGAGGTCAAGAATCGACTCAAGCACTCCGGCGCCTCGCTCCATGAGGTCATCAAGCAGGGCCAGGAGAACGACGTCATCGGCAAGATGAAGGTCTCCGCTCTTCTCGAGTCCCTGCCTGGCGTGGGCAAGGTCCGCGCCAAGCAGATCATGGAGCGGCTCGGCATCTCCGAGAGCCGCCGGGTCAGGGGTCTTGGCTCCAACCAGATCGCATCCCTGGAGCGTGAGTTCGGCGGCAGCGCCGCCTGACGTTCTCAGGCACTCCTGAGAACGGGGATAATCGCCCCATGGCTGCAACATCCCGGGGGACGTCCCCCGTACCCCCGGACGTACGTCCGCGGCTGACCGTGCTCTCCGGCCCCTCAGGGGTCGGCAAGAGCACGGTCGTCGCGCATATGCGCAAGGTTCACCCCGAGGTCTGGCTCTCGGTGTCCGCCACGACCCGTAAGCCCCGCCCCGGCGAGCGCAACGGTGTCCACTACTTCTTCGTGGACGACGAGGAGTTCGACAAGCTGATCGCCAACGGCGAGCTGCTGGAGTGGGCCGAGTTCGCCGGCAACCGGTACGGCACGCCGCGCCGGGCCGTGCTCGACCGCCTGGAGGCGGGCGAGCCGGTTCTGCTGGAGATCGACCTCCAGGGCGCACGGCTGGTCCGCCAGTCGATGCCCGAGGCGCAGCTGGTCTTCCTCGCGCCGCCGGGCTGGGACGAGCTGGTGCGCCGGCTCACCGGCCGGGGGACGGAGGCGCCGGACGTGATCGAGCGCCGGCTCGCCGCGGCGAAGGTCGAACTGGCCGCGGAGGCGGAGTTCGACACGACGCTCGTCAACACCTCCGTCGAGGACGTGGCGCGCGAGCTGCTAACGTTGATGCTGCAGGCTTCCGGCCTCCGCGGCACCGACGACTGACCTCACCGGTCCTCACCGGTCCACGGACGCAGAGCATCACCACTGCGGAACCAGCATGATCAAAGATCTCTTTGATCTCTATCCCCTTCGGAAGGCAGAGAGTGTCCTCTTCCATCACCACGCCCGAGGGCATCATCAACCCGCCGATTGATGAGCTCCTCGAGGCCACCGACTCGAAGTACAGCCTCGTGATCTACGCCGCCAAGCGCGCGCGCCAGATCAACGCGTACTACTCGCAGCTCGGCGAAGGCCTCCTCGAGTACGTCGGTCCGCTCGTCGACACCCACGTCCACGAGAAGCCGCTCTCGATCGCGCTCCGCGAGATCAACGCGGGCCTGCTGACCTCCGAGGCCATCGAGGGCCCCGCGCAGTAAGCAGGCGGCAGGCAGGAAAAGCACCTTCACCACAGGCCCGGCGGTCGGTGACCGCCGGGCCTGTGGTGTGTCACCGGCCGGGCCCGCCGGAGGCCGGCCCGGCCGGTGAGGCAGCATGGAGGGCGTGCGCCACGAGGCCGCACATGAGTGCGCGGAGACACGAGTGCGGGGAGACGCAGTGGAGAAGCCGAGGGTCGTGCTGGGGGTCAGCGGAGGCATCGCCGCGTACAAGGCGTGTGAACTGCTGCGCAGGCTGACCGAGTCCGGCCACGACGTACGGGTCGTGCCGACCGGATCGTCCCTGAACTTCGTCGGGGCGGCCACCTGGTCGGCCCTCTCCGGGAACCCCGTGTCCACCGAGGTCTGGGACACCGTGCACGAGGTCCCGCACGTCCGGATCGGCCAGGGAGCCGATCTCGTCGTGGTCGCCCCCGCCACCGCCGACACGCTCGCCAAGGCCGCCCACGGCCTCGCCGACGACCTCCTCACCAACACCCTGCTCACCGCGCGCTGTCCGGTCGTCTTCGCGCCCGCGATGCACACCGAGATGTGGGAGCACCCCGCCACCCAGGAGAACGTGGCCACCCTGCGCCGCCGCGGAGCCGTCGTCATCGAGCCGGCCGTCGGCAGGCTCACCGGCGTGGACACGGGCAAGGGGCGGCTGCCGGACCCGGGGGAGATCTTCGAGGTCTGCCGCCGCGTCCTGGCCCGTGGCCCCGGCGCCCCCGATCTCGCGGGCCGGCACGTGGTGATCAGTGCGGGCGGCACCCGTGAGCCGCTCGACCCGGTGCGCTACCTGGGAAACCGGTCCTCGGGCAAGCAGGGCTACGCACTCGCCCGCACCGCCGTCGCGCGGGGCGCCAGGGTGACGCTCATCGAGGCCAACACGGGACTTCCCGACCCCGCGGGCGCCGACGTCCTGCGCGTCGGAACGGCCGTACAGCTGCGCGAGGCGGTACTGGAGGCGGCGGCCGACGCCGATGTGGTGGTGATGGCCGCGGCGGTCGCCGACTTCCGGCCGGCCGCCTACGCGACAGGGAAGATCAAGAAGAAGGACGGCCAGGAGCCGGCCCCCATCGCACTCGTCCGCAACCCCGACATCCTCGCCGAGGTCGCCGCGGACCGGGCCCGGCCGGGGCAGCTCGTCGTCGGGTTCGCCGCCGAGACCGACGACGTCCTCGCCAACGGCCGCGAGAAGCTCCGCCGCAAGGGGTGCGACCTGCTCGTCGTGAACGAGGTGGGGGAACGCAAGACCTTCGGGTCCGAGGAGAACGAGGCGGTCGTGCTCGGGGCCGACGGCGGCGAGACCGCTGTGCCGTACGGGCCGAAGGAAGCCCTTGCCGACACGGTGTGGGACCTGGTGGCGGCACGTTTCGGCTAAGTTGCGTAAGCGCCGCCCCGATGGGAAGTAAAGGCACGATAATCAGTCGTATCTCGCGCCTGGGAGGAGTGATCGTCGTACCGCTGTCAACAGTGCCGCAGGTCACAGACCTCCCAAGGGGCGAGACGCGTGACCCAATCACCGGAAGCGACCGATAAACTGGTCGACGGAATGTGCCGGGCGCAGCTCCCGGAGTTCCATCAATGATCAGCCAGCAGCCGCTGCAACCCCAGGGAGCGATGTGTCCCGCCGTCTCTTCACCTCGGAGTCCGTCACCGAGGGTCACCCCGACAAGATCGCTGACCAGATCAGCGACACGATTCTCGACGCGCTCCTGCGTGAGGACCCCTCCTCGCGCGTCGCCGTCGAGACCTTGATCACCACTGGTCTGGTGCATGTGGCGGGTGAGGTCACGACCAAGGCGTACGCCGACATCCCCAACCTCGTGCGCAACAAGGTGCTGGAGATCGGTTACGACTCCTCCAAGAAGGGCTTCGACGGAGCCTCGTGCGGTGTCTCGGTGTCGATCGGGGCGCAGTCCCCGGACATCGCCCAGGGTGTCGACACCGCCTACGAGAAGCGGGTCGAGGGCGATGAGGACGAGCTCGACAAGCAGGGCGCGGGCGACCAGGGGCTGATGTTCGGCTACGCGTGCGACGAGACGCCCGAGCTGATGCCTCTGCCGATCCACCTCGCGCACCGGCTCTCGCGCCGTCTGTCCGAGGTCCGCAAGAACGGGACCATCCCGTACCTGCGCCCCGACGGCAAGACCCAGGTCACCATCGAGTACGACGGCGACAAGGCCGTCCGCCTCGACACGGTCGTGGTCTCCTCGCAGCACGCCTCGGACATCGACCTGGACTCGCTGCTCGCACCCGACATCCGCGAGTTCGTCGTGGAGCACGTCCTGGGGCAGCTCATCGAGGACGGCATCAAGCTGGACACCGAGGGCTACCGTCTGCTGGTGAACCCGACCGGGCGTTTCGAGATCGGCGGCCCGATGGGTGACGCGGGCCTGACCGGCCGCAAGATCATCATCGACACGTACGGCGGCATGGCCCGCCACGGCGGCGGCGCCTTCTCCGGCAAGGACCCCTCCAAGGTCGACCGCTCGGCCGCCTACGCCATGCGCTGGGTCGCCAAGAACGTCGTCGCGGCCGGTCTCGCGACCCGGTGCGAGGTCCAGGTCGCCTACGCGATCGGCAAGGCCGAGCCGGTGGGCCTGTTCGTCGAGACCTTCGGCACCGCCGCGGTGGACACGGAGAAGATCGAGCACGCCATCGGCGAGGTCTTCGACCTCCGCCCGGCCGCGATCATCCGCGACCTCGACCTGCTGCGCCCGATCTACGCGCAGACCGCCGCCTACGGCCACTTCGGCCGCGAACTGCCCGACTTCACCTGGGAGCGCACCGACCGCGTGGACGCGCTGCGCGAGGCCGCGGGGCTCTAGCACCGCTCGTCGTCCTTCACGCCGGGGCCCGGACACCGTACGAGGTGTCCGGGCCCCGGCGTCGTGGGGCCCTCCCGTACGGCCGGGACGTGTCAGTGACGTCTGGTAGGAATGTGGCTGTGAGCAGCGACGACGAGCGGTCCGACGAACCCGGTGCCGGGGCGCCGGAGCAGCTTGCGCTCATCAGGGAGACGGTGCGCCGGGCCAAGGTGCCGCGTGCCAAGCCGCGGACCTGGCGGGGCGCCCCGCTCGCCCGGGAGCTGCCGGTGGCCCGCGTCCTGGTGAACAAGGGCGCCCTTCACCTCGACCAGTACTTCGACTACGCCGTCCCCGAGGAGCTCGACGCGGACGCGCAGCCCGGAGTCCGCGTCCGGGTGCGCTTCGGGGCCGGCGGACGTCAGGTCCGTGGCGGGAGACGCGAAGGCGGCGGGCTGATCGACGGCTTCCTGATCGAGCGACGGGCCTCCTCGGACTACCAGGGGGCCTTGGCCGCCCTCGCGTACGTCGTCTCGCCCGAGCCCGTGCTGGGCCCGGAGCTGCTGGAGCTCTCGCGGGCCGTCGCCGACCGTTACGCCGGCAGCCTCGCGGACGTACTGCAGCTCGCCGTGCCGCCCAGGAACGGGCGCGCCGAGGGCAAACCGTCGCCCGCGCCCCTGCCGCCGCCTCCCGCCCCGGTGCCCGGGACCTGGGAGCGGTATGCCCAGGGTCCCGGATTCCTGCGGGCGCTGGCCGGGGGCGGGGTCCCCCGGGCCGTGTGGACGGCGCTGCCCGGGCCGCACTGGCCCGAGGAGATCGCCCGCGCCATGACTGCGACCCTGGCCTCGGGCCGGGGCGCGCTTGTCGTCGTACCGGACGGACGGAGCGCGGGGCGGGTCGACGCCGCGCTCACCGCCGTGCTGGGGGAGGGGCGCCACGCGCTGCTGACCGCCGACTCAGGACCGGAGAAGCGCTACCGGCAGTGGCTGGCGGTGGCACGTGGCTCGGTGCGCGCGGTGGTCGGCACCAGGGCCGCGATGTTCGCCCCGGTCGCAGACCTCGGCCTGGTGGCCCTCTGGGACGACGGGGACTCCAGTCACAGCGATGACAACGCCCCCTTCCCGCACGTCAGGGAGGTCCTGGAGCTGCGGGCGGCGCACGGCCGCTGCGCCTTCCTGCTGGGGGGGACGAGCTGCACGGTGGAAGCCGCCCAGCTGGTCGAGAGCGGCTGGGCCCTGCCCTTGCGGGCGGACCGCGAGCAGCTGCGGGCCGCGGCCCCCCTGGTGCGTACCGTCGATGACGGGGAACTCGCGCGGGACGGCGCGGCCCGCTCGGCGCGCCTTCCCAGCCTGGCCTGGCAGACGGTGCGGGACGGCCTGCGCAGCGGTCCCGTGCTCGTCCAGGTGCCCCGCCGGGGCTACGCCCCCAGGCTGGCCTGCGAACGCTGTCGCGAATCCGCGCGGTGCCGGCACTGCGCGGGACCGCTGCAGGCACCGGACCAGCGGGACCTCGACTGCGCCTGGTGCGGGCGGACCGAGACGGCCTGGAGCTGCGCAGCCTGTGGGGGGGTGCGGCTGCGGGCGCAGATCGTGGGGGCCCGCAGGACCGCCGAGGAGCTCGGGCGGGCCTTTCCCGCCGTCCCGGTCCGGACGTCCGGACGGGACCATGTACTGGAGTCAGTACCCGGGAGCCCCGCCCTCGTCGTCAGCACCCCGGGGGCGGAGCCGGTCGCCGAGGGCGGGTACGCGGCGGCGCTGTTGCTGGACGGCTGGGCGATGGTCGGCCGGCCGGACCTCCGGGCGGGCGAGGAGGCGCTGCGGCGCTGGACGGCCGCCGCCGCGCTCGTACGGGGTCAGCCGGAGGGGGGCACGGTGGTGATCGTGGCCGAGCCGTCCCTGCGGCCCGTACAGGCCCTGGTCCGGTGGGACCCGGTCGGTCACGCCCGTCGTGAGCTCGCGGAACGCGCCGAGCTCGGTTTTCCTCCGGTGTCCCGGATGGCTTCGGTGACCGGCCCGCCGGAGGCGGTGGCGGCCTGCCTCGCCGGGGCGGAGCTGCCGCCGGAGGCGGAGGTCCTCGGCCCGGTGCCGGTGCCGGGAGCCACACCCGGGAGGCCTCGAAGACAGGGGGACGCCCCGTCCGGCGAGACCTGGGAGCGCGCGCTGGTCAGGGTTCCCCCGGGGCGGGGCGCGGCGCTTGCGTCCGCGCTGAAGGCCGCGCAGGCGGCGCGGACGGCCCGGGGCACCGGGGAGCCCGTACGGATCAGGATCGATCCGCCGGACATCGGCTGACGCGCCCGGGCGGGGGCGGGAAGCCGCATGCCGCGGGAGGCCCGGCGCGTCCGGCGGCCGTGCGTCCTCGACCGCCGGAGGGGCGCGCCGGGACCGGCCCCGCTCGGCTGCTCGCAGCCCTTGAGCTCGGCCTTGCCGTCAACCGCTGCGCTCAACCGTTGTGCGGGCCGGGGAAGGCGCCGGGGCGGTCCGACGGCTGCGGCGGCATCGAACGGGCCGCGGGTACGGTCGGCAGCAGGGCGGGGGAGGAGCCCGGCGCCGCGGGCACCGTACGGTTCGTGTTCTCGGGCACCGCACGGTGCCCGCCCTCGGGAGGGGTCTCAGCCGCCCCCGGCTGCGGGATGGTGCGCCGTGCGCCGTAACGGCGGTGCACCGCCTGCTTGGTGACCCCGAGGGCGGAGCCCACCGCGTCCCACGAGAAGCCCAGCGAGCGGTCGAAATCCACCGCCGCCGTGACCAGCGTCTCGACGCTGTCCCGCAGTTCCTGCGCGAGCCGGACCGTCGGGGCCGGCGCCCTGCCGTAGACGACGAAGCCCGCGGACGGGCCGGAGCGGCGCGGACGGTAGACGTTGCCCAGCTGAGCGGTGAGCGTACGCAGTGCGTCCACCTGCCGCCGGACCCGCTCGATGTCCCGCACCAGCAGATGCAGACTGGCACGCGCTTGGGCGTCGTGGGTTGCGTGGTCGGCCATGAACAAGCCTCTCGAACCGGCGTTGAAAGGGATCGGACCGCGCGGTGGCGGCCCACTTCGGTCAATCTCACTTGACCAACGCGGCACCCGGCCAAGTGGTCACGCAACAGGGGCGTAAGTGCGTATGCGCGGGGCGCACGGTCCTGCGTACGCCCCCTGGACGCCGCCCCGGGCAGGCCGGGCGGGACTCCGCGGGCACCCCCTAGACTGGTGTGCTGCTCGCCACGTACGTTCCGGCCCGAGAGGCAGTCCGCCACCCATGAAGCTCGTCTTCGCAGGCACCCCCGAGGTCGCCGTTCCCGCTCTGGACGCATTGATCGCCTCCGGCCGCCACGAGGTGGCCGCCGTGGTGACCCGTCCCGACGCGCCGGCCGGGCGGGGACGCCGGCTGGTCGCCAGTCCCGTGGCCGAGCGCGCCGAAGAGGCGGGCATCGAGGTGCTCAAGCCCGCCAGGCCGCGCGACGAGGACTTCCTGGCGCGGCTGCGGGAGATCGCCCCGGACTGCTGCCCCGTGGTCGCGTACGGGGCCCTGCTGCCCGGGATCGCGCTGGACGTGCCCGCCAGGGGCTGGGTCAACCTGCACTTCTCCCTCCTGCCCGCCTGGCGCGGGGCCGCGCCCGTGCAGCACGCGGTGATGGCCGGGGACGAGGTCACCGGAGCGTCGACCTTCCTGATCGAGGAAGGACTGGACTCGGGACCGGTGTACGGCGTCCTGACCGAGGAGGTCCGGCCCACCGACACCAGCGGTGATCTGCTCACCCGGCTCGCCTTCGCGGGTGCCGGGCTGCTCGCGGCGACCATGGACGGTATCGAGGACGGCACCCTGCACGCCGTCCCGCAGCCCGCGGAGGGTGTCACCCTCGCACCCAAGATCACCGTCGAGGACGCCCAGGTGCAGTGGTCCGCGCCGGCGCTGCGGGTCGACCGTGTGGTGCGCGGCTGCACCCCCGCGCCCGGGGCCTGGACCCTCTTCCGGGGTGAACGCCTCAAGCTGGTCCAGGCCGTGCCCGCCCCGGACCGCACGGACCTGGACCCGGGCGAGCTGTCCGCGGGCAAGAACAACGTGCACGTGGGCACCGGCTCCCACGCAGTGGAGCTCCTCTGGGTCCAGCCGCAGGGCAAGAAGCCGATGAAGGCCGCCGACTGGGCCCGCGGTGTGCGGATCGCCCACGGTGAGCTGCTGGGCCTCTGAGGCCTCGGAACGGGCGTGCGGAGGCGGGCGACGTACGCTGGACGGGTTAGCCCTCTCACCATCAGCGGAGCACCTTTCACGTGAACGACCAGCAGCGTCGCCGTCCCGCCAAGCCGCATCGCCGTCCCAGGAAGGACCCGGTCAGGTTCCTCGCCTTCGAGGTGCTCAGGGCCGTCGACGAGCGCGACGCCTACGCCAACCTCGTCCTCCCCCCGCTGCTGAAGAAGGCGCGCGCGAAGGGCGGCTTCGAGAACAGGGACGCGGCCCTGGCGACCGAGCTGGTCTACGGGACCCTGCGCCGGCAGGGCACCTACGACGCGATCGTCGCCGCCTGCATCGACCGGCCGCTGCGCGACGTCGACCCCCCGGTGCTCGACGTGCTCAACATGGGGGTCCACCAGCTGCTCGGCACCCGCATCCCGACCCACGCGGCCGTCTCCGCCAGTGTGGAGCTGGCGCGGGTGGTGCTGGGCGAGGGCCGCGCCAAGTTCGTCAACGCCGTGCTGCGCAAGGTCTCCGCGCACGACCTCGACGGGTGGGTGGAGCGCGTGGCGCCCGCCTACGACGAGGACGCCGAGGAGCACCTCTCCGTCGTCCACTCGCACCCCCGCTGGATCGTCTCCGCCCTCTGGGACTCCCTGGGCGGCGGCCGGGCCGGGATCGAGGACCTGCTGGAGGCGGACAACGAACGGCCCGAGGTGACGCTGGCCGCCCGCCCCGGACGCTCGACCACGGAGGAGCTGCTGGAGGCCCTGGGCGAGGAGAGCGGCCTTCCCGGCCGCTGGTCACCGTACGCGGTGCGGATGGCCGAGGGCGGCGAGCCCGGTGCCCTGGCCGCCGTACGGGACGGCAGCGCCGGTGTGCAGGACGAGGGCAGCCAGCTCGTCGCGGCGGCCCTGGCCGACGCTCCGGTCGAGGGCGACGACACCCGGTGGCTGGACGGCTGCGCCGGCCCGGGCGGCAAGGCCGCACTGCTGGCGGCGCTCGCCGCCGGACGCGGGGCCACCCTGCTCGCCGCGGAGAAGCAGCCGCACCGTGCCCGGCTCGTCGGGCACGCGCTGGCCGGCAACCCGGGGCCGTACCAGGTGATCACCGCCGACGGCACCCGGCCGCCGTGGCGGCCCGGCTCCTTCGACCGGGTCCTCATGGACGTGCCCTGCTCCGGCCTCGGCGCGCTGCGGCGGCGGCCCGAGTCCCGCTGGCGGCGCCGCCCGGAGGACCTGGAGAGCTTCGCCCCCCTGCAACGCGGCCTGCTGCGCGAGGCGTTGAAGGCCGTACGGATCGGCGGGGTCGTCGGTTACGCGACCTGCTCGCCGCATCTCGCCGAGACCAGGGTCGTCGTCGAGGACGTCCTCAAGGGGCGTGGCGGTGCACCGGCCGAGGCGGAGTGGATCGACGCCCGTCCGCTGCTGCCGGGGGTGCCCGCGCTGGGTGACGGGCCGGACGTCCAGCTGTGGCCGCACCTGCACGGCACGGACGCGATGTACCTCGCCCTGCTGCGCCGCACGGGCTGATCCGGCGGTCCCGCACCCGCGCGGACCGTCCGTCAGTGCGGACGGTCGCCCGCGACGGCGACGCGCTCGGCCACCCGGCGGTGCGGGGCGTAGTCGTTCACCGCGTAGTGCTGGGTCGCCCGGTTGTCCCAGAACGCGACGTCCCCCGCGCGCCAGGTGAAACGCACCTGGTACTCGGGCACGTGCGCCTGCTGGAACAGCAGGCGCAGCATCCGGTCGCTCTCCTCCCGGTCCCAGCCCACGATCCGGGTGGTGAACGAGGTGTTGACGAAGAGCATCCGGCGTCCGGTGGCGGGGTGCGTCCGCACCACCGGGTGCTCGACCGGGGGAAAGCGGTCCTGGAAGGGGATGAGCCGCTCCTCGGGCGTGAACCGCGCGAAACCCGGCACGAAGTCGTGCACCGCCCGCGCCCCCTCCAGACGCCCCTTCACCTCCGGCGGAAGGTTGTCGTACGCGGCAGCCATGTCGGCCCACATCGTGTCGCCGCCGTACGGAGGCACCTCGCGCAGATGGAGGACCGCGCCCAGAGCCGGCCGCTCGCGGAACGTCACATCGGTGTGCCAGACGTTCTCGAAGCCCGGTGTGGACGCGCGGTCGAAGCGCGCGACCTCCGGATCGTCACCGGTGGCCAGCAGGGGGTTGGTCTCCAGCTCACCCCAGTTGCGGGCGAAGGCCCGCTGCTCGGCAGGGCTGGGGTGCTGCCCACGGAAGAAGAGCACCTTCCACTCCAGCAGGGCCCGGTCGAGCTCCTCGTGCACGGCGGGCGCGAGCGGACGGGTCAGGTCGACACCGCCGATCTCGGCCCCGATCACCGGACCGAGCGGAAGGACGTCGAACAGCGTGTAGGGCCGGTCGGGCTGCCCCGGCGCCAGCCTGCGCAGCTGCCGGGGGCCTTCGTACAGCCCGTCCGGAGGCAGCCGGGGCGCACGCAGCGCGGCTACGGAACCGAGGGACGCGGTGAGGGACATGGGAACTCCTGTCTGTGCCGGGGCTGCCCGCCGAGGTCTCAGCGAGCCGTTTCGCGTACCGCCGCGCGGACCTCGGCACGCAGCGCGGCGTACTCGGGCAGACCTCGCAGGGGGACGGGGGTGTCGCGTGCGGCGGTGCCCGGACCGGCTCTCAGGACGACCGCACGGATACCGAGGAGGACGGCCTCGTCCACGCTGTGCGTGACCAGGACCGATGTGCTCCCCGTCCTCCGGGAGCCGCTCACGGGCGAACGCGTCCAGGACGGCGAACGGCTCGTCCGGCAGCCGCAGGTCCTTGCCGCCGGCCAGGACCCGGGCGACGGCCGGCGGCTGCTTCTCCGCGGTGGCGGGTGTGCTCATGGCGGACTCCGTCGAGAGGTGCCGCAGGCACAGGGCCGCGGAGGGCGGACCGTGCCGGGCAGGGGCCGCGGGGTGCGGACGACAGCGCCCGCGGGCCACGGGGAGGAGAGGTCCCCGGAGCGGGCGCGGCCGGTGCGCCGTACGCGGACGGGAACCGTCCGGTCCGGGGCCACGGGCAGGATTCCGGGGGGAGACCGCCGGCTCACCCGAGGGGCGGCCGGACGACGCCGCACAGTTCTGGAAGCGCTCAGCGCTGCCGGGCCGGGCTCAACAGGAGCAGCTGGTCACACGGCAGAGATCGATGCTGAGGCACTCCTTCAGGAACTGGTCGCTTATCATGGGGAGTTTCTAACACAGCCTCAGGGCGGGCACCAGGGGCTGTCCGCACCCTGGTACGGACCTGAGCGGTCCGACGGGCGCGGTGCCCCCTCCGTGCCCGCCGGGCCCGGACCTCGGCGGACCGCTGCCGGGACGGCTCGGGCGGCGGCCCGGTGACGTCCCGCACCCGGAGCCGAAGCGCGGAGCCGGCCGCCCGGGCGGTTCGGCGGGACAGGACAGGAGGAGGGAACCACGGCACGGAAGGGCCGGGACCGCACGAACCGTAATGATCCCGTGAGGCTTTGAGGCGCACCGGGGCGGGGAAGCGGCACGGAGCATGGCAGGCTTGGGGCATGGCCCAGATCAACCCCAGCATCCTGTCCGCCGACTTCGCCCGTCTCGCCGAGGAGGCGAAGGCCGTGGAAGGCGCCGACTGGCTCCATGTCGATGTCATGGACAACCATTTCGTGCCCAACCTGACCCTCGGCGTGCCCGTCGTGGAAGCGCTGAGCAAGGCCACGGCCACCCCGCTGGACTGCCATCTCATGATCGAGGACGCGGACCGCTGGGCACCGCAGTACGTCGAGGCCGGGGCGGGCTCGGTCACCTTCCACGCGGAGGCCGCGGCCGCCCCCGTGAGGCTGGCCCGGGAGATCAGGGCGAAGGGCGCCCGCGCCTCCATGGCACTCAGGCCCGCCACGCCCGTCGAGCCGTACGAGGACCTGCTCCCCGAGCTCGACATGCTGCTGATCATGACGGTCGAGCCGGGCTTCGGAGGCCAGGCCTTCCTGGACATCATGCTGCCGAAGATCCGCCGCACCCGTGAGCTGATCTCCAAGCACGGCCTCGAACTGTGGCTCCAGGTCGACGGCGGGGTCTCGGCCACCACCATCGAGCGGTGCGCCGAGGCCGGCGCGGATGTGTTCGTCGCCGGCTCGGCGGTCTACGGCGCCGAGGACCCGGCCGAGGCGGTGCGGGCGCTGCGCGCGCAGGCGGACACGGTCACGGCTTCCGCACCCTGGGCGTGCGGCCACTGAACCAAGCTCAGGTGAACGGGGCCCGACGGGCCTGATCAGGGATCGCCGCATCTGACAGGATGAACGGTGTATCGGGCGTGTGAACAGCAGTGAGGAGATCGCGGTGTCTGGCATCTCGGCGGGTCGGTCAGCCATGCGGATGGGACCCGCGGAGCTGGTGCAGGCGGCGGCCATGGCTCGCCGGTTCTACCTGGAGGGTAAGTCGAAGATCCAGATCGCCGAGGAGTTCGGCGTCAGCCGCTTCAAGGTGGCCCGGGTCCTGGAGACGGCCCTCGAGCGTGATCTCGTACGGATCGAGATCCGGGTACCGGCGGAGCTGGACGCGGAGCGCTCCGACGCGCTCCGGGCACGCTACGGCCTGCGGCACGCTGTCGTGGTCGAGTCCCCGGCGGAGGAGCAGGACGATGCCGCCGACCCGGAGAATCTGGGTGAGGTGGCGGCCGACCTGCTCGGCGAGCTGGTCAACGAGGGCGATGTGCTGGGGCTGGCCTGGGGCCGCTCCACCATCCACATGGCGGCGGCGCTCGACCGGCTGCCCCCGTGCACGGTCGTGCAGCTGACCGGCGTCTACGACGCGGGGACGGCCGAGCGCGGCTCGGTCGAGGCGGTCCGTCGCGCCGCACAGGTGTCCGGCGGTGAGGCGCACCCGATCTACGCGCCGATGCTCCTGCCCGACCCGGCGACAGCGGCCGCGCTGCGGCACCAGACGGGTATCGCCCGTGCTTTCGAGTACTTCGACAAGGTGACGGTCGCCGCGGTCTCCATCGGTTCCTGGGAGCCGGGCATCTCCACCGTCTACGACATGCTCTCGGACGAGGAGCGGGGCCACTACGCCTCGCTCGGCGTGGCGGCGGAGATGTCCGCCCACCTCTTCGACGCGGACGGACGCCGGGTCGGCCGGGACCTCGGTGAGCGCTGCATCACCGTGGAGGCGGACCGGCTGCGCCGGATCCCCGAGGTGGTGGCCATCGCAGGAGGACAGCGCAAGGCGGCGGCGATCGGCGCGGTGCTGCGCTCGGGGCTGGTGACCAGCCTGGTCACGGACACGGCTGCGGCCGACTACCTCCTGACGGAGTCCGCCGCCGGCCAGCGGCCCGCACTGGAGCGGGCCGACCCGGACGACTGACCGTGGTCACGACCACCCCCGGTCACGGCGGAGGCCGGGCACCCACGCGGGTGCCCGGCCTCCGCCGTGACCGGTCTCAACGGCTGTCGCCCGCCCCCAGGGGTGCGTGATCAGCGCTCACGCCGAGGACGGACTCCTCCAGATACGCCCCCGGCTCCGCGTACTGGCCGACGTCCGCCGGGTTGTAGCGGGGGGTCTGCCGCGACCAGTCCAGATTCCCGCGCATCCAGCTCCGCATCCCGTCGAGATAGGGCACGAGCAGGCCCGCCAGCTCCGGATACATGCCGAGCAGCTCACTCTCGGCGGCGAGGAACCGTCGCGTCTCGGCGGCGATCTCCGCGCACACGTGCTCGAGCGCCTGACGCTTCCCGTAGCCGCGGTGGTGGCGGACGAGGTGGACGAGATTGTGGATCTCGCCCAGGACCTGCTCCTTCTCGTAGGAGTAGACGTCGTTCGCCCAGCACACGACGTTGCAGGAGGCTTCGAGAGCCGTGATGAACCGGGCGTCGTTGTGGACCGATTCGGGCGCCCCGATGCCGGCGACGATCTCGATCAGGTCCATGCACACGTGGATCGCCCCGGTGTGCCGGCGCTTGGCGATGTACACCGCTTCCGACGGCACGACACCGTCGGCGCGGTTCCCCGCCTCCCAGGTGGTGGCGGTCGTCAGATACGTCATGAGGTGCCAGGTGAAGCGGGTGCGCCAGTGGGGCGCAGCCTGCGGAATCGTACGTTCCCACAGGTCCGCCAGGGCCACGAGCGCGGCGGGGGCCTCCTCGCCCGGCCGGGGACCGGGCGCCCTGCCTTCGACCACGGCACGCATCCGCTCCACCACGTCGCGTACGCGCTCGGGGCTGCGGCCCAGGTGGCCGTCGTCCAGCTGGTCGTCGACGAGGAAGAGCCAGACGAACCAGTCGGCGACCAGGTCGAGGTGCTCGCTGTCCGCCGTCGGGTGGACCATGCCCACGAAGGCACCGAAGTCGGCCTGCTCGAAGCGCTGCCTGGCCGATTCCCGGTGCACCAGGCCGGTGCGCCGCGTCCAGGCGTCGAGGTGCTCACGGGTGTGATTCACGTGCGGATTGCTCCGCTGGGGGAACGGACAGTAGATCTGAGGCAGTTCGCTTTCCACAGGCGGATTCCCAACCTTCCGGCCGAACGCGTGACAGGTGCTCCGGGCTCGTGGCGGCATTGCGCCTACCGTAAGGACCTGCAGTTTTGAAGCTACCTGACGCAATGTCACCCGGTCCAGGGATCGTGATCACGAAGGTGCTATTCCTGTTCGGGTAGGGTCCATGGGTAAGGCAGGCTTCCACTTGCCCGGCCCCCGACAGCTCCCTTGGAGGAACTGACGAATGCGGGGGCCCATTGCTGTGTCTTCGTGGAAACAACCTGCACTGTTTCGTATGAAAAAATGGGTGTTATGCGTTTTCTTGAACCCGGCACCGGTCGTTACACGGCCTCCCCCTCGGTCCCCTACGACCTCACGTACGACGATGTCTTCATGGTTCCCGGCCGCTCCGCGGTCGGGTCCCGGCAGGCCGTGGATCTCTCCTCGCCGGACGGCAGCGGCACCACCATCCCGCTCGTCGTCGCGAACATGACCGCCATCGCGGGCCGCCGGATGGCCGAAACCATCGCCCGCCGCGGCGGCCTGGTGGTGATTCCCCAGGACATCCCGATCGAGGTCGTCACCGAGGTCATCGGCTGGGTCAAGAAGCGCCACCTCGTGCTCGACACGCCGATCGTGCTGGCCCCCGGCCAGACCGTCGGCGACGCGTTGTCCCTCCTGCACAAGCGGGCCCACGGGGCCGGCATCGTCGTCGACGCCGAGCGCCGGCCCGTCGGCGTGGTCACCGAGCACGACCTGACCGGCGTCGACCGTTTCACCCAGCTGTCCGAGGTCATGTCGAAGGACCCGGTCGTGCTCGACGCGGACATCGACCCGCGCGAGGCCTTCACCAAGCTCGACGGCGCCAACCGCAAGCTCGCTCCGGCGGTCGGCGCGGACGGCCGGCTCGTCGGCATCCTCACCCGCAAGGCCGCGCTGCGGGCGACGCTGTACACCCCTGCGACGGACGCGAACGGCAAGCTGCGGATCGCGGCGGCCGTCGGTATCAACGGTGACGTCGCGGGCAAGGCCGGGCAGCTGCTCGACGCCGGTGTCGACACCCTCGTGGTGGACACCGCGCACGGCCACCAGGAATCGATGATCAGCGCGGTCACCGCCGTCCGGGCGCTCGGCCCGGGCGTGCCGGTCGTCGCGGGCAACGTCGTGTCGGCCGATGGCGTGCGCGACCTGATCGAGGCGGGCGCCGACATCGTCAAGGTCGGTGTGGGCCCCGGCGCGATGTGCACCACCCGGATGATGACCGGAGTCGGCAGGCCGCAGTTCTCCGCCGTACTGGAGTGCGCCGCCGAGGCGAAGAAGCACGGCAAGCACGTCTGGGCCGACGGCGGTGTCCGGCACCCGCGCGACGTGGCGATGGCGCTGGCCGCCGGTGCGTCCAACGTCATGATCGGTTCCTGGTTCGCCGGTACGTACGAGTCGCCCGGTGACCTCCAGCAGTCCGCCGACGGGCGGTACTACAAGGAGTCGTTCGGGATGGCCTCGGCGCGCGCGGTCAAGAACCGGACCTCGGAGGAGTCCGCCTACGACCGGGCCCGCAAGGCGCTGTTCGAGGAAGGCATCTCCACCTCGCGGATGTTCCTCGACCCCACCCGCCCCGGTGTGGAGGACCTGGTCGACTCGATCATCGCCGGTGTCCGTTCCTCCTGCACCTACGCGGGTGCGTCCTCGCTCGAGGAGTTCGCCGAGAAGGCGATCGTGGGCGTGCAGAGCGCCGCCGGTTACGCGGAGGGCAAGCCCCTCCACGCCAGCTGGAGTTGATGTCGCGGGGCCGTCGGCCCCGCATCGCGGCGCCCTCCCCGGTGTTCGGGCCGGGAGGGGCGCTTTTCCGTGTACGCCCGAGGCCGTGTACGGCGGATCGCCTTCCCCGTGGCACCACAGGCTTTCTCTTCAACTTTGTTGAAGGATAAGTAATATGAGCGGCAATCAGTTGTCCGTCCCTCTGCGGTAAGGGATTTCATGACTTCCTTCTTCACCGACCTGGCCCAGCAGTACATAGACGGCGAGTGGAGGCCGGGGAAGGGGTCCTGGGACATCATCGACTTCGACCCGTACAGCGGGGAGAAGATCGCCTCGATCACCGTCGCGACGGCCCTCGAGGTCGACCAGGCCTACCGGGCCGCCGACCGGGCCCAGCCGGAGTGGGCGGACACGACGCCGTACGCCAGGAGGGCCGTGCTGGAGAAGGCACTGCGCGTCGTCGAGGAGCGCGAAGCCGAGATCGCCGAGGCGATCGTCACGGAGCTCGGCGGCACCCGGCTGAAGGCGGGCTTCGAGCTGCATCTCGCCAAGGAATTCCTGCGCGAGGCGGCCCAGCTCACCCTGCGGCCCACCGGGCAGATCCTCCCCTCGCCGACCGAGGGCAAGGAGAACCGCGTCTACCGGCTCCCCGTCGGCGTCGTGGGTGTCATCAGTCCCTTCAACTTCCCCTTCCTGCTGTCGCTCAAGTCGGTCGCGCCCGCACTGGCCCTCGGTAACGCCGTGGTCCTGAAGCCGCACCAGAACACCCCGGTCTGCGGCGGCACGCTCATCGCCAAGGTCTTCGAAGAGGCGGGGCTGCCCGCCGGGCTGCTGAACGTCGTGGTCACCGACATCGCCGAGATCGGTGACAGCCTGCTGGAACACCCCGTCCCGCAGGTCATCTCCTTCACCGGCTCGGACCGGATCGGCCGCCACGTCGCGACGGTCTGTGCGGCCAACCTCAAGCGCGCGGTGCTCGAACTGGGCGGCAACAGCGCGCTGATCGTCCTGGACGACGCCGACGTGGACTACGCCGTCGACGCGGCCGTCTTCAGCCGGTACATCCACCAGGGCCAGGTCTGCATGGCGGCCAACCGCATCCTGGTGGACCGCTCGGTGGAACGGGAGTTCACCGAGAAGTTCGTCGCCAAGGTCGCCTCCCTGCGCGTCGGCGACCCGGCGGACCCCGCGACCCACATCGGCCCGCTGATCAGTTCCTCGCAGGCCGACGCGGTGTCGAAACTCGTCGACGAGACCGTCGCGGCCGGCGCCACGGCACTGCTGCACGGACGGGCCGAAGGGAACGTGGTGAGCCCGTCCGTACTGACCGGTCTCGCCGACGATTCCCCCGTCCTGCGACAGGAGATATTCGGGCCGGTCGCCCTGCTCGTCCCCTTCGACGGTGAGGACGAGGCCGTACGGATCGCCAACGACACCCCGTACGGGCTGAGCGGCGCGGTCCACACCGGGAACATCGAGCGTGGCGTACGGGTGGGACAGCGGATCCGCACCGGAATGATCCACATCAACGACGGGACGGTCCACGACGAGCCCGTCGTCCCGTTCGGCGGGGAGAGGAACTCCGGTCTCGGGCGGCTGAACGGCGAGTCGATGATCGAGGCGTTCACCACGCAGAAGTGGATCTCGGTCCAGCACGGCCGCTCGCAGTTCCCCTTCTGACCAGTCGCTTCCTGCGGCGAGCGCGCCCCGCCGGGGCGCCCGTGGTCTACTTCGGGGGGCGGCTCGTGCCGCCCCCCGCATCCGCATGCCGCAGAGAAGTGACCCACCCGAAGTGCGCCTCAACGACCTCGACGAACGCATCGTCCACGCTCTGGCCGAAGACGCCCGTCGCTCCTACGCGGACATCGGCGCCCTGGTCGGTCTCTCCGCGCCCGCGGTGAAACGCCGTGTGGACCGGTTGCGCGCCGAGGGGGCCATCACGGGCTTCACCGTGCGGGTCGACCCGGCGGCGCTCGGCTGGGAGACCGAGGGGTTCATCGAGATCTACTGCAGCCGCAACACCGCGCCCGACGCCATCAAACGGGGCCTGTCCGCTTACCCGGAGGTCGCGTCGGCGTCCACGGTGACCGGCGACGCCGACGCGATCGTGCAGGTCTTCGCCGCCGACATGCGGCACTTCGAGCAGGTGCTGGAACGGATCGCCGGCGAGCCGTACGTCGAGCGGACCAAGTCGGTCCTCGTCCTCTCCCCGCTGCTGCGGCGGTACTCGCCGGGCCCGCCGGCCTGAAGACGGGCGGACCTCCGCCCCACGCCGGCGGGCGTCGTGGCAGCCGGGCCCCGGTCCGGGCGGGCGCCGAGGAGACCGAAATCACTCGCCTGACCTGCGAAGACGCCGTGCGCAACGAATCGCCGCCGAAGCGGCTTCCCGCGCAACGGATCAACGGTGAACGCGCAACGAACGCGCCTTGTCGGCCGCGATCTCCGCGCCGTACCTTCGATACGTCTCCCCACCCCGCCCGCCCCGCCCGAGGTCAGCCATGCCGCCGTTGCGCACCGCCCTGCTCCAGAGCTCCGGACGGGCCGGCTCCGTCGCCGCCAACCTGGCCACGCTCGACGAGGCCGCCGCGCGGGCCGCCGCCGCGGGTGCCCGGTTGCTCGTCTGCCCGGAACTGTTCCTCACCGGATACGCCATCGGTGACGCCGTCCCCGAACTCGCCGAGCCCGCGGACGGGCCCGCCGCGCGAACGGTCGCCGAGATCTGCGTACGCCACGGTCTGGCCGTCCACTACGGCTACCCGGAGCGGGCCGGCGACGCGGTCCACAACGCGGCGCAGCTCATCGGCCCCGACGGGACGCCACTCGCCAACTACCGCAAGACCCATCTCTTCGGCAGCTTCGAGGAGGAGTGGTTCACCCCCGGTGAAACGCCCGTGGTGCAGGCCGAGCTGGACGGCGTACGGATCGGACTGCTGATCTGCTACGACGTGGAGTTCCCGGAGAACGTACGCGCGCACGCCCTGGCCGGGACCGAGCTGCTGCTGGTCCCGACCGCGCTGATGCATCCCTTCCCGTTCGTCGCCGAAGCCGTCGTGCCGGTGCGTGCCTTCGAAAGCCAGCTCTACATCGCCTACGTCAACCGGGCAGGAAGGGAAGGCGAGTTCGACTTCACAGGACTGAGCTGCCTGGCCGGGCCCGACGGCACGGTCCGTGCCCGCGCCGGCCGCGGCGAGGAACTGCTCGTCGCCGAGGCCGACCCCGGGCTGCTCTCCCGGTCGCGCGCCGCCAACCCGTACATCGAGGACCGCGTCCCCGGCCTGTACGGCTCCCTGGTCCGGCCCCCCGTCCCCGCCCACGTTTCCCGCTAGGAGCCCGTACCCCATGACGTCCACGGTGCCCAACGCCGTCCAGCACACCGACGCGCAGCCGCCGATCACCATGTTCGGGCCGGACTTCCCGTACGCCTACGACGACTACCTCGCCCACCCGGCGGGCATCGGACAGGTACCGGCCACCGAACACGGCACCGAGGTGGCTGTCATCGGCGGAGGACTCTCCGGCATCATCACCGCGTACGAACTCATGAAGATGGGGCTGAAGCCCGTCGTCTACGAGGCGGACCGGATCGGCGGCCGGCTGCGCACCGTCGGCTTCGAGGGCTGCGATCCCTCGCTGACCGCCGAGATGGGCGCCATGCGCTTCCCGCCCTCGTCCACGGCGCTCCAGCACTACATCGACCTGGTGGGCCTGGAGACCAAGCCGTTCCCCAACCCCCTGTCCGCGGCCACCCCGTCGACCGTCGTCGACCTCAAGGGCGAGTCCCACTACGCGCGGACGATCGACGACCTGCCGCCGGTCTACCGCGAGGTCATGGACGCCTGGAACTCCTGCCTGGAGGAGGGCGCCGACTTCTCCGACATGAACCGCGCGATGCGCGAGCGCGACGTCCCGCGCATCCGGGAGATCTGGGCGAAGCTCGTCGAGAAGCTCGACGACCAGACCTTCTACGGCTTCCTCTGCGACTCCGACGCCTTCACCTCCTTCCGGCACCGCGAGATCTTCGGGCAGGTCGGCTTCGGCACGGGTGGCTGGGACACCGACTTCCCCAACTCGATCCTGGAGATCCTCCGCGTCGTCTACACCGAGGCCGACGACCACCACCGGGGAATCGTCGGCGGCAGCCAGCAGCTGCCACTGCGCCTGTGGGACCGCGAACCGCAGAAGACCGTGCACTGGCCGCCCGGCACGTCGCTGTCCTCCCTGCACGGCGGGGAGCCCCGCACCGCCGTGACCCGGCTCGACCGCACCGCCGGGAACCGGATCACGGTCACCGACGCCACCGGCGACATCCGTACCTACCGGGCAGCGGTCTTCACCGCCCAGTCCTGGCTGCTGCTCTCCAAGATCGCCTGCGACGACGCGCTCTTCCCGATCGACCACTGGACGGCGATGGAGCGTACCCACTACATGGAGTCGTCCAAGCTGTTCGTGCCCGTCGACCGGCCGTTCTGGCTGGACGAGGACGAGACCACCGGCCGGGACACGATGTCCATGACGCTCACGGACCGGATGACCCGGGGGACGTACCTCCTGGACGACGGGCCCGGCAAGCCGGCCGTCATCTGCCTCTCCTACACCTGGTGCGACGACAGCCTGAAATGGCTGCCGCTCTCCCCGAACGAGCGCATGGACGTCATGCTCAAGTCGCTCGGCGAGATCTATCCGGGCGTCGACATCCGCAAGCACATCATCGGCAACCCGGTCACCGTCTCCTGGGAGAACGAGCCGTACTTCATGGGCGCCTTCAAGGCCAACCTGCCCGGCCACTACCGCTATCAGCGACGCCTGTTCACCCACTTCATGCAGGACCGGCTGCCCGCCGACAAGCGCGGCCTGTTCCTGGCGGGTGACGACATCTCGTGGACCGCGGGCTGGGCCGAGGGAGCCGTGCAGACCGCGCTGAACGCCGTATGGGGTGTGATGGCGCAGTTCGGCGGGTCGACCGATCCGACGAACCCCGGCCCGGGCGACGTCTTCGACGAGATCGCACCGGTCGAGCTCCCGGAGGGCTGAGGGCGGGGGCACGGGGCGGCCGTGCCGGCCGCCGTCAGGCACTGCTCGGCGAACCGCACGTCCGGTGCGGCGACGGCCTCCCGGTCCGGGGACGCTCCGTCCGCGATGTGCTGGGAGGGTCTCCGCGACCGCCGGACAGACCTGGTGGAAGACCGCGGGCCGTCCTCGGGCGGCCGGCCGGAGGGGAAAGTCCGCATCCGCTCGATCACCGCGTCGGCACCGGTCGCCGCGCCGGCAGCGCCGGCCGGACGTGCGAACTGCTCGACCCGGTCCGTACCCGCAGCGTCCCGGTCAGGGACCCCCCACGGCACCGACGGGCCCGGGACGTCACCGGGACGGACGGACACCGGGCGCCGGACGGTTCCCGGGCCGGTCAGGACGTCCCGGCCGGCGGCTTCTCGTCGTACTGGGACGTGCCCGAGTCCAGCAGGGGCTCCTGGGTCTTCAGGTGGGCTGGGGCGAACGCCCGCAGCGCGTGGTAGCCGGTGATCACGACGAGCGTGCCGAGGGCGATCCCGCTCAGCTCGAAGTTGTCGGTGATCTTCAGGCTGACGCCGCCGACGCCGATGATGATGCCCGCGGCGGCCGGCACGAGGTTGAGGGGATTACGCAGGTCGACCTCGGCATTGAGCCAGATCTGGGCGCCGAGCAGGCCGATCATGCCGTACAGGATGACGGTGATGCCGCCGAGCACGCCGCCGGGGATGGCGGCGACGACCGCACCGAATTTGGGGCAGAGGCCGAAGAGCAGGGCGAAGCAGGCCGCGGCCCAGTAGGCGGCGGTGGAGTAGACCCGGGTCGCCGCCATCACCCCGATGTTCTCGCTGTAGGTGGTGTTGGGCGGGCCGCCGACGGCCGTGGACAGCATCGAGGCGGCGCCGTCCGCGGCGATGGCGGTGCCCAGCTTGTCGTCGAGCGAGTCGCCGGTCATCTCGCCCACGGCCTTCACGTGCCCGGCGTTCTCGGCGATCAGGGCGATGACGACCGGCAGTGCGACCAGGATCGCGGACCATTCGAAGGCCGGCGCGTGGAAGGACGGCAGCCCGATCCAGTCCGCGTCCGCCACGGCCGACAGGTCCAGCCGCCAGTGGTCGACGGCCTCCGCGCCGCCGGCCGGGGAGTGGATCTTCCCGAGGACCAGGTCGAGCGCCCACGACAGGACGTAGCCGAAGACGAGCCCGAGGAAGATCGCGATACGGGAGAAGAAGCCGCGCAGGCAGACCACGGCCAGGCCGGTGAACAGCATCACCAGCAGGGCGGTCCACTGGTCCTGGGGCCAGTACGTCGAGGCGGTGACGGGTGCCAGATTGAAGCCGATCAGCATCACGACGGCCCCGGTCACCACGGGGGGCATCGCCGCGTGGATGATCCGTGCGCCGAACCGCTGCACCATGAGCCCCACCAGGAACAGCACGGCACCGACCACCAGCACCGCGCCGGTGACGGTGGCACTGGTGCCGCCGCCGGCCCGGATCGTGGCGGCCACCCCCACGAAGGAGAGCGAGCACCCCAGGTAGCTGGGAACCCTGCCCTTCGTCGCCAGCAGGAAGATGGCGGTGGCGACACCGGACATCATGATCGCGAGGTTCGGGTCGAGGCCCATCAGGACGGGCGCGACGAAGGACGCGCCGAACATGGCCACCACGTGCTGGGCGCCCAGGCCGAACGTACGGGGCCAGGAGAGCCGCTCGTCGGGGCGCACCACGGCCCCCGGTGCAGGCGTCTTCCCGTCGCCGTGCAAGGTCCAGCGCACGCCGAGGCCCATGGTCGCTCCCTGATTGGTGTGTGCGGTGCGCCCTGGGGTCCACCCGCGGAAAGGTCGGAGCCATGTTAGTGCCGCAGGCCGGTGACCCCGCGCCCGGCCCCGCCGCCGGCAGAACCTGCCCTTCCGCCCTTCGCGGCCCGTGCTGCCACCGGGCCCTCAGCCGTCTGCCGGGCTCCTGGTCGGCGCGGGCTGCGGGACGCCGCCCTCCGCGACCTTGCGGTCACCGGCCCGCAGCACCCCGGCGCCCAGGACCAGCCCGAACGCCAGCACCGTCACCAGTCCGAACGACACGAGCAGCGAGGTCGCCTCCGCCAGTGAGCCGATCGCGGACGGGGCGATGAGCCCGGAGGTGTACGTGATGGTGGCGACGCCCGCGATGGCCCGGCTCGGGTTCGCACCGCTGCGGCCGGCCGCGGCGAACGCCAGCGGGACGACGACCGCCACGCCCAGACCCAGCAGCCCGAAGCCGCAGAGCGCCAGGGCCGGGCCGGGCGACAGCACCACGAGCAGTCCGCCGGCCGTGGCCAGGACGCCTCCGGCCCGTACGGTCCGCACCGCGCCGAAACGGTCGACGACCTTGTCGCCGGCGATCCGGGCGATGGCCATCATCAGGGCGAACGCCGTGGTCGACGCCGCGGCGAGCCCGGCCGAACTGCCCATGACGTCCCGGAGGTAGACCGCGGACCAGTCCATGCTCGCCCCCTCGGCGAACACCGCGCAGAAGCCCACGGCTCCGATGACCAGCGCGGACTTCGGCGGGAGGGTGAAGCGCGGCGGCGGCTCCTCGCCGGGCTCGCTGCGCAGGTCCAGGACGCCCTGGCAGGCGGCGAGGCCGAGCGCCGTCAGCACCAGTGCGGCCAGCGTGTGGTGCAGACGGGCGTCGGTGCCGAGGTGGGCCGCGACCGTACCCGCCGCCGAACCGATCAGGGCGCCCACGCTCCACATGCCGTGCAGTCCCGACATGATCGACTTGTCGAGCCGGTTCTCCACCTCGACGCCGAGCGCGTTCATCGCCACGTCCGACATCCCCGCCGTCGCCCCGTAGACGAAGAGCGCGAGGCAGAGCGTGAGCAGATTCGGGGCCAGGGCCGGCAGGACCAGCGCCAGCGTCCAGAGCGCCAGCAGCCCGCGCAGGGCCGTCCGTGCTCCGAACCGGTGACTGACACTGCTCGCCAGCGGCATGGCCAGCGAGGCACCGACGGCGGGGAAGGCGAGTGCGAGACCCAGCTCGCCCGCGCTCACCGAGGCGTGGTCCTGGATCCACGGGACCCGGGTCGCGAAGCTCCCGGTCACCGCCCCGTGCACGGCGAACACCGCGCCGACCGCGTACCTCGCCCGCCTGATCTGCTCCGTGCAGAAGACCGGGACCGCTGGGTCCTTCGCCATATGCCGTGCCCTCCCTGAAAGATCCTGCCCGCCGGTGGCCGCCGGTGCCCGGCGCGCGGTGCGGGCCGTAAACTATCAGGAACCCTGCCTGATAAATAACCCCATGGCAGGGGACCGTCAGTGATCTGGAAGGATCCCGGCATGCCCGCATCCCCGAGCACCGCCCGGGTCATCAACGACCGGCTCGCCCTTCGGCTCCTCCAGCAGGACGGCCCGCTGACGGCCACTCAGCTGAAGACCCTGACCGGCCTGTCCCGCCCGACGGTCGCCGACCTGGTGGACCGTCTGCAGGACGCGGGCCTGGTCCGGGTCGTCGGGGAGAGCGGTTCGGACCGCCGTGGACCCAATGCCCGGCTGTACGGGATCGTCGCCGACCGTGCGCACCTGGCCGCCCTCGACGTGCGTACGGACGGCGTCGCCGTGGCCGTCGCGGACCTGCTCGGCACCACGCTCGCCGAGGCCACCCTGCCCATCGCCGGCGACACCGGGACGCGGCCCGCCGTGGAGCGGGCCGTGGTGATGCTGGAGCGTACCGCCCGGAAGGCGGGCACGGCCCCGCTGCACAGCGTCGGCATCGGCGCCCCCGGCCTGATCGACCCGGTCACCGGGGAGCTCAGGAACACCGCGGGGCTCCCCGCCTGGCACAGGGATCTGGTCAGGGAACTCCAGCGGCGGCTCTCCGCCACCGTCCTCGTGGAGAACGAGACCAACCTCGCCGCCGTCGCGGAGCACCGCGTCGGGGCCGCCCGGGACCGCGACACCTTCGTGCTGCTCTGGCTCGGTCACGGCATCGGCGCAGCCGTCATGCTCGACGGAAAGCTGCGCCGCGGCGCGTCCGGGGGAGCGGGGGAGATCGGTTTCCTGCCGGTGCCCGGCACCTCCGGGGTCCCCTCGGCGGTCAACTGCGACGGAGGCTTCCACTCCCTCGTCGGCTCGGCCGCCGTGTGTGAGCTGGCCGCGGACCACGGCATCGAGGCGCGAGGCCCGTCGGCCGACGGGGCGCAGGAGCAGGACCCCGCCGCCGCGTTCGCCGTACGGGCCGCGCTGCGCGCCGACGACGCGGGCAGTGAGGCCTTCCTGGCGGCGCTCGCCGACCGCCTGGCGATCGGGGCCGCCTCCGTCGTCTCCGTGCTCGACCCCGGCTGCCTCGTCCTGGCGGGCGAGGTGGGCCGCGCCGGAGGCGACGCGCTCGCCGCGCGGGTGGAGGAACGACTGGCCCGGATGTCACCGCTGCGTACGGAGGTCAGGGCCGGGACGCTGGGCGGCGGCGCGGTCCTGCGCGGCGGGCTGTTCGCCGCGCGGGATGCCGCGCAGGACGCCCTCTTCAGCCCGGGAGGGTGAAGGCGGCCCGGGGTGCGGACGACAGCGGCCCGTCCGGCCAGGTGGGCACGGCTCCCCGGACGACGCCGGAGCACGGCGTCGGGCCGCGTCCGATCCGGGCCCGGGACTGCTCCTCAGCCCCGGCCCGGAAGGGCCTGGTGGACCACGGCGCCCGTCTCCACCAGGAACTCGCTCGGCTCGCCCCACCACGACACGTACAGACTGTCCCGCGCGCGGGTGCAGGCGACGAACAGCAGACAGCGTTCAGCCAGGAGGTCGGCCTCGTGTTGAAGCCGGTCGACCTCCGCCGGTGTCACGGCTTTCGGATACGGCAGGGCACCGCTGCTCACGCCGACGACGGCGACGCACCGGAACTCCAGCCCCTTGAACGCATGCATCGTGCCGATCTGGACGGCCGCCGGGTCGGCGACGGAATCGCCTCGTAGCCGCGCCGCACGGATCCCCGCCGCTGTGAGCCGTTCGACCACCTTGTCGCAACCCTTGTTGAATCGGGAGCCGATCCCGATCTCACCCGGCTCGATTCCGCTGTCGAGCCACGCGCGTACCCGCGCGACGAGGGCGTCGAGTTCGGCCGCTTCCGAGCTCCCGCCGAACATCTCGGGCCCGGTACCGTGCAGGGCCGACCGGTAGCCGAGCAGCGTCTCATTGCGGGCGTCGTCCGCGAGTTGCTCAAAGGGCCGGCCTACGAGGAGGGCGGTCGACCAGCTGAGGATCTCGTGGGTCGACCGGTAGTTCTTGCGCATCTTCGTGGACCGACCGGAGACTCGGACGCCGACCGCCTTCAGCGACACCTTCGTGTCGTAGATGCGCTGGTGGGGGTCGCCCGCGATGAAGAGGTCGTCCGGCCGGGCCGGAGCCGCAGCGCGCAGCAGCCGCCACTGGGAGGGGTGCAGGTCTTGTGCCTCGTCGACGACCACGTGCCGGAAACGGGGGCCGTCGCTCTCCAGCAGATCGGCGGCTTCCGCACACGTGCCCAGGTAGGTGCGCAGCCCATCCGCGGTGAGCCGCTCGCGGAACTCCACGATCGTGCGCCAGACGAGCCTGCGGGAGGACGCCGGCAGCGCACTGCCGCGCCCCCGCCGCTCACACCCCTCGTACTCCTCCAGGGACCGCAGGTTCTGCGCGAGAATCACGTGCTTGTACTCCTGGGCGAGGAACTGCGCGGTGCCGGTGAAACCAGTGGCCTGTGCCGCCTGCTCCCACCGGGCTTCCTCCTCACCACCCCGCAACGGCCGCCGTGACGTCGACACGACCCTCCCCGCGAACGCGTCGACGGTCATGATGTCGACGCGGTCACGCAGCACCTCGTCCTCGACCAGTGCGGCCAGCCCGGTGCGCAGCGCGGCCACCAGCGTGTTGGTGTACGTCGTGAGCAGGATCCGGTCCCCGTCGCGCAGATACCCCAGTAGGTGGCGTACCCGGTGCAGGGCGACGACCGTCTTGCCGGTGCCCGGGCCGCCGGTGACCTGGGCAGGGCCTGAGTAGGAGGGCCGGTAGGCGACCTTGTGCTGTGACGGGTGAAGGAAGACCCTCCAGGCGGCGAACGGCTTGGCGAGGATGTCGCGGAGCTCCTCGGAGGCCGTGACGAGAGCGATACGGGCCCGGGTGCGCCGAATGGCGGTCGCGAAGTCCTCGGTGTCCACGGGCGGGTCGCCGGCGGACACGGTGGACATGCTGACGGACACCACGTCGCGCCACACCTCCTCCACGCTGAAGCCCGCCGCCAGGTATTCCAGGACCTCTCGCTGGTCCTGCGGGAAGTACGGGGCGAAGATCTCCAGTTGTTCCGCGTCGGTGAGCGCGCGGGCCTGGCGCAGGGTGGTCCCGTCGATGCCGAGCGCGGTCATGTCCCCGTCGGACACGTGTGCGAACAGCCGCTGATGGGGGGCCGGGGCGATGCGTTCGTAGGCCGGCGTCAGTTCGTCGAGCATCGCGATGTCCCGGATCTCGACGGACCGGGTGACCGTGTTGATGCTGGCCTTCTGCTTGATCGCCCAGGCGATTGCCTTGTCGTGCGGCATCACCCGTAGCAGTACGTAGGTGTCCCCGCTGTCCGGCGCGAGGACGACGCCACGCGTGCTTTGATCGATGCGAATGGTCCTGATGTGAGGGTCGCGAGCCCGTTTGAGCGTTTCCAGCTTCAGTCCCTGGTCCTTGAAGAGCTGGTCCAGGGTGAGACGTTCGAACTTTTCCCAGGCGTCGAACACCCCCTGTTTCACGCTTCCCTGGAGCTTGCTGAGCTGTGCGCAGAAGTCGATGTCGAACGCGAGGTGGGGCATGGGCGGACTCTCCGGGGGAGCGGTTGGCGTCGCAGGTGTTGGCGGTTCAGGCAGCCGGCCCGTCGAGACCGAGCTGGATCAGGGCCAGTGCCTCGGCGACCTCCTCCGACAGGTCGTCCGTGGGGCCGTAGACCAGGCACAGGTCGTCGTGGAGGGGTGCGAGGATCAACTGCGCCTCAGGTGCTTCCCCTTGGGCCAGCAACAGCATGCCGATGTCCCTGCGCAGCTCGACCGCTTCTTCGCTCACGTCGCCGTCCACCGCCCGGACGACGTCCAGAACCGCCCGCAGTGCCACCAGCGCGTCGGTGGCCTGGCCCAGCTCGGCGCGGCACCGAGCAGCCTGGGCCCGGCACGCACGGGCCTGCGTACTGCTGTGGCCGCCTGTACGCGCGTACGCGTCGGCCAAGGCGTCGAACTCGGGCAGCGCGGCCCTGTAGTCCCCGCCGAGCAGCTGGATCGCGGCGCGTTGCGTGCGGAGTTCCAGGACCTTCCTGTTCTCGGCACCGAGGGCGCGTGCGGCCGGCTCGATGATCTCGCCCAGCACCTCGGCGGCCTGGGCGAACCGTTCCTCGTCCAGCAGCGCGTCGGAGTGCGCGTACGCCTCCGCGATCTCCTCCCGCAGCTGCTCCGGTACGGCCAAGGGAGCCGGAGGCGCGGCGTTCGGGTCGACTGTGGTGGGTACGGTCCTGCTCGTACCGGCGCGGGCGCGCGGCGCGTACGGCTGACGGAAGACGCCTGTCGGATCGGGCGCCCCGCGCGGACCCTCCTCACCCGGCGTCGGCCTCTCGCCGGGCGACGGCAGGAAGGGCCGGAGCCGCTCGTACACCTCCTGTACGTCGACGGGCCGGGCCTCGGGCGCCTTGAGCAACAGGTGCAGGACGAGCTCCTCCAGGGGCGCCGGTACGTCCGGCCGCAGCAGGCGCAGCGGGGTCGGCGCGGCGTTCACGTGCTGGTACATCACCAGGTACTCGCTGTCGGCGGTGAACAGGCGCCGCCCGCTGAGCAGTTCGTGCATGACGCAGCCGAGCGCGTACAGGTCGGTCTGCGGACTGGTCCGCCCTCCTCGGACCTGCTCCGGCGCCATGTACTGGTAGGTCCCGATGGGGCTGCCGGTCGCGGTCAGCTTGGTGACGTCCGTCCTAAGGATCGCCGCGATCCCGAAGTCGAGGACCTTCACCGTGCCGTCCTGCGCGACCAGGATGTTGCCCGGCTTGAGGTCGCGGTGGATGACCGGCACCTCGTGGGCGTGCGACAGGACGGTGGCGACCTGCGCGGCGACGGCGACGGCCCAGCTGACGGGCAGCGGATGATCCGGGTGGATGTACGAGGACAGCGGGAAGCCGTCGACCAGCTCCATGACGAGGAACAGCCGCTCATAGGCGTCATCGAGCACGGCATCGAACACCTGCGGCACGCCGGGGTGCTGGATGCGTGCGGTGATGCGGGCCTCACGCTTGAACCGCTTGGCGAACTCCTCGGCCAGCTGTGGTGAGCCGGCAACGGCCTGCCGCCGGACCACTTTCACGGCCACGGGCCGGTCCAGCACGGCGTCGTAGCCGCGCCACACGTCGCCCATACCGCCGCTGTTGAGCTCCTCCAGGAGCTCGTACCGCCCGGCGATCGGCTGGTCTGGCACCTTGCCCCCGTGTGTGCGTGTGCTGAGGGCCGACGCGTGTTGGTGCGTGGACCCGATGTGGTGGGGCCAAGTCTCTCCGTGCGGCGATCTACAGTCCAGCGACCCTGCGGCAGCGAGTGAGGGGGCGTCACTTTCCGGTCACCGGCGTCGAAGCGCTCGTCGCGCGCAGCTTGGTCCCCACTGGGGCGGTGACGGCCCTCCGCCCTCCAGGAGGGAGAGGTCTTCGTCGTCCGTGCCGACGGGGCGTTCAGTGCCGCGGTGCCGAACTCAGGACATCGCGCTTGGCCAGCGTCTCCGCTCCGGCTCCCGTGAGCGTGACCCTGCCGGAGTGAACGGTGTCCAGTTGCTCGACCTGTCTGCCGTACCACTCAATGGCGGTCAGCGAAAACTCTGGGGAGGCTGCGGAACCCGGGTGATGGAACACCATGCCCAGCCGTGCCGTCCCCTCAACACAGCGGACGACGCAAATGGCCACGGTGTCCGCCGCGCCGAGAACGCCCGGTGTCACGGACTCGATGGATTCGATGCTCAGGGCTGCCTTTTCCGGCACGTTATCCAGCACGTCGGTGTGCCTCCTCTACGAAGTGCGCGATCTGCTCGGGGGTGAGCTTGGGGACATCGTATTCAAGGAGCGGATCGATGTCCCCGTTGCCAATCTTGCGTGGCACGTGGATGCCCATCTCGGAGAGGATCTCCCGGGCTACCGCCGAGGGCACTTGCACGGATGCGCGGGACGAGAGTTCTGCCGGGCTCAGCTCGACCGGCCACTCGGCCTCCCGCGCAATGTACCCCTGGTGGACCGGGACCCCGTCCAGCGCGCCGCGCGGGTAGATCTCGACGATGGCGTCGCCGAACCGCTCGGCCTGCGTCGCGAACACGCTGGCGACGCCAGGATCGGACGATGTCGGTGTGATGCTGTGCCGCTGTACACCGGGACTGCCCTCGAAACCCCTTGTGGTTCCGCGAAACAGATGCGTAGGGCACGGCGACAGCCCGAGTGGGTCGGTCCACGTGTGCGGATTCAGGACATACGTCGACGGGTTCGGCGCCGGTACGAGGCCGAGCGGATCCGGGGTGAGGTAGCGCGCCGTCTCGGGATCGTAATGGCGGGAGTAGTTGTAGTGCAGCCCTGTCTCAGGATCGTAGTACTGACCGGGGAAGCGCAGCGGCGTGTACGCGGTGCTGCCAGATGCCCATGTGGTAGTACCCCACAAGGCCCGGCGGCTGCGCCAGGCGATACCGCCTTGCTCGTCGATAAGTTCGCAGGGCGCGCCGACGAGGTCGGTGACGATGGCGAAGAAGCGAGAGTCGACGCTGGGCTGCGTGCGCCCCGTCCCGTTCGGCATACCGACTGGTGTAGCTGCACCGGTCGCTCGAACCATGGTGTGTAGGCCCCCCAAGGGGCGAGCCTGAGCGTCATGTCGGCCATCTCCAGCCTCCTGCGTCACCGCCGCCAGGATGCGTTCCGTCTGGGCCACCGGCCGCAGGCCGTCGTGGTCCCACGTGAGGGTGACCGCGTGAGGCAATTCGTCCGAGACCGTGGTCTGCTCGCACAGTGTCGGTCCGTCCCAGGTGAAGTCGCTGCGTTCGATGATCGTTTTACCGTCCGCCGACAGGCGCAGCTTGGCTGTGCGTCGGCCTGACGCGTCGTACTCGTACCGCCATCGCGTTCCGTCCGGCGTCGTCACTGCAGTGAGCCGGTCCTCGGCATCCCACGTGTAGTGCCACACCTCTGCCTTGCCCGACAGGTGGATCTTGCGGCGCTGGACGATCCGGCCGTCCGCATCATGGGAGTAGCGGAGAGAGCCGGCCCGGGTAAGGCGGGTGCCCTCGTACTCACGCGCACCTGTGGCTTCCTGCCCAGGGTGGCGTTGCGGCCAGGTTGCGTGGGTCTGGTTGCCGGCTGTGTCGTAGGCGTAGCGCTCGGTCCAGCCTGAGGCGTGGACGGCGGTGACACGTCCGGCGGGGTCGAGGTCGAAGGTATGGGTCCCGCTGAGCTGGTCTGTGAGGGTGGTCAGGTTGCCGTCGGCGCTGTAGGTGTAGTCGCGGCGCTGGATGCTTGCGCCCGTAGTGCCGGTGATCTGCTGGCTGGTGAGGCGGCCGAGCGGGTCGTACCGGTTGGTGAAGGAGACGGTATCGCCGATGTGGCGGGCGGTTTCCTGGCCGATGGCGTCATGTTCGAAGACGATGGTGCGGCCGGAGGTGGTGAGGGAGGTTCGGCGGCCGGCGGCGTCGGAGGCCCACGTGCTGACCGCGCCGGTCGGGGTGGTGCGGCTGGTACGTCGGCCGAGGGCATCGTAGGTGTACGACATGGTGCGGCCGTTGACCGTCTCGGAGACAAGGCGGCCGTACCTGTCCCGAATGAGCCTGACGGTTGCGTCCTCGTTGGCTGCTTCCACGAGGTGGTCGGCGAAGTCGTACGCGAAGGTGGCGATGGCTCCGGCGGCGTTCTTGCGGACGACGCGACCGAGCCTGTCCCTCTCGTAGCGGGTTGTTCGGCCTGCGGCGCTGGTGCGTGCAGCGAGCCTGCCCGCAGCATCCCGCTCATAGCGGAGCGTCCGGTTGTCGAAGTCCGTCTCGGATATCAGCTGACCGGCTGGATCGTATCCGTAGCTCCAGGTCAGGTGCTGAGGGTTGGTGACCCGAGTGAGCCGGAGGTTGCTGTCGTGCGTGAACTCGTACCGGGCGCCGTCCGCTTCTGTGCGTGACAGCAGGAGGTCGAAGTCGGTGTACTCGAAGCTGACGGTCGCGCCGACGGCATTGGTGTGGGTGAGGCAGTTTCCTTCACCGTCGTAGGTCCACAACTCCTCGCTTGCGTCCGCTCCGACGCGACGGGCAAGTCTGCCTTCGACAGTCCACTCGAGACGGGTGACTGCGCCCCCAGCGTCCCTGAGCGAGACTGGGCGGCCGAAGGCATCACGCTCGTAGCGAGTGGTCGCGCCGAATGGGTCAGTGACTGCGATCGGAAGTCCGGCCTTGTCGGGCGTGACGATCGAAGTTTGCCCGAGGGCGTCGGCCATGGAGACGAGGTGGCCCGCCTCGTCGTACGAGAACGCGATTGTGGCGCCGGTGGGCTCCGTGATCGCGGTTCGGTTGCCGTGCTCGTCGAAGGTCTGCCGGGTGACATTTCCGTCGGTGCCGACGATGCGTACGGGAAGTCCCAGTTCGTTGTACTCGGCGCATGACCGGCGTCCGTCCGGCCGCTCCACCTCGGTCAGCCGCCCGTCTTCATCGTATGTGAAGCGCGTGATGTGGCCGAGCGGGTCGGTGTGGGACAACAGCCGGTGGTAGCGGTCGCGCTCGTAGCGGGTGATCGCCCCCAGAGGGCCGATCTCGCTGACGATCTGGGATCGGTCGTTGATCACGTATCGCGTGGCATGACCGAGGCCGTCAGTCATGGACGTCATGCGCAGGCCGGTATCGGGGTCGGTGTCGTCCCAGGTGAAGCGGGCCTCAAGGTGGCCGTTGGTGCCGGTCTGGTAGACGCAGCGGTCTTGTTCGTCGTAGACGTACTCGTACCGGCTGCCGTTGGTGTCCGTCCACGCAGTGATGCGGCCCAACTCGTCGCAGTCGAAGCGCAGGGGCTTGCCCGATGAGTTGGTCACCGACGTGAGGTGGCCGTCCGTGTAGCCGTAGCGGCGGATCTCCTGGTCGGTGCCGTCGGGGGCGGCGCCTGCCAGGTGCAGGGCAGTGACCCTGCCTTCGCACGTGGTGAGTTTCAGGTGGTAGCCGCCGTGGTGCACGATCGACCTCGGAGCGCCCTCCTCGTCGTGCTCGAAGGCTATCCAGCGGCCGTTGCGGTCATCGATCTGAGCCAGGAGCGCCAGGTCTCCGGTGGGCTGGTCGACGAAGTGCCGGACCTGACCGGTCTCCGGATCCGTGATCGTGTAGCCGTCCTGCACCCGGTCCAAGGGCCAGCGCCGGCCGTGCGTGGGCATGACAGGGACGCCTGGGGCCGGATGCGGATAGGCCAGGAGACTGCCCTCGTTGCAGCTGAAGACCACACCTTCCGCGTCGATCTCAAGGCGCTGGTCGACCGTGCTGGACCAGCCGGAGCCGAACCAGCGGCCGGCGCGGTGCGAGGAGTCGAAGACGCGCTCGAAGACCAGGGGCAGCGACCCGGGCAGCGCGATGTCCGTCTGCGGGAGCAGCATGCGCCCGGTGGCCACGTCGACGGGGTCTCCGGCGCACTTGACCTTGCTGCATTGATTGGCGTTCGAGTCGGGCGCCTTCTCGTGCCCGTGCCGGTTACTGCCCTTGGGGGGTTCGAGGCCGTCCTTCAGCCCGTGACGGGCAAGGCCCTTGACGAGCCCACCGCCCTTGGTGCCGATCAGTTCGGGCAGGAGTCGGCCGATGAATTCGGAGGGGTCGCCCTTGGCCGCGTCCCAGGCGTTCTTCAGCGCGCGGTCGGGGTTGGCAGCGGTGGAGACGAGGCCGGCGAGCGTCATGTTGACGCCCTTGTAGTACTCGGCCGGGTGCGTCAGGTTGTAGGGGTCGGTCGGGTTGACCGAGCGCACGAAGTTCAGCAGTCCCGCGGTGCCCTTGACGGCTCCGCCGACCACGTGGGTCAGCTCCATGGACTGGCCGACGCCGTAGTCCATGAGCTCCTGCTCGGCCCGGTCAAGACCGGTAGGCTCCTTCGGCGCGTGAGCCATCGCGGCGGTGACCGCACCCTTCGCCGTCTCGGCAGCGTCGTTGCGTGCCTGCCGGGCGCGCTGGAGGATCTCGTGCGCGTGCCGGCGCTTGGACGCGCCCGGGTCGGAGAAGGTGCCTGGGTGCGGGAGGGGGTGGTCGGTGTTGCGGACCGCGTTGTACGCCTCCGCCTTCTCCTTGAAAGAGGCCGCCGCAGTCTCGTAGTCCTGCTTGCCCTCCTTGTAGAGAGCGATCGCCTCACCGGCTTTGGCCTGCGCGCTGGTGACTGTCCCCGCGTAGGTCTCCAACGCCTTGGCCGCGTCCTCGAACGCGTCTGCCGCCCGCAGCCAGTCGGTGGGCAGCGTCTGGAACTTGGCGCGGAAGGCGTCGGCGGCCTCGCCCTTCCAGCGACCGGAGTCGAGCTTCTTCATCCCACTGCCGACGAGATCGAACGCCTTCTGGAAGTCGCGGAGGTTCTTCACCGCAGCGCTGATCTTCTCCGGCCGCCCGTGGATCAGCTCGTTCGCTTCCTCGGTCTGACCGAGCTGCTGCTCGCCGACGTGGGCCCCCAGCGAGGAGGCGGTCTCGTCGCCCCAGTCCTCGACCTTGTCCGCCCACTCGTCGGCCCCGACCTTCTCCAGCCCGGCGCCGAGCACGTCGGTGCCCTTGTCGATCCCTGTGCCGACGATCTCCTTGCCCTTGTCGACAAGATCGCCCGCCCCGTCGTACAGGGTGTCGCCCCACTTCCCCCAGTCCACCATCAGCGACTCTCCCCCCACCGCGGCTGCTCAGCCTGATCGATCGTCTCCTGCGACGGATCCAAGTGCTCCTTCAGCCGCTCATCCACCTCTGAGCGCAGCGACGGATCCACCAGCCCGTTGCGCTCCATCGAGTCGAGCGCGGCGTCCTCCACGTCGTAGGCGGTGTCCTTCCAGGTCTGCTTCACCTCGGAATGGGCCTCGTCCCATGACTCGCGGCTGTAGTCCGGGTTGTCGTAGGCGGACTGGGTACTGATCGTGTCCCAGCTCATCCCCTTGACCTCGTCCTCGGACGCATGAGGATTCCCGTTCAGGGAGTTCACACCGATCTTGATCGAGTCCTTGACGTACTGCTCCTGCTCCGCATACGAACCGGCCGACAGCCCGACACCCAGAGCGAAGCCGTTCCCCTTCTGCGTCAGGGCCCGCACACCCCACTCCCAGCGGTTGCAGAACGTCTCGAACTCAGACGTCAGCCCGCCATGGCCCAACTCCAGGCCCGACAAGGCAAGATCCGAGAACCCCCGGCCCGTCGACGCCTCCCCGATCATGCCGAGCTCCTTCAGCTCCGCATGCGCCAGATCGATCCCCTTCGCGATCTCGGCCAGCGCCTCCGGCGGCACCTGAAGATCCGCGTTCTCCCCGCTCACTGCATCCCCCCGAGATCCACCGCGACCGCATCCGGCACGATGCCCGCCACCGGCGGGAACAACATGCCGTCCGTACCGCCCGCGTCCAGCGCCACCCCGGCCGGTCCCGGCAGCAAAGGCACCATCACATCCAGCAACCGCGCGCCCAGAACGGTCTGATACGTCCACTCCCGCCCACCCTGACCACGAGCCAACGCGAACCTGGCCAATGCCTCCTCATCCGAGAAGGCACAAATCCAGCGCACACCGTTCTGCTCCGCCGACCACAGGTCACCGGCCTCGTCCAGCGGCACCAGCACCGCCGTACGCCGGAACTCACTCAGCAACACAGCAAACTCCCGGCGCGCCGTACGCAACCGGTCCTGGCCGGCTTCGACCGACGTCGCCGTCGGTGCACCCTCCGGGGGTGGACCTGGAAGATCATCCAGGTCCGCCAACCGCGACCGCCTCGGCTGCTGCTCCGGAACCCCATCCCCACCCGTGGTCATACGAAGGATCATCACACGTACAAATTTCCGAGTGCAACGTGACATCGCCTACTGGCTGGAAAGCTGCGACTGCGGGCACGAACCTGTCAATGGCGACGGGCTCCGGGTGTGGATGACACCAGTCATAGGGAGACTTCCAGAACCGCCCACACCGTCTTGCCCGGCCCGTCCGTGCGGGGATACCAGCCCCACCGGTCGGCCAGTGCGGCGACCAACAGGAGGCCCCGGCCGCCCTCTTGGTCCGGTGAGGCCGGGTCGGTGGAGGTGGGCAGGCGATCGCCCCGGGTGTCAGTGACCTCGATGCGGATGGCGGTGCCCTCGGCGGTGAGGCAGAGCCGGAAATCGCGGCCGGATACGTGACCGTGCCGCACCGCGTTGCTGCTGAGCTCGGCGACGATCAGCAGCAACGCATCGTGCGCGTCGCTTCCGTACGGGATGCCCCAGGCGTCGAGGCGTTCACCCGCCAGGCCCCGGGCGAGCCGGGCTCCCCGCGGCGTGGAGCTGAAGCGCATCGTGAAGTCATGCCAGGGGAATCGCGTGTGCGAGGCGCGCGTCGGTCGTACGGGCAGCAGCGGCGGCTTGTCGGTCATTCCTCCACAGTGACGAACCATGACCACATGTCACCAGGGGTCACGCACTGTCATGGCCCGGATGTACGCGACCAGAACCAGCCCGTACGCGGAAGGGGCAGGCGGGATGCCCGAGGACAGCCGCGCTCGGGCCTACCCTGCGCCTGAGGTCTCGGCCTCGGAACCGGTCGGATTCGCCGAGCTCGCGTCGGTGCCCTCGTTCTTGCTGTCCGACTGGATGGCCGTAAGGCGACGCCGTTGCAGTGCGTCGCGTTCCGTGTCCGGGATCGTCATCGATCCGGCCGATCGAGGCCGCGGTCTGTGCCTTGCTCACCGCGTTCACGGGGTAGAGACGAGCCTGGCGCAGGATGCGGCCAGGAAGCGTCACCGCCCCGAGGTTCGCGCCGTCCTTGACGGCGAGCTTCGCGCCGCTGTTCAGCAGGGCCTGTGTCGCGTCGCCGAGCCTGTAGAGCCCCTGCACGCTCGCGAAGGCGTGTCCGAGGTTGCCGGCCACGGTCGCCGCGTTCCCGAGCGAGGCGAGGACCGCGGAGATCTGCTTGCGGTCGGCAGCCGGCACGATGCCGAAGTCGATCAGATCGGGCTCGAGCTCCGTCGGGACCTCGCCACAGACGACTGCCACACCGGGGAGCACCTCCGCGATGACCGTCGACGAGGGTGACGAATCGAGACCCGGGCCCGGTGCCGGACCGTCCGTCCCGGGTGAGTCGGCGGAATCGCCCCGGCCGTCCTCCTCAGGCTCGGGTATCTCCGTCGAGTCCGAAGGGCCCTGGATGCGATCTCCTCCTGCGGGGACGCCCAACGACCAGACGTCGGCGGCGCTCACGGCGGATTCTATGGCCCCATGCCCTGCGGTTCGGCGTGAATGCCCCGAGTTGATCGCGGAAGGTCAGGGCAGGCGGGTCAACTCGCGCAGCTGTCCGACCAGCGCGTGGACGTCGCGTTCAGCGGGTGGAGCGGCGGACGCCTCCTGCGGGGTGGTGCGGCAGGGGCGGCAGAGGCCGTCGGGGAGTGCCTCGGGCGAGCCGGGGCGCCCGCATTCGGTGCACTCGGCGAGGACGCGGCGCTTCGGGGCGACGGTCGTGGCAGGTGCAGGGCTGCCGGCCGTGAGCGGCGGAAGCTTGTCGGTGAGGCGGCGGCGTACGAGGCCGACGGGAGAGCCGACCTGGGTGGGCAGGCCCGCCGTGAGGGCCTGGGTGAGGTAGTCGGCATCCACCCCGCGTGCGAACCAGCCGGCGGCCAGCGGCTCCAGGGCGCGGCAGTCCGCCGCTGAGAGCGTCAGGCGCGTGTCCAGGCGGCCGAGTTGGGCCAGGGCCAGGTACGCGGGGGAGGCGGCGACCACTGGTGTCACCGAGGTGCGCTGCTCGGGCAGGGCGGGTGATGCGGGCGCAGGAGCAGGTGACGTCGGAGGCGCGGTGGGCTCGGGTGGGGTGGTTGGTGTTGAGGTCGCCTGCAGGGAGGAGGTCGGGGCGGTGTTGCTGGGCGGCGGGGCGGTGGGTGTCGCTTCCGGCCTGGAGCGGCTGCCCTCGGTGGTCAGGAACGTGTCCCACCACTCGTTGTCGCGGGCCGTACGGGACCAGTAGGTACGGGAGACCCAGCGGACCTGGTCCCCCTCGCCGGCCAGGCAGCGTACGCGCCGCAGATGCCCCGCCACTCCGAGGGCCTTCAACGCGCTGGAGACGGCCATTTGGCCGTACAGCGGGAGGCTCTTGGCAAGCGACTTGATGTCCATGGCCGCGCCGTCGGGGAGCCGGTCGACGTATCCGGCGATGTATCGCTCGCGCTCCGGCAACAGGGCGAAGTCGTCGGTACGGGGAGCGCGTTGCCCTGATGCGGTGCGCTTGCCGTAGCCGGGGCGGGCCTTCGCGTACGGGCGCGAGGATGCGGGTGCGCGAAGGGCAGGGCTAAGGTGCTCGGTAGCCACGAGATCGCTCGATTCGATCTTGGGGTGAGACCCCGGCCTGGTGTTTCCGCACCGCGTCGGGGTCGATTTGTTGGGGGCACCGTAAGCAGTCGTGACGGTGAGCCGCAAGCTGATCACCTTTAGTCATACCGGCTGGCCGTGACGGGGTAGGGAGGGCGGGGAGGTTTTCCCAGAACCCTTCTTCTACCTACCGGGTGAACAACATCGCTCGGATCTCGAAGCTCGCATCCCGACCCCCGAATCCCGGAGCTCAAGCGTCGGGCCCGCGCCCTTGATCGCGTCCTCCTAACGAGTGAACGAGCTGATTCCGGCGCTCGAAGCTCGGATCTCGGGTGCCGAGCGTCGGGCCACTCCTTCGATGGAACGCGGCCGGAGTGGTGTGCGTGCGGGAGGGCGGGTCGTTACGGTGCCCGAGTGGGACGAGCCGGGGCGGGCGCTGCCGTCCGGGGCCGGTGCCGTCGGTCGGACGGGACCTCGAAGAGCCGTCCTACGCAAGCTGGTTGTACGCGATGGGTCGAGGCGTGTACGCACGTGGGACAGGCGGGTGGCGATGACGCAGGACGAGGCGGCCATGGACGCGGGGGCGGTGACCCCGTCGGGGACGCAGCCGGAGGGCAAGCCGGAGAACGGTGTGGCGGTCGCGTTCGGGCGGCAGTTGAAGCTGCTGCGGGTGCGGGCGGGGCTGGACCGGGTGGAGTTCGGGAAGCGGCTGGGGTACGCGGCGCAGTCGGTGGCCTCGTTCGAGCAGGGGCGGCGGATCCCGCAGCCGGAGTTCGTCGACAAGGCGGACAGGCTGCTGGAGGCGGGTGGGCTCCTGATGGCGCTGAAAGAGGAACTGGCGCGGTCGCAGTATCCGGCGTTCTTCAGGGATATGGCGCGGCTGGAGGCGCGTGCGGCGGCCATGAGCGTGTACGCAGTGAACGCCGTGCCGGGGTTGCTTCAGACGGAGGAGTACGCACGAGCTGTCTTCCAGATGGAGCGCCCGCTACTTGAGGACGACGTGATCGAGCAGCGCCTGGAAGCACGGATGGTGAGGCAGGACATCTTCAACCGGACCCCCGTTCCCCTGCTGAGTTTCGTGATCGAGGAAGCCGTTCTTCGTCGGCCGATTGGCGGGAAGCAGATACTGCGGAACACCCTGGAGCAGATTCTGCTGACCGGGCAATTGCGCAGTGTGGAGGTACAAGTCATGCCCACTGACCGCGAGGACAGTGCGGGGCTTGGCGGGCCGTTTGCGCTGATTGACACGGACAAGGAGCAACGCATCGCGTACGCCGAGGTCCAGAGTGACAGTCGTCTCTACACTGGCACCCGAAAAGTTCGCGAGCTCGAAGCTCGCTATGGCATTCTCCGATCGCAGGCGTTGACGCCTGCTGAGTCGTCAGCGTTGATCGTGAAGCTGATTGGGGAGACATGAGCGCACAAACTACTGCCCGGACCGTGCATGAAAGCGCTTGGTTCAAGAGCAGTTACAGCAGCGGCGACGGCGGCGAGTGTGTTGAGGTCGCCGCTGTGGCCACCAAGGTGCACATCCGGGACTCGAAGCAGGTTAGCGGGCCCGTACTGACCGTCGCTCCGGAGGCGTGGGCAGGGCTCGTTGGGCTCGTCGCAGGCTGAGCAGCGTACGCGGGAGGTCCCGCCGCAGCGCCGGTTCGGTGCTGCGGCGGGACCTCCCGTCCGTCCGGAAACTACTCGTCCACGTTCTCCTCGCGGCGGATCATCCGCCACGCCGCCCGGCGTGCGCTGCGGTCCAGGTTGGACCGGAAGTTCTTGTCGGGGCCGAAGTACTGGCGCCCTATGCCGGCGGTCGTCTCGATGTGGTCGGCCATGTTGTCGGCGAAGGCCCGGTCGAAGACCTTGCCGAAGTTGGCCTCGTCGTTGACGACGGCAGCCGCCCGGACCTTGGGGTCTTCCGTGGTCTTGTTGAACGGCTTGCGGACGTCTTCCTCGGTGAAGTCCGTGCCGAACTTGGCGTTGAACGCCTCGATCAGTTCCGACAACAGCGACTTCTCCGCCTCCGCCGCGCCACCCGTGCCGTCACCGAAGCCGGGGAGCTGGGCGGAACCCTCGGGCGACAGGGAGACGTCGTACTCGCCCGTCTTCTCCACCCGCAGGTGACTGAGGTCGATCTCGCCTATGTCTACGCCACCGTCCGCACGGCGCGGGAGCCGGTTGAGGAGGTAGCGGCCGTAGAGGTGGAGCCGTTCCAACTCGTGGTCGCGGTACGGGACGATCTGGGCCAGGAAGCCGTACTTACGCACGTAGTCGTTGAGGTCCGCGCGGAAGTCCTCAGCCGTCTCCACGTCGTCCTCCTCCTCGCTCTCCAGGAGCGGGGTGAAGCGGGCGACAGCAGGGGAGAGCAGCCGGTACAGCTCCGCGTGCAGCTTCTCCCACTTCGCCTGCGAGCCGGCCGCCTTCTCCTTCGCCGCGAAATATGCCGCGGCGAACTCGTCCATCTCCGACTCCGAGATGATCGGCGCCGACATGACCCGGCTCTGCGCGGTGTAGAGCAGGTTCGGGTCGGAGGGGAGGGTGTTGGCCTCCTCGAAGTACGGGCGGAACGCGTCCCGGATGTCCTCGGCGTCGTTCGCGAAGTCCAGGACCGCCAGGTCCGCCTGGTTCTTGCGGTCGGCCGTGCGGTTGAGCCGGGAGAGGGTCTGCACGGCGGAGATACCGGTCAGCTTCTTGTTGACGTACATGGTTGTCAGCAGCGGCTGGTCGAAGCCCGTCTGGTACTTCTCCGCGACCACCAGGATCTTGTACTCCTGCTGGCCCCGGCCGCCCGCGCCCACCGCCTTGTCGTCGGCCCGTGTGTACGCGAACGCCTTCGGCAGCGCGCTCTCCGGGATGCCGCCGTTCTCTTTCGGCTCGGTTGTCTCCTCGTCGTCAATCGTGAGCGAGCCGGAGAACGCGACCAGGACGCCCAGGTCCGGGTACTTGGTGTCGTACTCCCGGTCCGCGATGTAGCTCTTGATCGCCCGCGCCATCTCCACGGCAGACTGCCGCGAACCCGTCACCACCATCGACTTGGCCCGCCCACCGAGCCGGCCGCGGGAATGCGCCAGGAAGTGCTCGACGATCACCTGGGCGTGCTGGGAGACGGTGTACTCGTGGGTGAGCGCGAACCGGGCGAGCAGGCTGTTGGCCTTGGAGGGGTCCACCTCGCGCTCGTCGGGGTTCTCGTTCACCAGCTTCCAGTACGTGTTGTACGTGACGTAGTTCCGCAGCGGATCGAGGATGAAGCCTTCCTCGATGGCCTGGCGCATGGAGTACGTGTGAAAGGGGCGGTAGGCCGCCTTGCCGTCCACGATGTCTTCCGTGCCGAAGAGTTCGAGCGTCTTCGCCTTCGGGGTGGCGGTGAAGGCGAAGTAGGAGAGGTTCGCGGCCCGTGAGCGCTCCGCGGCCTTCTTCTTCAGCTTCTCGTAGACGGTGACGGCGCTCGCGCCCTGCTCCTCCGAGTCGGCGTCCAGACCGAGGTCACGCAGTGCCGCTTTGACGGCGGTGGATGCGTCGCCGGACTGGGAGGAGTGTGCCTCGTCGATGACGATGGCGAACTTCGTGCCGCTGATCTCCGTCGGGTTGCGCTCGATGTAGTCGATGAGCGCGGGGAACGAGTGGAGCGTGACGGTCACGATCTTGCCGGTGTCCCGGGAGAGCGCACGGGCGAGTTGCTCACTCTTCGAGCCGTGCCTCTCGTCCACCTTCACGACCAGGCCCTCGGTCTGCGAGAAGCTGCCGACCGTCTCCCGGAGCTGGGCGTCGAGGTTGCGGCGGTCCGTGATCACGATGACCTTGTCGAAGACCGGTGCCCCAGGCTTGATCCGGCCGGCGGACAGCGCATCCGGGTCGAGCGTGCGGGGGTCGGTGTCGGCGTGGAGGTCGCTCAGGCGGTGGGCGAGCCAGCCGATGGTGTTCGACTTACCGGAGCCGGCGGAGGCCATGACGAGGTAGTTCTGGCCCACGCCGAAGGTCGCTGCGTGGGTGGTGAGCTTCTTGACCACGTCCCACTGGTGGAAGCGAGGGAAGATCGTCGACTTGGTGGTCCCGCCCCCGGGAGTCTTTGTCTTCTGCTGGTGCACGTACCGCTGGAGCAGGTCCAGCCAGTTGTCCCGCGCCCAGACCTGCTCCCACAGATAGGAGGTGGCGTACGTGCCGTACGCGGTGGGGGCCGGGTTTCCGGCACCTCCGGGCAAGCCGGCGCCGTTGGAGCCGGTGTTGAAGGGGAGGAAGCGGGTGTTCTTGCCCCGGAGCTGGGTGGCGACGAAGACGAGGTCCGGGTCGACCGCGAAGTTGGCGATGACGCGGCGGGTGAAGATCAGCTCGGTGGGATCGCGGTCGGTGCGGTACTGCTCCTTGGCGTGCTCGACGCCCTGCCGGGTGAGCGGGTTCTTCAACTCGGCGGTGGCGACGGGGATGCCGTTCAGGAACAGGGCCAGGTCGAGCTTGTTGCCCCAGTCGGCCTGCTTGGTGGCGTAGACGAGTTCGCGCACGACGGTGAGGCGGTTGGCGCGGTAGCCGTCGAGTACGGAGTCGTCGGCGACGAGGTTCGGCTTGAAGTAGGCCACGCGGAGCCGGACGCCCCGGTCCTTGACACCGTTGCGGAGGACGTTCAGGAGACCTTCGTCGCTGATCGCCTTGTCGAGGCGCTGGGCGAAGCCGCGCTGGGCGGCGTTGGGGTCGTTGCCGTAGACGGCGAGGAGCTCGTCCCACTCGCGGGGCTGGCTCTCGCCGAGGAAGGTGAACAGCTCGTTGGTGTCCAGGCCGAGATCGGCCTGGTAGTCCTCGGGGCGCGCCTCGCGCCAGCCGCGTTCGGTCATGGCGGCGACGATGGCGGCGACGAAGGCGGACTCGTCGTGGATGGGACTCACGATGTCGGGACTCCGTCCGTTACGTTGCGGCCGTTGGCGGTGGAGACGTCGAACTGGCCGGTTACGGCAGCGGTGATGAGGGCTTGGCGGCGCTTCGTGAGCAGCTGCTCCTGGGAATCCAGTTTGCGATGCAGCAGGTCGAGAGCACCGACCCTGGTATCGAGCAGGCGAACGATCTCGTCCTGCTCTGAGCGGGGGATCGAAGGGATGGGGATCTGTTTCATGGCACCCACGTTGAAGTGGGCTTGGATACTCCCGACAGAGTGCTCAGTAACTCGTGCACTGGCATAGTCCGAGTTCAAGACGTACTGCAAGTACCTCGGCGAGAGTTTGCTGCCGGGACGCACCACGATGAGATCGATGCAATTCGCCCCATCCAACTCGGCTGGAACCACAGCTGCTGCACCTGCCTGGCCCGTGCGCACAACCACAACGTCACCGGCATTGAGTTGCGACTTGCGGTTGACGGCATGTCCCTCAGCGCTAATCTGCACGAGGTCACCGGTGTTGATGAAGCCAGGCTTGACGTTTAGGCCCCGCAGCGCGGGAGTCCCTCCCACTTCTACATACCACTTAGCCGGAGTGATGACGATTCCAACGGTGACATCGGCCACCAGATGTTTCAGAGGCACCAAACCGTCAGTCGTCTGCGCTCGTTCAAGCCCCAGTGTCGACTCAATGACCCGTTCCCGCTTGAGCGTCAGCAAACTCCGCATCTGGCGGCGCTTCAACGCCAGCTGGTCGATGCGGGCGGTCTCGGCGTCGAGGAAGTCGGCGATGCGGCGCTGCTCCTCCAGCGGCGGCAGCTCCACCAGGAAGTCGCGCAGGAAGCTGTCGGGTACACGTTGTTGCCCCGCTACGCCGTGCATCTCAGCCTCACCGAGTTTGAGGAAGCTGTGTGTGTTGACGACGTACAGGAGGAACCGGGGGTCGATGTGCGGCCCGGGGCGTACTACGTGAAGTTCGGTCGTGCCCGCACCCACCCCGCCAAAGAGTCCACCGATCAGTACAGAGCGACTTGCCTCAAATGTTGGTGTGATCTTCGGAACCAGCACGTCGCCGTCCTGGAACCTCGTGTACCCCGTGGCGACGGACACTTTGGTCCGGCGCCGTGCAACGTCAAGGCGGCTACCGGGCCAGACCGCTTCCATCGGAAGGAATGTCAGCTCGTCCTCATCGGCGAGACGATCGAAAGCAGGGGTGAGCGGGTTTACCTGTGCAAGGTGTCGAAGTCGTACGGTCGTCATTCCGTCACCTCGCCCAACAGCGCCTGAATTTCTGCCTCAAGCGCCTTCAGTTCCGCGTCGATCTCTGCCAACGGCCTCGGCGGCTCGTACACATAGAAGTGCCGCGTGAACGGGATCTCGTACCCTACCTTCGTCTTCGTGTGGTCGATCCACGCGTCCGGCACGTGCGGGTGTACCTCCCGCTTCAGGTACGCCTCCACGTCCTCGCCCAGCGGCACGTTCTCGTAGTCGCGCAGCTCACTGTCCGGCTCCGGCTCCCCGCCCTTGAGGAGCTGCACCTCGCCCTCTGGGTCCCGTACCCCCACCGTGTCCCGCAGCGCCTTCGTGAACGTCGCGCCAGTCGGGCCCTGGACGCCGGCCTCCGCCATGGCGTTCCGTACCGCCACCTGCGCCTCGGACTTGGTCGCCCACTGGCTGCCCAGCAGCGGGCTCAGCGCGTCCCCGAGCACCTGCGCCTCGGCGTCGGCCAGCTTCTGGAACTGGGCCTGCTCCTCGTCCGTCAGCTTCCGGCGGGCCTTGGCCTTCGCCGCCAGCTCGGGCTCACGCGGCAGGAAGCGCTCCTCTGTCCACTTCTGCACCGGCTTCGAGGCCAGCAGCGCCGCCAGCGTCTCCTCCGTCAGCTCGAACCGCAGCTTCAATGGCCGTTCGACCGTGATCCGCTGGTAGCCGAAGGCCGTGTTGTCGAAGACCTTCACCTTGGCGTGCGTCGGGTGTTCCGGGTCCGCGGCGGCTGCCACCGCCTCCCCGTACAGGCGGGTGATGTCGCCGATGTGGTTCGGCTTGCTGCCCGTCCCGTCGCCCAGCTCCTTGCGCTTGTCGCCCAGCGACTTTCGCATCTTCACCCACTGGTCGCGCGCGTCCAGCAACACGACCTTGCCCTTGTGCTGGGCGTCCTTGCGGTTCGTCAGGATCCAGAAGTACGTGGAGATCCCGGTGTTGTAGAAGAGCTGGTCCGGCAGGGCGACGATCGCCTCCAGCCAGTCGTTCTCCAGGATCCAGCGGCGGATCTCCGACTCTCCCGAGCCGGCTGCTCCCGAGAACAGCGGCGAACCGTTGAAGACGATGGCGACGCGTGAGCCGCCCCCGCCGTTCACGTCCACCGGCTTCATCTTCGAGATCATGTGCTGGAGGAAGAGGAGCGAGCCGTCGTTGATGCGGGGTAGACCCGCGCCGAAGCGGCCGGAGTCGCCGAGGCTGTTGTGCTCGAACTCGACGGCCTCCTTCACCTTCTTCCACTCCACGCCGAACGGCGGGTTGGCCAGCAGGTAGTCGAACGTCTCCCGTGCGTGGCCGTCGTCCGAGAAGGAGTTGCCGAACGCGATGTTCTCCGGGTTCTGCTCCTTGATCATCAGGTCGGACCGGCAGATCGCCCAGGACTCCGGGTTGAGCTCCTGTCCGTAGACCTCCACCGTGGCGTCGTCGTTGTACGACTTGATGTGATCCTCGGCGGCGCTGAGCATGCCCCCCGTACCGCAGGCCGGGTCCATGACCGTGCGTACGACACCCGGCAGGCTGAGCGCGTCGCCGTCCGGGGCGATCAGCAGGTTGACCATCAGCCTGATGACTTCGCGTGGGGTGAAGTGCTCACCCGCGGTCTCGTTGGACTGCTCGGAGAAGCGCCGGATCAGCTCCTCGAAGATGTAGCCCATGTTGTGGTTGGGCACGACCTCCGGGCGCAGGTCCAGGTCCGTGAACTTGCCGATGACCTGATAGAGCAGGTTCGCACTGTCGAGCTTGCGGATCTGCTGGGCGAACTCGTACTTCTCCATGACCTCGCGCGCATTGGGGGAGAAGCCCCCGACGTACACCTGGAGGTTCGCTGCCGCGTTGCTCGCGTCGCCGGCGATCTTCCGCAGGGTCAGGCTGCTCGTGTTGTAGAACGAGTGGCCCGACGCCCGGCGCAGGAAGTGGTCCGTGTCGATCTCCTGGCCCTCGAAACGGGCGGCCGTCTCCGCGACCTTCTCCCGCGTCGGCTCCAGTACGCATTCGAGGCGGCGCAGCACCAGGAACGGAAGGATGACCTTTCCGTAGTCGGACTGCTTGTAATCGCCGCGCAGAAGGTCGGCGACGGACCAGGCGTGGTTCGCCAGCTCCGTGTGCTTGCTGCTGTTCAAGGGATTCCCCGGTTTCCTTTCGGACCCCCCGCTCTCCGGTCTACCGGAGCGGGTACTGACAAGTGTGGTGGTTACGTGAAGGCCGTGGTGCCGGTTCAGGCCGATTCCGCGGCGGCCCCGCTGTCGGACGCCGCCGGGGCCGACGGGACCAGCCCGCCCCCTGTCAGCCCGCCGACCAGCAGCCGGGCCGTCTCCTCGGCCAGCTCCGTGGCACGCGCGGCCTCGGTTCTCAGTGCGTGCACGCGGCGGAAGGCGTCGCCGTAGCGTCTCTGCTCCTCCAGCGGCAGCAGCGGAACGCGCAGCCGGCCCGGACTGACGTGAAGCACCGTGCTGCCCGTGGACGCGCTCGCGATGTTCTCCTCCGAGCCCAGGAAGCCCGCCAGGAACCACGGATCGAGCCTTGCCGGATCAGGTCGGAACAGGTGGACCTGGTGGCCGAGCAGTGCTCCGGTGTCCGCGTCGTCCGCGACGCGGGCCATCGCGCCGCTGCCGCCCGCGACCGCCCGTACGAGTACGTCGCCCGCCGCGATCACCGGCGCCGAGTCTGCCCGCAGCCCGCTGGGGTCACCGGATGGCTCCGTGCCGCGCGCAATGTCCATGCCGGTGAGTACGGCAGTCACCGATGCCGCACCGGCGGAACCCTTGGAGTCCGGCGCCGTGCGCAGCAACGTGAGCGCGCCGCCCCGGGACAGGTCCGACGCCGTGGCCGTGCGCCACACGCGGGGGGCGGGGCCGGCCGGGCTCCAGTCGTCGTAACCGGCCGCCTCGCCCAGTGATTTGGCGCCGGCGACGAGCCGTCGGCGTACCTCGTCCGCCTCTCGGGCCAATTCCGCCGGGGCGACGTCTGTGCGCGAGGCGCGTACATGGCGGGCGGGGGAGAGGTCCACGACGTCGTCCAGGAGGTCGACCACCGGGACCGCGCGGGCGGTGCCCGGCTCGTCGGCGTACGCGTCCGGGTCCTTCGCGAAGGCGGACCACTGGGTGAGCGCCGTTTCCGTCAGAGCCGTCCAGTTCAGCGGGGCGCGGCCCGCGCGTGTGCCGGAGGCGGTGCCGCCCGTCCGCGTACCTCCACCCGTCGCCGTGTCGCCGCCCGCTCCCGCCGCCTCCGACGTGTCGACGAACAGGACCGAGGTATGCGCGGAGCCGGCCGGTTCGGGCAGCCGCAGCACCCAGATCTGCAGCCCCACATGGAACGGCGCCGCCGCGCCCGGAGGCAACGCCACCACCGCGCGCAGCGCCCCGCTGCGGACCAGCTCCATGCGGACCCGGCGGCCCGAGGCGCGGGAGGCGGCGGCCGGGGGGAGGAGCAGGACGGCGTGGCCGCCCGGCACCAGGTGGGACAGCGCGTGCTGGACCCAGGCGAGCTCGGACTCGGCGCGCGGCGGTACGCCGTACGCCCAGCGGGCGTCGTAGGCCAGCTCGTCGTGGCCCCAGTCGCGGTCGCCGTACGGCGGGTTGCACAGGACGGCGTCCACGGTGACCCCGCCGAACGCGTCCGCGCGGAGACTGTCTCCCGCACGCACCGTGATGTCCGCGCCCGGGGCGGCCAGCAGCAGGCTCACCGCGCTGCGTTGCGCCTGCACGGGCACGCTGTCCTGGCCGCACAGCACCGTTGCGCCCCGCCGGGCGGCGGCCGACAGCAGGGAGCCGCTGCCGCACGCCGGGTCCATGACCCGGGCGTACGGGCCGGGCACCAGGCGGGCGACGAGGTCGGCCAGCTGCACCGGGGTGCGGTAGGTGCCGCTCGCGGCACTGTCCTCCAGCTCTCGCTCCGCCAGCACGGCCAGCGCCGCCTCGCCGCTCGTGTCGTCCTGTACGCAGCGCAGCAGCGCCCGCAGGACATCGACGTCAGGCGCCGCGAAGTGGACGGCCTCCGCGCCGGGGACCAGTTCCGCGAGATCGGCCACCGCGCTGTCGGCGCGGGCGACGAGTTCGGCGTCGGACAGGCCGGCCAGCGCGGTGCGTTCCTCGGGGGTGCGCCGGGCCGTGGCCAGGACCAGGGGGAGCAGGGCGCCGGTCATGCCGCCGCCCCCGGGGTGCAGTCGCAACGTGGTGCGCAGCTCCTCCGCGGGGTCGGCCGTCGAGGCGTGTCCTCGGGCGCCGAGCCACTTCCGCACGTCCACCAGGTCGTACAGCGGGCTGGAGTCCGTGCCCCCGGAGGGTGCCGGGAAGTCGTCGTGCCGACGGCGCCAGTTGCTGACGGTGGCGCGCGTGACTCCGGCGATGCGTGAGATCTCGGCGGCGGTCACCTGGGCGGGTGGCTGGAGCATGGCGGGAGTCCTGGGCCTCTCGGTAGCTGACAGCTCACAACTTACATGGCCGGTCAAACGCGTCAAGCTGTTTGACAATGCTTTCACGGTGATGCTTCTCTGGTGTTGCTTCCAAGTGGAGGTGCTCGGCCCGAGGGGGGTCCGGGCAACTCGTCGATCCCGTGGGGGGAATCGCCATGCGCATCACCATGCCGACCGCCGTCGTCGAAGGCACCCAGCTCACCGTCATGCCGTTCCGGGCGGACGCCGTGATCGGGACCATGTCCGTCCCGACGCTCGTCCAGCTCGTCCCCTCGCCCCGCCGCGAGGAGGACACGAAGACGCTCAAGGCCGCCTCCGGTGCCGTACGCCGCCACGCCGAGCTGCGGTCGCTGGTGCAGCGGGCGCTGAAGTCCACGCAGAAGGGGAAGAACGTCGGCTCGTACGCCGAGTACATCGCCGACGGCGTCAAGGGGGAACTGGGCGCCGGCTGGTCCACGCCGCCGATCACCTTCTGGCACGCCGGACCGCTCGCCGCACTCAGCGACGAACTGCTGCCCGGCACCGGACTGCGGACCCTGACGATCACGCCCGGCACCGCAGTCGTCGCCATTGACGGCGAGACCCAGACGACCGCCTGGCACGAGCTGTACGACGACCCGGAGCACTTCGGGCTCACCTACGCCGAACTCGCCACGATCCGCGTGCCGTTCGAGCTGTACGTCGACCTGGGCGTCGCCGACGCGCGACAGATCTTCTACGACCGCAACGTGCAGGGCGTCGCCGTGGCGAAGAACCTGGCGATGTCCATGGACCAGCGGGACTTCGCCACCCGCCTCGCGCACCGCGTCGCCGACGCCGTCAAGGTGGACGTGGACGGCAAGCTCGTACCGTTCACCAAGCTCGTCAACGCCAGCAAGCGCCAGGTCGGCAAGAGCGACCCCGAGGTCATCACCCTCTCCGCCCTGCGGGCCCTGGTCATCACGGCGGTCTACGGCCGCAACGGGCTGTCCCGGTCCGCGGAGACCGTCCAGGAGGACGAGCTGCCCGCCGGTACCGACGCCGGTCAGGTCGAGGGACACGTCGTACCGCTGCTCGCCCGGCTCATCGCCGAGCACAGCCCTCACTTCGTCTCGCGCAGCGCCCTCACCGCGCCCGCCGTGCTCGCCGGGCTCGGGATCGCCGTCCACCACACGACGCCGTGGGCCGACCCGGCGAACGCACTGAGCACCGATGCGCTGCAGCGGCTCCTCGCCGACATCCAGTGGGAGCGGGAGGCGCGCTACTGGGACGGCGTGGCCGCGAAGGCCGGGGCGACCGGGCGGCTCAACTTCAGCGGCGGCGTGAAGGACTCCGGCGGCCGTGTCGCCGACGCGATGCTCTACCCGGGCACGGAGGCCGGGCGGCGCATCCGGGGCCGGTGACCGCTCCTGCCCCGACCACCGACGCCCGATCACGACGACCAGGAGCCCGCACGATGAATTCCGACAGCCCGCAGCAGCCCGGCACGCCCCGTCCCACCGACACCCCTTCCTTCGGCGCGTACCCGACTCAGCCCACCTCGCCGTCACACGGTCCGTACCCGGGCCGGTTCATGCCCCCGCCCGCCCCGCCGGCGAAGCCGTCGCAGGGCAAGAAGTGGCTTGCCCACGGAGCCGTCGGTCTCGTCGCTCTCTTCCTCGGAGTCGGGATCGGCGTCTCGGACGACCAGGCTCAGGCCACGGGCTCCGCCGGCCCCGCACCGAAGACGACTGGGACCAAGACAGTCACCAAGGAGGTCGAGGTACCCGGGCCCACGGTGACCGTGACCACCACAGTGACGGCCCCGCCGCCCAAGCCCGCCAAGCCGAAGGGGCCGCCCACCACCGTCGAGGGAGACGGCGAGTACCTGGTGGGTGAGGACATGAAGGCGGGGACCTACAAGACCGCAGGGCCCGAGGGGAGCTTCGGCTGCTACTGGGAGCGGGCGAGCAATGCCAGCGGCGAGTTCGACGCGATCATCGCCAACGGCAACCTGGACGGCAGCGGCCGGGTCACCGTGAACAAGGGCGAGGTCTTCAAGTCGACGCGCTGCCAGGAGTGGAAGCGCGTCGGCTGACCCGCCCCTACAGGATGACGAGGCGCGGCGGAGGACGACCCTGCTCACTCGCCGCGCCGCTCCCCGGCAGGAACGCGTGCGGCAGCGGGTGAAGCACAGGCTCGCGAACCTGCCCGGACCCCCGGGTCCGGCCAAGCCGAAGGCCGAGGGGAAAACGCCCTCCGAGGGAACTCGACGACTTGCCGCAGACCGCCCCGACTCCTGTTGCGCCGATGGCGGACCTGCGCATACCCGCCGGGTACCCGCGCCTCCGAGCCGAAAGCCGGTGGTGGGAGAGCGCCGCCCGCACACTCGTGGGACGCCCGGTCCTGGGGGCGGGCACCTGGATCCCGGGCCGGAGCCGGGCCGGAACGTCCGCCCGTCCTCAGGCCCGGCTACGACCGCTTCCCCCGCGGCCGCACCAGGGGCTGTGAGTCGCCCCACAGGAGTTACCCGTTCGGATCACTGCGCGCCGTGGCACAATGACCCTGTACCAGTAGCAGCGCACTCCGGGGTCGGTGTAATTCCGAACCGGCGGTTATAGTCCGCGACCCGTCCGCATCCAGCGGCCGGTTGACCAGGTGAGATTCCTGGACCGACGGTGAAAGTCCGGATGGGAGGCAGTGCGCGGCGGGCCGTCACAGGTATGCCGCCGTCGGCGGATGCGTTCCGGGGACTCCCGGGACGATCGCATCCGTGTCTTCGGTTTTCGGCGTTCCCCTGTTGCGTTCCGTTACCTCTGTCGTCATGACAGGCCCCGGAGTCCGTGCCCGAAGAGGCAGGAGGACCCGGTGGCCACCGCAGCCGAAAGAACCGCCATGCGGCGGGCGATCACGCTCGCAGCCCGCGGACTCGGCGCCACCAGCCCGAATCCGGTCGTCGGATGCGTCATCCTCGACGCCGCCGGTGAAGTGGCCGGCGAAGGCTTCCACCAGCGCGCCGGAGGGCCGCACGCCGAGATCCACGCCCTGCGTGAGGCCGGCGAGCGGGCCCGGGGCGGCACCGCCTGCGTCACCCTCGAACCCTGTAACCACACCGGCCGCACCGGCCCCTGCGCCCAGGCACTCATCGAGGCCGGCGTCCGCCGTGTCGTGTACGCGGTGGGCGACCCGAACCCGCAGGCCACAGGCGGTGCGGACACCCTGGGTGCCGCAGGTGTCCAGGTGGAGCAGGGCCTTCTCGCCGACGAGGCGGAGAGCGGAAACACCGCCTGGCTCACCTCGGTCCGCCTCGGCCGCCCGTACGTCCTGTGGAAGTACGCGGCGACACTCGACGGCCGGATCGCGGCCGCCGACGCCACCAGCCGCTGGATCACCTCCCCCGAGGCCCGCGCCGACGTCCACCGGCTGCGCGCCGAGGCGGACGCCGTGGTGGTCGGCTCCGGCACAGCCCGCGCCGACGACCCCCAGCTGGGCGTACGCGGCATCGAGGGCGCCACCCAGCCGCTCCGGGTGGTCGTCGACACCGGCGCCACCGCCGTCCGGCCCGGCGCGCGCGTCCTCGACACGACCGCACCCACCCTGGTCGCGGTCGCCGACGACGCCGGGGCAGACCACCTCCCCGGGGACACCGTGCTGCGCCTGCCGCGCGCCGCCGCCGGGCCAGGTCTGGACATCGGCGCTCTGCTCGCCGCCCTCCACGACCGGGGAGTCCGCTCCGTACTCCTCGAGGGCGGACCGGTCCTGGCCGGCTCCTTCGTCGCCGCGGGAGCGGTCGACACCGTCGTCGGCTATCTCGCCCCGGTTCTCCTCGGCGCGGGCCCCGCGGCCCTCGCCGACGCCGGAATCTCCACCCTCTCCCAGGCGTTGCGCCTCGATGTGACCGAGACCGTCCGTATCGGCCCCGATCTGCGCATCACCGCCGTCCCTGTTCCTGCTCGGAAGGGAAACTGAGTGTTCACCGGAATTGTCGAAGAACTGGGCGAGGTCACCGCCGTCGAGAAGCTGGACGACGCCTCCCGCTTCCGGCTGCGCGGCCCCGTGGTGACCGAGGGCGCCAAGCACGGCGACTCCATCGCCGTCAACGGTGTCTGCCTCACCGTCGTGGACCTCGGGGAGGACGAGTTCACCGCCGACGTCATGGCCGAGACGCTGGACCGCTCCAGCCTCGGCGCGCTGGCGGCCGGCTCCCGGGTCAACCTGGAGCGCCCCATGGCCCTCGGCGGCCGCCTCGGCGGACACATCGTCCAGGGGCACGTGGACGGCACGGGTCACATCGTCGAGCGCAAGGTCTCCGAGAACTGGGAGGTCGTCACGATCTCCCTGCCCGCCGGTCTGTCCCGCTACGTGGTGGAGAAGGGGTCGATCACCGTCGACGGGGTGAGCCTGACGGTCGTCGACGCGGGCCCCGACCACTTCACCATCAGCCTCATCCCCACCACCCTCGCACTGACCACACTCGGCATCAAGAAGCCCGGCGACCCGGTCAACCTCGAGGTGGACGTCCTCGCGAAGTACGTCGAACGGCTGCTCGGCCACGGAGTCGTGCCGCAACCCGGGGGGCCGGCCGCATGAGCGCTCTGGACTGGCTGAACTCGGAGGCGTTCACCGCCTTCGGACAGCACATCATCTGGTCGGACATGCTCGGCAACACGATCGGCCTGATAGCACTGGCCCTCGGCTGGCTCCGCTCCGTCTGGACCTGGCCCGCCCAGCTCCTGTCCGGCGTCGTCCTGGTCGCCGCCAACGTCTCCGTGCAGCAGGCGGGCAGCGTCGGCAAGCAGCTGATCGTCATCGCCGTCGCCGTCTGGGGCTGGCAGCAGTGGACCCGCGGCAGGCAGCAGGCGCAGGACGGGTCCATCGCCGTGCGCTTCGCCACCTGGCGCGAGCGCGCGTACCTGGTGGGGGGTGCCGCGCTCGGCACCCTCGCGGTCGGCGGGCTGTTCACCGCCTTCCCGTCACTCTCCTGGAGCCCGTGGGCGGACGCCTACATCTTCGCCGGCACCCTGGTGGCGATGGTCGCCCAGGCGCGCGGCATGGTCGAGTTCTGGTTCGCCTGGCTGCTCGTCGACCTGGTCGGCGTACCGCTCAACTTCCACAGCGGACTCGCCTTCTCCGGTCTCATCTACGTCGTCTACGGCGCCCTCGTCCTGTGGGGCATGCGCGACTGGTGGCTGCGCACGCGGACACCCCCTCTGGAAGGAGCCACGGCATGACCGCCCAGCCCGCCTGGTTGCACGACCGCACCCTGGAAGACCTCTCGCTCGATCCCGTCGAACAGGCGATCCGCGACATCGCCGCCGGGCGGCCCGTCGTGGTCGTCGACGACGAGGACCGGGAGAACGAGGGCGACCTCGTCGTCGCCGCCGAGAAGGCGACCCCCGAGATCATCGCCTTCATGATGAGCGAGTGCCGCGGCCTGATCTGCGCGCCGATGGAGGACGAGGAACTGGAGCGCCTCGAACTCCCGCAGATGGTCACGCACAACACCGAGTCGATGCAGACGGCCTTCACCGTCTCCGTGGACGCCTCCGCGGAGCACGGGGTGACCACGGGGATCTCCGCGGCCGACCGCGCCACCACGCTGCGGATGCTGGCGGGCGGCCACGCCGGCCCCGGCGACTTCGTGCGCCCCGGCCACGTCTTCCCGCTCCGTGCCCGCCCCGGCGGTGTCCTCGTCCGCAACGGCCACACCGAGGCCGCCGTCGACCTGGCCAGGCTCGCCGGACTGCGCCCCGCGGGCGCCATCGTCGAGATCGCCGGTGAGGACGGAGTGATGCTGAGGCTGCCCGAACTCGTCCCGTTCGCCCGTAAGCACGGGCTCACGATCATCTCCATCGAGGACCTGATCGCCTACCGCCGCAGCTCCGAGCCCACCGTGCGCCGCGAGGCCGAGGTCCGGCTGCCCACGGCCTTCGGCCCGTTCACCGCCTACGGCTACCGCTCCGCCGTCGACGGCGTCGAGCACGTGGCACTCGTCCACGGTGACCTCGGTGACGGCCAGGACGTCCTCGTCCGGGTCCACTCCGAATGCCTGACCGGCGACATCTTCCAGTCCCAGCGCTGCGACTGCGGCCCTCAGCTGCACACCTCCATGGAACGCGTCACGGCCGAGGGCCGCGGGGTCGTCGTCTACCTGCGCGGCCACGAGGGCCGCGGCATCGGACTGCTGTCCAAGATGCGCGCGTACGAACTCCAGGAGCGCGGCTCCGACACCCTCGACGCCAATCTCGAGCTCGGGCTGCCCGCCGACGCGCGGGACTACGCGGCGGGGGCCCAGATCCTGCGGGACCTCGGCGTGCGCACCCTGCGTCTGATGACCAACAACCCGGAGAAGACCGCAGCGCTCGTGCGGCACGGGCTCGAGATCACCGGGCGTGAGCCCATGCCCGTCCAGGCCGGTGAACACAACCTGCGGTACCTGCGCACCAAACGGGACCGGATGGGGCACGACCTGCCCTGGCTCGACGCCTCCGTGTCGGCCTGCGGCAACCAGTAAGCACCGACGAACACACAGGAGAGACATGAGCGGCAAGGGCGCACCCGAACTGTCCGTACGCAACTGCGGGGACCTGCGGGTGGCGGTGATCGCGGCCCAGTGGCACGAGCGGGTCATGGACGGCCTCGTCGACGGGGCCCTGCGCGCCCTGCGCGACCTGGGCATCGACGAGCCGACACTGCTCCGGGTCCCCGGCAGCTTCGAGCTCCCGGTGGTGGCCAAGGTGCTCGCCGGCCGCGGTTACGACGCGATCGTCGCCCTCGGAGTGATCATCCGTGGCGGGACCCCCCACTTCGAATACGTGTCCCAGGGCGTGACCAACGGCCTCACCCAGGTCACGGTCGACACCGGTGTCCCCGTCGGCTTCGGCGTCCTCACCTGTGACAACGAGGAGCAGGCTCTGGACCGGGCCGGACTCGAGGGCTCCAACGAGGACAAGGGCCACGAAGCGGTCACCGCCGCCGTGGCCACCGCCGCCACGCTGCGTACCGTCAGCGAACCCTGGCGCTGAGCAGCACCCCGGGACCCCGTATTCTAAGGACCATCATGGCCAACAAAACCTTCGAAGAGCTCTTCGCCGAGCTGCAGCGCAAGGCCGCCGACGGCGACCCCTCCACCTCCCGCACCGCCGAGCTGGTGGGCAAGGGCGTGCATGCCATCGGCAAGAAGGTCGTCGAGGAGGCCGCCGAGGTCTGGATGGCCGCCGAGCACGAGGGCAAGGAAGCCGCAGCCGAGGAGATCTCGCAGCTGCTCTACCACGTCCAGGTGATGATGGTCGCCCGCGGGATCTCCCTCGACGACGTCTACGCCCACCTCTGAGCCACGCCCCGCACGTCTCCCGAACACCCCTCCGCACAAAGGAAACCCGACTTCATGCTGCGCATCGCCGTCCCCAACAAGGGTTCACTCTCCGGGCCTGCGATGGCGATGCTCCATGAGGCCGGCTACCAGCAGCGCAAGGAGTCGAAGGAACTCGTCCTGGTCGACCCGGCCAACGAGGTCGAGTTCTTCTACCTGCGGCCGCGCGACATCGCGATCTACGTCAGCTCCGGCCGCCTGGACATCGGCATCACCGGACGCGACCTGCTGCAGGACTCCGGCGCCGAGGCCGAGGAGATCCTCCAGCTCGGCTTCGCGCGTTCGACCTTCCGCTACGCCACCAAGCCCGGCACGGCCACCGGCCCCGAGGACTTCGACGGCATGACCATCGCCACGTCCTACGAGGGCATCGTGGCGGCGCACCTCGCCGACGCCGGCGTCAAGGCCTCCGTCGTGCACCTCGACGGCGCGGTCGAGACCGCCATCGAGCTCGGTGTCGCCCAGGTCATCGCCGACGTCGTCGAGACCGGCACCAGCCTGCGCAACGCCGGACTGGAGGTCATCGGCGAGCCGATCATGACGTCGGAAGCCGTCGTGATCCGCCGCAAGGGCGCCGACGCCGAGGACCCCAAGGTGCAGCAGTTCCTGCGCCGCCTCCAGGGTGTCCTGGTCGCCCGCACCTACGTGATGATGGATTACGACTGCCGCGTCGAGCACCTGGAGCGCGCCGTCGCCCTCACCCCGGGTCTGGAGTCGCCGACCATCTCCCCGCTGCACCACGAGGGCTGGGTCGCCGTCCGCTCCATGGTCGCCTCCAAGGAGGCCCAGCGGATCATGGACGACCTGTACGAGCTGGGTGCGCGCGCCATCCTCACGACGGCCATCCACGCCTGCCGCCTCTGACGAGCCGGACCCCAGCACACCTAAGGACGACAGCCCCACCATGTCCGCCCCCGCGCCCCCGCCTCCCGGGCTCCCCGCCCTCCCGGCCACCTTCAGGCCCACTCTCACCCGGGTGGTCCTGCTGGCCGTGGGGGCGGCGACCTTCCTCGTCATCACCGCGGTCGCGATGATCCTGGAGAACCTCAGCCCGGGGGAGCGGACCAGCTTCGTCTTCGTCGCCCTGCTCTTCTTCGGCGTACTCGCCCTGCTCAGCAGGCCCCGCGTCACCGCCGACGAGGCAGGGGTGACGGTCGTCAACATCACCCGTACCCGCCGGCTGGCCTGGGCGGAGATCCTGCGCGTCAACCTGCGCGCCGGTGACCCGTGGGTCTTCCTCGACCTCAGCGACGGCACGAGCATGCCCGCACTCGGCATCCAGCCCGGACTCGCCAAGGACCGGGCCATCCGTGACGCCCGCACACTCCGCGCCCTCGCCGAGTTCCACGGCAGCGGAGTGAACGACACCACGGAGAACGGCTGAGCCCGCTGCCCCGTCCGGCCCGATTCCGATTATTCTGGGACCGGTGGCGCACCGGGTGCGCCCCGCCCCGCACCGGAAGGCCCCCGAGGCCCGCGGGGCACTTTCCTGCGACCCAAGGAGTGACTCCCTCCAGCAATGGACGGATCGTCCGGTAGTACCTGCGCCGCCCTCTCCCCGGAGGCGGCGGCATGACCACCCCCCTGTTGCTGCTCCTCGCGGCATTCCTCCTCATCCTCGCCAACGGGTTCTTCGTGGCAGCCGAATTCGGGCTCGTCACGGTGGAACGGCCGGACGCCGAACGCGCCGCCGCCGAAGGCGACCGCCGGGCCCGTACCGTCGTCGCCGCCCTGCGCGAACTCTCCTTCCAGCTCTCCGGCACCCAGCTCGGCATCACCATCACCTCGCTGGTCGTCGGCATGCTCGCCGAACCGGCGCTCGCCCAGCTGCTCGCCGGGCCGCTCACCGCCACCGGACTGCCCCACGGGGCGGTCCCCGGCGTGAGCGTCGTGATCGGCATGCTGTTCGCCTCCGCCGTCCAGATGGTGATCGGCGAGCTCGTCCCGAAGAACTGGGCGGTCTCCCGGCCGCTCCAGGTCGCCCGTTTCGTTGCCGGGCCCCAGCACCGCTTCTCCACCCTCCTCAGGCCGGTGATCACCGCCCTGAACGCCGTGGCCAACCGGCTGGTCAGGCTGCTGGGTGTCGAACCCACCGACGAACTCGCCTCCGCCAGGACCCCGGGCGAGCTCGTCTCCCTGGCCCGGCACTCCGCCGAAGCCGGGACCCTGGAGCAGGACACCGCCGATCTCTTCGTGCGGACCCTGTCCCTCGCCGGGCTCACCGCACAGCACGTCATGACCCCGCGGGTGAAGGTCAGTGCCCTGCAGACGTCGGCCACGGCGGCGGACGTCCTCAACCTCACGCGGGCCACCGGCCTGTCCCGCTTCCCCGTCTACCGGGACCGCATCGACGAGGTGGTCGGCATGGTCCACCTCAAGAACGCCCTGGCCGTCCCCTCCCGGGACCGCCTGCGCACCCCGGTGAGCCGGATCGCCGTGGCGCCGCTCCTGGTACCGGAGTCCCTGCCCGTCGAGCAGCTGCTCCAGCGGCTGCGCAGCGAGCAGCCGATAGCCGTCGTGGTCGACGAGTACGGCGGCACCGCCGGTGTCGTCACCCTCGAGGACATCATCGAGGAACTCGTCGGTGAGGTCAGGGACGAGCACGACGTGGAGGGCGCCGACCGTCCTGAGCTGACACCCGTCGTCGCCGACGACGGACGGCCCGGCTGGGACGTGGAAGGCAGCACCCGGGTGCTGGCCCTGCTGAGGATGGGCCTCGACGTACCCGACGGGCCCTACGAGACCGTGGCGGGCCTCGTCGCCGATCTGCTGGGGCGCATCCCCGCCCCCGGCGACCGGACCGAGCTCCCCGGCTGGCGGATCTCCGTCCGCCAGGTCGGCCACTACCGTGCCGAGCAGGTCCGCTTCGTCCGTCTGACGGACACACCACGGGGCCGGCCGGAACGGCTCACCCAGGACCTGCTGGAGGCCGTGCGATGAGCCTCGTACAGCTGGTGTTCGCCAGCTTCCTCGTACTGGCGAACGGCTTCTTCGTCGGCGCCGAATTCGCGCTCGTCTCCGTGCGGCGCAGCCAGGTCGAGCCCCTCGCGGCGGGCGGGTCGAGCCGGGCCGTAAAGGTGTTGTACGGCCTGGAGAACCTGCCGCAGATGATGGCCGCCGCACAGTTCGGCATCACTATCTGCTCCCTCACGCTCGGCGCCGTCGCGGAACCGACCGTCGCCCACCTCCTGGAGCCGGTCTTCCACGCGGCGCACGTGCCCGAAGGACTCGTCCATCCGCTCGGCTTCGCGGTGGCGCTCGTCTCCGTGGTCTTTCTCCACCTGGTCATCGGCGAGATGGTCCCGAAGAACCTGGCGATGGCCGCCCCCGAGAAGACCGCGATGTGGCTCAGCCCCGGCCTCGTCGGATTCGCCCGGCTCTGCCGGCCCGTGACCTCCGCGTTGGGGGCCTGCGCCACGTTCGTGCTGCGGCTCTTCAAGGTGGAGCCGAAGGACGAGGTCGAGGCCGTCTTCACCAGTGAGCAGCTCAACCGTCTGGTGGAGGACGCGGGCCTGGCCGGCCTGCTGGAACCCGAGGCGCAGGAACGCCTCGGGGACGCCCTGGAGCTGGGCAGCAGGCCCGTCACCGACGTGCTGCTGGACCGGGCGTCCCTGGTGACGGTGGAACCCTCCGTGACCCCGCGCCGCGTGGAGGAGCTGACCGTGCGGACCGGGTACTCCCGCTTTCCCGTCTGTTCGGAGGGCGGCGGCCCGTTCATGGGCTACCTGCACGTCAAGGACGTCCTGGATCTCGAGGAGGGCGACCGGGCCGTGCCGCAGCAGATCTGGCGCCCGATGGCGACCGTACGGGCCGAACTCCCCCTGGACGACGCCTTGACGGTCATGCGCCGCGCTGCCACGCATCTCGCCCAGGTCGCCGACGCGTCGGGCAGGGTGCTCGGCCTGGTCGCCATGGAGGACGTCCTGGAGATGCTCGTGGGCGAGGTCCGCGACCCGGCCCACCGCGTCTCGGTGCCCCGCCGCACGGTGGAGGCACCGAAGACGAAGGCCATGGCACCCCTGGGCTGATCCCCACCGCCGGGCGGCACCCTCGGGGGCCGCCCGGCGGCCGGTTCACAGGGCTTCGGGCTCCTGCCTCCCCCGGCCCACCGGGCCACGTCCGGACAGCACCTCGCCATAGGCCTGCATCAGATCCGGGAGCCGCAGGGTGGCCAGGTCGTCCCGGGTGGGGGCGGCGGTGTAACCGGACAGCCGCAGATCGCGGTAGGCGCAGCTCTTCTCGTACAGGGTGCGCAGGAAGCGGCCGTTGCCCAGCTCGTCGATCCAGCCCTGGCCGACCACATGAACGCTGATGCTGCGCAGCTCTTCGCGCGCCTCCTCGTCCCACGCGTCGCCGTTCTCGGCGGCCAGCACCTCGCCGATCGCGGTGAGTTCGAGGGGGCGGTAGCTCGGGAAGTCGACCCGCGTGGTGAAGCGTGAGGAGAGCCCCGGGTTGGTGGAGAGCAGCCGGTCCATGCCCTCGGGATAGCCGGCGAGGATGACGACCAGGTGATCCCTGTTGTCCTCGGCCCGTTTGAGGAGGACCTGCAGTGCCTCGTCGCCGTACGCGTCGCCCTTGCTGTAACCGGAGTTGGAGAGGCTGTACGCCTCGTCCACGAACAGCACGCCGCCGAGTGCCGAATCGATCAGCTCGTTGGCCTTCACAGCGGTCTGCCCGAGGAACTCGCCCACCAGGTCCGATCGTTGGGCTTCCACCAGGTGGTCGCCGCCGAGGAGCCCGAGCGCGTAGAAGACCCTGCCCAGGATGCGGGCCACCGTGGTCTTGCCCGTCCCGGACGGGCCGGAGAAGACGAAGTGCCGCTTCGGAGGCTGCACCGGCAATCCCTGCTCCGCCCGCAGACGCGCCATGTTCAGCTGGGCGGACAGGGCCTTGACCTGGCGTTTCACGGGGTCGAGCCCGACCATGCGCTCGAGCTGCGCCAAGGCCTTCGCAAGCATCACCGGGTCACTGGGCCCCGCAGGGAAGGCGGCGGCCCGCGGCGCCCCGGGCTTCGCCCGCGCCCCGTCATCACCTCCGGCCCCGGACGGTGGCACCACAGCCCCGGGCGCGGCCTGCGGATCATCGCCCGGCCAGGGGTCACGGCCGTCCACGAGATCGGTGCCGAACACCAGGTCCCCGTCCGTCCGGGCCTCCGCACCCGTGCCGCCGCCATCCGTGCCGACGCCGGCCAGCGACACCGCGGCGAGGTCGGCGGCCTCGTCGTAACCGTCCCCCTCGGAGATCGCCGCGAGTCTGGCCGAGGTGTCCATGAAGGCCGGGTCCACGCGGTGCACCGCCCGGTACAGCGGCAGGGCCGCCGCACTGCGGCCGGTGCCCTCGTGGGCCCGCGCCAGCCAGTAACGCAGTTCCTTGCGCTGCGGCTGCTCGCTGCGGCAGCGCATCAGCGCGGCGGACAGCAGCGGCTCCGCCTGCCCGTACATCTCCAGACGCACCCGTGCCATGCCACCGAAGAGCCCCGCCTCGATACCGAGCAGCGGATCGTCGACGAGCTGGTCCGTGGTGCGTACGAGCTGCTCCCAGTCCTTGACCAGGTAGGAGCGGCAGGCGTGCAGGAACCGGACCTGGGCGTCGGTGTCGATCGGCGGCAGGGCCGCCAAGGCCCGGTCCAGCTCCGGCACATGACGGCCGTCCAGCCAGTGCGAGGCGTGCGCGAGGAGCAGATCGCGCGGGCTCTCCAGCACCGGCTGCACCCACCACCCCAGCCAGTACCACGAGTTGAGCGTGCGGCGATGACGGGCGCGCTGCTCGCCGAAGCGGTCGCGATGGCGGTACATGTGCAACAGTGCCGCGGCCGTGTCGGTCCGCAGCGCGTGCAGCCCCAGCCAGCCGTCAGCCATGCCGGGATCGAAACGCACCGCGGTCCTGAACTCCTCCTCGGCCTGCGGGTACGCGCCCATGGTGTAGGCATCCACCCCGCGAAGCCAGGCAAGGTCGGCCGGGGCCAGCGTGCCCGGCGTGCCGATGTCCATCAGGTCCCCCACAAACCGTGCCCCCAGAATGCCCCGCCCGCACAGCATGCCCAGCGCGATGCCCCTCATCACCTTGCCGGGGACGGGAATTGACCACACCCGAGAGGCATCGTACCTGCACAGGGAGTGAGCGGTTAAGGGCGTTACCGGCGCTTCGGCCGTGGTGACCCACGGTGAGTGAAGGCCCGGATCGAGGGGGTGTGAGGGCAGAACGAAGCCCCCGGTCACGGGGGAACAACCGGGGGCTTCGCGTCCGCGGGGGCTTCGGAAAGCCTCGCATTGAGAACGTAAGACCTGTACGGGCCCTCGGTCAAGCCGAGTTGGGACGCCTCCCGGCCATTTTCCGGCGAGCTCGTACGGTGGGGCTCAGGCTTCACCGTCCGTGACGATCCGGCTCGTCACCGCTGTCGGACGAGGTCCTTCCAGCCATGCGTATCCCGTGGGCGTCCGCCGTATCACCCAATCCGCGAAGGGGTGCGAGGGGTCCTCGGCGAAATGCCGCCGCTCGGCGACGGTCCAGCCGTCCCAGAATTCCGAGAGGCCGGGGCCGTCGCGATGCCTGCCCCGTTCCCACGATGTCTCGCTGTCCCCCTCGATCCACAGCAGCCCGGCGAGGAACGGCCGCACCGCGCCACGGCCCGCCCCCACCCCTTCGACCAGCATCACGGGGGCGGGATCCAGCGTCCTCGGAGGCCCGAAGCGCCGGTCCGTCCAGTCGTACGGGGCGTACCGGGCGGACTCGCCCCGGGAGAGCGGCTCCAGGACCTGGCTGCGGAGCCTGTGCGTCCAGGCGAAGAGCTCCTCGTGCGTGGCCAGGTCGTCCAGGTGCAGCACGGGGGCGCCGCCGAGCGCCGCTGCCAGCCGGCCGGCGAAGGTGCTCTTGCCGGACCCCGCATGACCGTCGACCGCGATCAGCCGCACCGGCCCGCAGGACGGCGGCAGGGAGCACAGCCCGCGCGCGTGGACGGCCAGGTCGTTCATCCTTCCACCTTAAGACGGTCCGCCATGTGCCGGACGGCCCAGGGGGCCGGCTCCGCGGGGTCACCCCGCGAGGACCGCGGACCCGCTTCAGGTCCCGCACAGGTCACACCAGTGGGCCAGACCAATATTGCTCCGGCGGCACGGGCCGAATCACTGGCCGGATCCGGCCCCGACCCGCGATAGTTGGCGCACCGATCGGTACCCGCAGCCCCAATCCGCTCAACGACCGGGGGTCCCGCCCATGACCAGACCGACTTCACGCAGAACCGTGCTCACCGCCGCGCTCGCGGCAGCGGCCGGGGCAGGCGCCGTGGCCTCCGCCGGCCCGGCGGGTGCCTCCCCCTCCCGTACTTCCTCGTCCCCGGGGGCGGCCGTGCTCGTGGACAACCGGTTCTGGACCACCTACCCCGACTGGCGCTGCGGGGTCTCGGCCGGGACCCGGGCAGTCGCCGGCCGCAGGCCGGGCCTCGTGATCTCGGCCCCCGCCGGCAGCACCGCCTACACCGACCCGCACACCGGCACGACCAGCACCTGGGAGTACGCGACCTGGACCTCACCGGTCCACCGCCCGGCCGTCCCCGCCACCGAGGTGATCGCCTCCTGGAACGCGCACACCCCGCAGGGCACCTGGATCCAGATCGAGCTGCGCGGCGGCTACTCGGACGGCACGCACACCCCCTGGTACGTGATGGGCCGCTGGGCCGCCGGTGACACGGACATCCGCCGCACCTCGGTGGACGACCAGACCGACGGCAGGAGCAGCGTCTGGACCGACACCCTCTCGCTGGACGACGCGGCGAGCGGGCTGCGGCTGGTGTCCTACCGCCTCAGGCTCACCCTGCACCGCACCCCCGGCTCCCGCCTCACTCCGGCGGTCCACCGGATCGGTGCCATGGCCTCGGACATCCCTGACCGCTTCACCGTCCCCGCCGCCGCGCCCCGTACGGTCCGGGAACTGACGGTGCCCCGCTACTCGCAGAACGTCCATGTGGGGGAGTACCCGGAGTACGACAACGGGGGCGAGGCCTGGTGCAGCCCCACCTCCTCGCAGATGATCATCGAGTACTGGGGACGCAGGCCGACCCCGGAGGACCTGGCCTGGGTGAAGCCGGGCCTCGCCGACCCGCAGATCTGCCATGCCGCCCGCTACACCTTCGACCACCAGTACGAGGGCTGCGGCAACTGGCCCTTCAACGCCGCCTACGCCGCGACGTACCGGGACATGAACGCCGTGGTCACCCGGCTCGGATCGCTGACCGACCTGGAGAAGCTGATCGCGGTGGGCGTCCCGGTCATCACGTCCCAGTCGTTCCTCAAGGGCGAGCTGACGGGGGCGGGTTACGGAACATCAGGCCATCTCATGACCGTCATCGGTTTCACGGCCGACGGCGACGTGATCGCCAATGACCCCGCATCGCCGTCCAACGACGCGGTGCGCCGCGTCTACCAGCGGCGTGAGTGGGAGAACATCTGGCTGCGGACGAAGCGGTACGACGCAAACGGGCAGGTCAGGGGTGGTACGGGAGGGGTCTGCTACGTCTACTGGCCCGTCAGCCCGGCGCCGGCTCAGCACCGCGTCCTGCGGTCGCTCGGCCTGACCTGAACACGCAGGGGCCGAGGGCCGCCCCGACGACCTGACGGCAGCGCTCCCGACCGTCCTGCGGGAGGCGGCCGTACCGGTCCACGGTGGCCTTGGGCGAAGCGATGTCCGAGCCACCGGGACACTTCGTGAACGGACGCGCGGTTGGCCAAGGCCACGGTCGCCCATCTGTGCCACAGGCCGTGCGGATCGTATTCGGGCAGCCCGGGTCGCTCGACGGCCCGGTCCCACGGCTCGCGGAGCAAGTGGTGGGGTGGAGCCATGGCTTCGGAGCGGGCGGGGGCCGGGCCGCAGGTGAGGTGAGCCCGGCCGCTGGAAGAGGCGAAGAAGGTGCGCCCGCGCAGTGCGCGGGAAGCCTGCCGGCTCGACGCCGGCGCCGGCCTCGACCTGGTCCCCGAAGTGCTCTACGCCCCCTCTTCCCGCGGTGGCCGCACCGCAGCGGTCCGCTGACCGCCGCGTACGCCGGCTCACTCGTCGACGTGACCCTCAGGGCTCTCGGCCCGTAAGGGGCCGTCCCGTTCTCATCGGAGCCGGCCATCCGGACCACCGGGCGGGCTTCGCCCCGACCGCCATGGATGCGGCCGGCCGGGTTCCACGCGCTGAAGCGCTTGTGCGGCGCGACGCCCCGGAGCCGACGTGCCCGCCCTCACGGATCTCCTGTGACGGACCCCGAGGAGGAAGCCCCGGGCTCGCGCACCGGGTGTCACCGCCCGGGCGGCCGCCGGACCGAGGGCCGCGGCACACCGCGGGACACCCGCTCCCGGGGCATGACCAGGGGTGTGTCATGGCGCACAGCCGGCTGCCTCCCGCCGCGCCCCTCCTCCCCGCGCCGCCCCCGCGGGAGCACGGATGTGCGTCTCCGCCACCCGCCGGCCGCCGGCCGCTGTGACCCGGATCTCTACCGCGCGGCCCGTCCCCGCTGGCACTGTGGTGGGGTCACGGGGGACGCCCACTGCCGAACGACCGAGCGAGATGCCATGACCGCGACCACCGCCGAGAACCGGACCCACGCCCGCGCCCGCACCGGCGGCCCCGAGGACGGGCCGAAGATCCTGGAGCACATCCTGGGCTGGACGCTCGTCGTCCTCCTCGCCATGTTCGTCACCCAGGCAGGACTCATGTGACCTGCGGCCCCCGCTCACGACGGGTGGGGTGGGGCGCCCGCCCGGCACCCCACCCCTGACCCGCCCTGCGGTGCGTCTACCCCGCCGGGGCTAGTTGATGGCCTTGATGAGCTCGCCGTCCGCCGTGTCGCCGCTCAGCTCCCAGAAGAAGGTGCCGCCAAGCCCCTGCTGGTCCTTGTAGTCCATCTTCGTGGCGATGGTGGCCGGGGTGTCGTAGCTCCACCAGTCGGTACCGCAGTGGGCGTAGGCCGTGCCGGCCACGGTCCCCGTCACGGGGCAGCTGTCCTTCAGGACCTTGTAGTCCTCGATACCCGCCTCGTACGTCCCCGGGGCCGCTCCGGTCGCCGTGCCGCCGGGCTCCGCCTGGGTGACGCCGGTCCAGCCCCGCCCGTAGAAGCCGATGCCCAGCAGCAGTTTCTCCGCGGGAATGCCCAGCCCCTTGAGCTTGGAGATCGCCGCGTCGCTGTCGAAGCCCTCCGTCGGGATGCCCGGGTAGGACGTCAGAGGTGAGTGCGGAGCCGTCGGGCCCTGCGCCGCGAACGCCCCGAAGAAGTCGTACGTCATCGGGTTGTACCAGTCCAGGTGCTGCGCCGCCCCCGCGTAGTCCACCGCGTCGATCTTGCCACCGTCGGTACCGTCCGCGGTGATCGCCGAGGTGATCAGGTTGCCGGTGCCGAACTTCGACCGCAGCGCCCCCAGAAGCTCGCCGTACGCGTCGCGGCCACTGGTGTCGCAGGTCAGTCCGCAGGCGTTCGGGTACTCCCAGTCGATGTCGATGCCGTCGAAGACGTCGGCCCAGCGGGGGTCCTCGACCAGGTCGTAGCACGAGTCGGCGAACGCGGCGGGATTCTTCGCGGCCTCGGCGAAGCCGCCGGACCAGCTCCAGCCGCCGAAGGACCAGAGGACCTTCAGGTCCGGGTGCAGCTTCTTCAGCTTGCGCAACTGGTTGAAGTTTCCGCGCAGTTCCTGGTCCCAGGTGTCCGCGACGCCGTCCACCGACTGGTCGGCCGTGTAGGCCCTCTCGTGGTCGGCGTAGCTGTCGCCGATGGTGCACTTGCCGCCCTGGACGTTCCCGAAGGCGTAGTTGATGTGCGTCAGCTTGTCGGCCGAGCCCGACGTCTCGATGTTCTTGACGTGGTAATCGCGGTCGTAGACACCCCAGTTGGTGAAGTATCCGACCACCTTGCCGCCGGCCGCGGCGGGGGCGGCCGCTCCGGCGGCTGCCGGTGCGGAGGGACCGGATGCGGCGGGGGCCGCGCCCGCGGACGACGTACCGGCGACGCCGAGGAGGGCGGCCCCGAGCGCGGCGGTGCAGAGAGTGGCGGTGAGCGCCCGGAGGCGGGTGCGAGGACGGTGAAGTCCGGTCATTGTGGCTCCTCGTGGGGGAGGGCTTGGGTGTGGGGGGTGCCTGCTGCCCGGTCCGTCAGGAATCGGCATGGACGCGGTGAGGCATGGAGGTGACCGTAGAAGGACTAGACCACTTGGGTCAATGGTTCGGACCAATTTCCCTGATCAGGCCCCCGCTGACCGGTGACGCACGGGCTCCGATCAGGCATACTCAACGCGCCGCAGCCGCCGACCGGCGCCTCCCGTGATCCGGGAAGGCAGGATCGGCTGGGGAGCCGTAGATTTCCGGGCATCGCCCGGGACCACCCGGCGGTGCCGCGCACACCCCGCGCGCGACCGTCGTCACGCCCGACAGGGAGGAGAGCGCCGTCATGTCCGACCGTGCCCCGCAGCCGGTGGAACGCCGTCTGCCCACCGAGGAGTCCCGGCAGCTCGTCGAGCTCGTACGCGACATCGTGTCGAAGGAAATCGCTCCCAGGGCGGCGGAGGAGGAGGAAGCGGGCACCTTCCCGCGCCCGGTCTTCACCCTGCTCTCCGAAGCCGGTCTGCTGGGACTGCCGTACGACTCCGCGCACGGTGGCGGCGACCAGCCGTACGAGGTCTACCTCCAGGTCCTCGAGGAACTCGCGGCCGCCCGGCTCACCGTCGGCCTGGGCGTCAGCGTCCACTCGCTGGCCTGTCACGCGCTCGCCGGATACGGCACCGCGGAACAACGGGCCGCCCACCTGCCCGCGATGCTCGCGGGCGGCCTGCTCGGCGCCTACTGCCTCTCCGAGCCGGCCTCGGGCTCCGACGCGGCCTCGCTCCGCACGAAAGCCGTACGGGACGGTGAGGACTGGGTCCTCACCGGGACCAAGGCCTGGATCACGCACGGCGGCGTCGCCGACTTCTACACGGTGCTGGCCCGCACCGGGGAGGCCGGCCCCCGCGGTATCACCGCCTTCCTCGTCCCCGGCGACGCCGGGGGCCTCGACGCGGCCGCGCCCGAGAAGAAGATGGGCATGAAGGGCTCGCCCACCGCCCAGCTGCACTTCGACGGCGTACGGATCCCCGACGACCGCCGCATCGGTGACGAAGGGCAGGGCTTCGCCATCGCCCTGTCCGCACTCGACTCGGGGCGGCTGGGGATCGCCGCCTGCGCCATCGGGGTCGCCCAGGCGGCCCTGGACGAAGCGGCCGGATACGCCACCGGCCGGCGGCAGTTCGGCCGGCCCGTCGCCGACTTCCAGGGGCTGCGCTTCATGCTCGCCGACATGGCCACCCGGATCGAGGCCGGCCGGGCGCTCTACCTGGAGGCGGCGCGGCTCCGCGACGCGGGTCTGCCGTTCTCCCGGCAGGCGGCGATGGCGAAACTGTTCTGCACCGACGCGGCCATGCAGGTGACCACCGACGCGGTCCAGGTGCTCGGCGGGTACGGCTACACCCTCGACTTCCCCGTCGAGCGGCTGATGCGCGAAGCCAAGGTGCTCCAGATCGTCGAGGGCACCAATCAGATCCAGCGCATGGTCATCGCCCGCCACCTCGTGGGTCCCGAGACGCGCTGACCCGGTCCGGCCGGACCGGCCGGGCGCCGTCGTGATCCGGTCCCGTTTCCCGGTCACGACGGCGCGGGAGGGTCCGGCCCGGACTCTTCCGGCGGCGCGGCGCGGCACGGCCTGGTGGACGGGCGGGCCGGTGGTGGACGGCACGGGCTGCCGTGCGGCCTCCGGACATCGGTGCGGCGGCGTACGGGGCCCGCCGTCGTGTGCGGCGTGGTCCTGCGGAGCCGACGCGGCTACGGGGCCCCGGCCGCTGTCCGGCCGGTTCGCGCACCCGTTCCCCGGATGCCGCGGACACCGGCCGACCGGTGAACTGTCCGCACCACGCCGGCCCGGCCGTCGTGGTGCGCGCAGGGAGGCGCGCCCCCGGGGCGCGGGGACGTCAGGCGGCCTGACGCCGGGTCTGCGGGGCGTACCGCAGGGGACGCGAACCCGGGCCACCGGCGTGCGAGAAGGGCTGCATCCGCCAGTCGAGGCCCTGAGGGAGCGTCAGCAGCAGTGCGGTCTCCTGCTCCTGGACATCGAGGGACTCGTCCGCCGGACGTGCCAGGGAGGCGTCGCGGTTCGTACCGGGGCAGACGGTGAGGACGAACGGATTCCACGGCGTGGGGCACAGCGCGTGCTCGGGAAGCACGTCCTCGTCCGCCAGCAGGGCGATCGGCTGGGCGCAGTCCGGGCAGATCACCCGGTACATCTCGAAGGTGTCGTACGCGTCAGGAGCGGCGTCCTCGTCAGGCGCGGCGTATGCGGCGTTCTCGTCGGGTTCCGGTTCGGTACGTCCGGTGAGCTTCAGGCTCTGCATGGGTCTTTCCCCCCTCGGGTGGGCCGGCGAGGCGCCACGGCCTCGGCCACAGCAAGCACTGCCCGCCGGACGTCAGCCGTAATCGCGAGGTCCCGGGCTACCCACCCGTAAACTTGTGGCATTCGTCACATGCCCCTCGAACGTGCTCTTCCGGGGCTCCTGCGACTGTGCCTGAAGGGACCCTGGGCCATAGGTTGATCCGCATGGAGGAGCTGGATCGTCAGATTGTGGAGCTGCTCGTCAAGGACGGGCGGATGAGCTACACCGACCTGGGCAAGGCCACCGGCCTGTCCACCTCGGCCGTTCATCAGCGTGTCCGCCGGCTGGAGCAGCGCGGGGTGATCCGGGGTTACGCCGCTGTCGTCGACCCGGAGGCCGTCGGTCTGCCCCTCACCGCGTTCATCTCGGTGAAACCCTTCGACCCGAGCGCGCCGGACGACATCGCCGAACGGCTCGCCGGTGTGCCGGAGCTGGAGGCGTGTCACAGCGTCGCGGGCGACGAGAACTACATCCTCAAGGTGCGGGTCTCCAGTCCCCTGGAGCTCGAGCACCTGCTCACCCGGATCCGCACGCTGGCCGGCGTGTCCACCCGTACGACCGTCGTCCTTTCCACGCCCTACGAGGCCCGCCCGCCGCGCGTCTGAGCCTTCCGGCAGTCGTGGCGCAGGGGGCCGGAGGAGGGGCCGCCCCCGGCAGGCGCGAGACTGGTCCCATGACCGAGAGCACCGCCCCCCAGAGCGAACACCGCACCGTGCTGTTGTGCGGTGGAGACGTCCACAGCCCCGCCGATCCGTTCGCCACCGCGATGGTCGTCGAACGGGGCCATGTCGCCTGGGTGGGCTCGGAAGGGGCGGCCGACGCCTTCGCGAGTGGTGTCGACGAGGTGATCGACCTGGAAGGGGCTCTGGTCACCCCGGCTTTCACCGATTCCCACGTCCACACCACATCGACCGGACTCGCCCTCACGGGGCTGGACCTCTCCGGTGCGCGCACGCTCACCGGAGCCCTTGAACTCGTGCGCGCGTTCGCGCACAGCCACGGGGGGGACGGGGTGATCCTCGGCCACGGCTGGGACGCGTCCGGCTGGCCCGAGCAGCGTCCCCCCTCGCGCGGTGAACTCGACGGAGCGGCAGGCGGCCGGGCGGTCTACCTTCCCCGTGTCGACGTCCACTCCGCCGTCGTGACCACGGCGCTCCTGGACCTGGTCCCGGGCGTCACCGCGCTGGCCGGCTACCACCCTGACGCCCCCCTCACCGGCGACGCCCACCACGCGGTGCGGGCAGCCGCCCACGCAGCCGTCACGCCGCTGCAGCGGACGCGGGCCCAGCGTGCCGCGCTGGCGCACGCTGCCTCGCTCGGCATCGGCACCGTGCACGAGTGCGCCGGCCCCGAGATCTCGGACGAGCAGGACTTCACCGGGCTGCTGAAGCTCGCCTCCGAGGAGCCCGGCCCCCGGGTCTTCGGTTACTGGGCCGAGCCCGTCGAGGATGCGGAGGGGGCCCGCCGGATCCGTGAGCTCGGTGCCGTCGGCGCGGCCGGCGACCTCTTCGTGGACGGCTCACTCGGCTCGCACACCGCCCTGCTGCACGAGCCGTACGCCGACGCCCCGCACACCGGCAGCGGCCGGCTCGACGCCGCCCGGATCGCCGCGCACGTGACGGCGTGCACCGAGGCGGGGCTCCAGGCCGGCTTCCACGCCATCGGCGACGCGGCGGTCTCCGCCGTGGTGGCAGGAGTCCGGGCCGCCTCCGAGGCCCTCGGGCTCGCCAGGGTCCGGGCCGCCAGGCACCGGGTGGAGCACGCCGAGATGCTCACCCCGCAAACCATCGCCGCCTTCGCCGAACTGGGCCTCACCGCCTCCGTCCAGCCGGCCTTCGACGCGGCCTGGGGCGGCTCGGACGGGATGTACGCCCGGCGCCTGGGCGCGGAGCGGGCCGCGACCCTCAACCCGTACGCGGCGCTGCTGCGCGCCGGTGTCCCCCTCGCCTTCGGCTCGGACAGCCCGGTCACCCCGCTGGACCCCTGGGGGACCGTACGGGCCGCCGCCCATCACCGCACGCCCGGGCACCGGGTCTCCGTGCGCGCCGGCTTCACCGCCCACACGCGAGGCGGCTGGCGCGCCGTCGGACGGGACGACGGGGGAGTCCTCGTCCCGGGCGCCCCGGCCGACTACGCCGTCTGGCGTACCGGCGAACTGCTGGTCCAGGCACCCGACGACCGTGTGGCGCGGTGGTCGACCGACCCCCGTTCCGGCACCCCCGGCCTGCCCGATCTCACCCCGGGCGCGGTGCTTCCGGTCTGTCTGCGCACGGTGGTCTTCGGACGCACTGTCTACGTGCGGCCGAACGAGTGACGTCAGGGTCTTCCCTGCCATCGGCCGAAGGCGCGGTGAGTCTGCCACGACCTGCGAGTCCTCGGCACTGACCAGGCGTTTTCGGGAGAAACGGCAGGTCGGGCGGCTGTTGACAGGAAGCGCCCAAGGGCCGGTAGGTTCGGCCGGGTCCACCACTGGACGTCCGGCCGGCCGAACCTCCACGCAGTCGTCGAACGCCGCTGGGTCACGGGGTGGTGTGCCGCACCGGCGCACCACCACTGACAGCCAGGTTCAGCGCCCGCGCCTCGGGGGCGAGGGGGAGGTTTCGTCCGGACGGCAGGTGTGACCCGGGTGGGGCCCGGAGGTTCAGTAGACAACGGCTCTCGGTCGACCCGCAGCCAGCGGGTCCCAGGCCGGCCCGAAGGACGCCGGGCCCCGATCCGCAGCGCTGCCCTTCTGTCCGCAGTTCCGTGCTTCTGTCCGCGCGGCGCACACCACCCCGCGACCGCGTCGGAGTCAGGCCGCGGCGTGCTGGATATGGTGTGCACCTGCGTACGGACTTTAAGGGGCAGTAGTGAACGACGGCGGTCAGAGGCAGTTCGGCCCGCTCGGCAGAGTCTTGGTGATCATCCCGACCTACAACGAGGCCGAGAACGTCAAGCTCATCGTCGCCCGGGTGCGCGCCGCCGTTCCGGAAGCGGACATCCTTGTCGCCGACGACAACAGCCCCGACGGCACCGGAAAGGTCGCCGACGAGCTCGCGGCCGCCGACACCCGGGTCCACGTCCTGCACCGCAAGGGCAAGGAAGGGCTCGGAGCCGCCTATCTCGCCGGTTTCCGCTGGGGTTCCGAGCACGGCTACGGCGTCCTGGTCGAGATGGACGCGGACGGCTCGCACCAGCCCGAGGAACTGCCCCGGCTCCTCACCGCCCTGAAGGGCGCCGACCTGGTCCTCGGCTCGCGCTGGGTCCCCGGCGGCCGGGTGGTCAACTGGCCCAGGCACCGCGAGATGATCTCGCGCGGCGGAAGCTTCTACTCCCGGATGCTGCTGGGCCTCGCGGTGCGCGACGTCACCGGCGGCTACCGGGCCTTCCGGACCGAGACCCTCGACGGTCTCGGTCTCGACGAGGTCGCCTCGCAGGGCTACTGCTTCCAGGTCGACCTCGCCCGCCGGGCCGTCGAGGCGGGCTATCACGTCGTCGAGGTGCCCATCACCTTCATGGAGCGCGAGATCGGCGACTCCAAGATGAGCCGCGACATCCTCGTCGAGGCCCTGTGGCGGGTCACCGGCTGGGGCATCACCGGCCGGGCCAACAAGGCACTGGGCCGCAAGGCCACCTGACCACCCCTGTGGCCTCTTGATCACCCCCTTACGCCGCTCGCACGCCCGTACAGGCACACTGGGGGCATGACGACCGGCACACCGCCTCCGAACCGTCCACGGCGCTCACGCGCCCGTACCTTCCTGCCGCTGGGCGTCGCCGCCTGGCTGGTGCTGGAGATCTGGCTGCTGACCGTCGTGGCCGGTGCGGCGAACAGCTTCACCGTGCTGCTGATCCTGGTCGCCGGCGCCGTGCTCGGTGCCGCGGTGGTCAAGCGGGCCGGCCGGAGGGCCTTCCGCAACCTCACCGAGACGCTTCAGCAGATGCCGGGGCAGCCCGGCGCTCCCGCCACCCCGCCCGCTGCCCCGTCGGGAAGCAAGGGCAACGGCCTCCTGATGCTGGGCGGTCTGCTCCTCATGATTCCCGGCGTGATCTCCGACGCGGCGGGACTCCTGCTCCTGCTCCCTCCGGTCCGCTCGGTGCTCGGCCGCTTCGCGGAACGCTCCCTCGACCGCCGGATGAGGGCGGCGGCGCCGGGGGGCCTCCAGGACGCCTTCCAGCAGGCCCGCATCCACCGGCCGGACGGCAAGGTGGTCCAGGGGGAGGTCATCCGCGAGGACGGCGCGCCCGCACGGCCCCGCACCGACGACGGTCCCGGCGCGGACCGCCCTCCGCTGATCCCCTGAGTCCGCCCCGGCCCGGACGGACGAAGAGCCGCGGGCCGCGACACATGTTCTGTGTCGCGGCCCGCGGCTCTTGATCGGTGCGGTGATGCGCGGTCAGGCAGACTTCCTGCTGTCCCGCGGGTGCACGGCGATGTTCATGGCGCCGGAGCGCAGGACCGCCAGCCTCTCGGCCAGCACTTCCTCCAGCTCCTCGCGGGTGCGCCGCTCCATGAGCATGTCCCAGTGCGTACGCGCAGGCTTGCCCTTCTTCTCCTCGGGGCCATCCCCGTCCACCAGGAGTGCCGTGGCGCCGCACGCCTTGCACTCCCACTCCGGCGGAATTTCCGCCTCTACCGAGAACGGCATCTCAAATCGATGTCCGTTCGGGCATGCGTACTCCACCGCCTGGCGCGGGGCCAGATCGATACCGCGGTCCGTCTCGTAGCTGGTAACCACGAGTCGCGTGCCGCGGAGAGCTCGCTCACTCATGAATCGTGCCTCCCGGGCTTGTCGCCCACAGGACAGGTGTCGCTGTCGTCGTCATCCGGTCAACGTCCGGTCGGCGGTAAAGATTCCCGTTGCCGGTCATGCGTCGCCCGTCGTGCCGCTGCTTGGTCAGGGTTACTTACCCACCGGTGCCCGGTTTGTCACCTGAAGTCGAAGTCGTCACCCAACGGTTTGACTTCATCCACTCGCAGTAACGGTCCTCCGGGCAGGCCAAAGGCGTACACTACCGGCCTTTCACTCCAGCGTCTAAATCCGGTCCGGAACGGGATTGCCCGCGGCGGCCGCGGCGGCCCGCACGGGAACCCTCGCCAGAAGCGCGAAACCGAGCGCGAAGAAGAGGACCAGGGACAGGATCGCGTCCCGGTAACTGCCGGTGAGCTGGTAGCCGAGACCGAAGACCAGGGGCCCCAGCCAGCTGAGCCCCCGGTCGCTCAGCTCGTAGGCGGAGAAGTACTCCGCCTCCTTCCCGCGCGGTACCAGGTGGGAGAACAGCGACCGGGAGAGAGCCTGGCTTCCGCCCATCACCAGGCCGATCGCCGCCGCCAGGGTGTAGAAGAACACGGGCGCGCCGGCGGGCAGCACGTACGCGGCGGCGAGGATCAGCGTCCAGACGGCCAGCGAGGCGAGAATCGTGCGCTTCGCTCCGTACCGCCGGGCGAGCCGCCCCGTCCCCAGCGCCCCCGCCACCGCGAGCACCTGCACGAGCAGCACCGCGGTGATGAGGGTCGTCTGGCCCAGGCCGAGCTCTTCGGAGCCGTACAGCGAGGCCTGGGAGATCACCGTCTGGATGCCGTCGTTGTAGACCAGATAGGCGAGCAGGAACGACAGCGTCAGCGGGTGACGGCGCATGTCGCGCAGTGTCGCCCGGAGCTGCCGCCAGCCGGAGCCGACCGCGCCGTCGCCACCGGGCACCACCCGGCGGTCGCGCAGCCGCCGCAGCGGGACGAGGGCGAAGGCACCCCACCACACGCCGGCCGACGCGATGCAGATCCGGACAGCGTCGGACTCGGACAGCCCGAAGGAGTCGTGCCCCGTGTAGAGGACCAGGTTCAGAACGAGCACGAACGCACCCGAGGTGTACCCGAAGGCCCAGCCGCGCGAGGAGACCGCGTCGCGTTCCTCCGGAGCGGCGATCTGCGGCAGATAGGCGTTGTACAGGGCCATCGACACGGAGATCGACGCGTTCGCGACGATCAGCAGGAAGGCCCCCAGCAGATAGCGGTGACCGTCCAGGAAGAACATGCAGGCCGTCGCTGTCGCACCCGTGTACGCGGCCGCCGCGAGCAGGGGTTTCTTGCGTCCCGTGCGGTCCGCCGCCGCGCCGACGGCCGGCATGACGATCACAGCCGCCAGGATGGACACGGACACGGCGTACGCGAAGAGTGAGCCCGCCCGCACGGGTATGCCCAGCGGATGCACGAACCCGTCCGCGTCGGCGGCGGCCTTGGCTATCGATGTCAGATAGGGACCGAGGAAGACCGTGAGGACACTGGTGGAGTACACCGAGCACGCGAAGTCGTAGAAGTACCAGCCGCGTTGCTCTCGCCTGCGCTCGGCGGCCTCGGCCGGCCGGCCGGCCGGATCCGCTGTTCCTGCGGTACCGGTACTCACGCCGCGCCCCCTCGTTCGTCCCGTGCGGACGCGGCGGGCCCCGGCGTCAGGCCCAGGCCCCCCGCTCGCTCAGCACCGTGCGCAGCGTCTCGATGTGATCGGTCATGATGCCATCCACCCCCAGTTCCAGGAGCGCCGCCATCCGTTCCGGTTCGTTGACCGTCCAGACATGGACCTGCAGGCCGCGCGCGTGCGCCGTGCGCACGAACCTCCGGTCGACGACGCGGACGCCGTTCCGGCTCTCCGGGACCTGCGCACAGACCGCGCCCGCCCGGAGCGCGGCCGGGATGCCGTACGAGCGGAGCCTCAGGCCGAGCACACCGCGCACCCCGTAGGAGGTGGCCAGACGCGGGCCCGCGAGGCGGTGGGCCCTGGACACCCGTGCCTCGGAGAACGACCCCACGCACACCCGGTCCCAGGCACCGGTCCTGCGGATCAGCCCGACGAGCGGGACGAGGGCGGGCTCCGCCTTGATGTCCACGTTCCAGCGGGCCTCGGGGAACTCCTCCAGCAGTTCCTCGAAGAGGGGCAGCGGCTCGCTGCCCGCCACCCGCGCCCGGCGCACCTCGCTCCAGGGCAGTCCGGCTATCCGTCCCCGGGAGTCCGTCACCCGGTCGAGGACCGGATCGTGGAAGGCGACCAGGCGTCCGTCCGCGGTGGCGTGCACATCGGTCTCGAAGTAGCGGTAGCCGGCACCCGCCGCACGCCGGAAGGCTGCTGCGGTGTTCTCCATGCCGTCCGCCGCTCCGCCTCGGTGGGCGAAGGGAATCGTCGATGGGTGGTCCAGATAGGGGTGGCGCCCCGAAGTCGCTGCGGTCACCGCGGAAGTATCGCCTCCCGCGGTGTCCGTCCGGCAGCGGGTGACGTGCGGGCACCCGGCGCGGAGAGGTCGAAGAAGCGGAGGAAGAACTGGGTGAGCGGGCCGATGGCCAGGGCGTACAGGACCGTACCGGCGCCCAGCGAACCGCCGAGGAGGAAGCCGGTCACGACCACGGCCACCTCGATCGCCGTACGCACCAGCCTGAGGGAACGGCCCGTGAGGAGGTTCAGCCCCGTCATCAGGCCGTCGCGCGGCCCCGGGCCGAAGCGCGCGGAGATGTACAGGCCCGTGGCGACGCCGTTGAGCACGATGCCCGCGGCCATGAGGGGGACCTGCGCCCCGAGGCCGTGTACGGCCGGGACGAGGGCCAGCGTGCCGTCCATCGCGAGGCCGACGGCGAAGACGTTGGAGACGGTGCCGAGCCCGGGGCGCTGCCTGAGCGGGATCCACAGGAGGAGGACGACCGCTCCGACGGCGATCGAGACGACGCCGATGGACATGCCGGTCCGTTCCGCGAGCCCCTGGTGGAGCACCCCCCACGGTTCGAGCCCGAGTCCGGCGCGGACCAGGAGCGCCGAACTCGCCCCGTACAGGGCCAGACCCGCGTACAGATGGACCAGCCGCCGGGTGAGCCGGGTGCCGTTCCGGTCGGTGGTGTCGGACAAGTGGTGCCCCCTAGGTGGTGATGGTGGACTGCGTCATGTCACTCTGTGGCGGGGAATCGGCTTCCAACTATGGCCAATCCGAGGAAGGTGGACTGATTTCGATGCCGCAGTGGACTTCGACCGTCGGTGCGGCGCAGCTCGCCCGCCAGCTCCAGGGGCAGCAGGCACGCCCCCTGGCGCCCGGCTTCCGCAAGCCGCCCGCCTACCGTGCCCTCGCCGACGGTGTGCGCCTGCTCGTCCTGGAAGGCAGGGTCCCGGTCGCCGCGCGGCTCCCCGCCGAGCGGGAGCTCGCGCTCGCCATGTCCCTCAGCCGTACCACCGTCACCGCCGCGTACGAGGCACTGCGGGCGGAGGGGTTCCTGGAATCGCGCCGCGGAGCCGGCAGCTGGACCGCGGTGCCGGCGGGCAACCCGTTGCCCGCCCGGGGCCTCGAACCGCTGCCGCCGGAGTCGCTCGGCTCGATGATCGACCTGGGATGCGCCTCGCTGCCCGCCCCGGAGCCGTGGCTGACCCGGGCCGTCCAGGGGGCCCTGGAGGAGCTGCCGCCGTACGCCCACACGCATGGCGACTACCCGGCCGGCCTTCCCGCCCTGCGGCAGATGATCGCGGACCGCTACACCGGGCACGGCATCCCCACGATGCCCGAGCAGATCATGGTCACCACGGGGGCCATGGGCGCCATCGACGCCATCTGCCACCTCTTCGCCGGGCGCGGCGAGCGTATCGCCGTGGAGTCCCCGAGCTACGCCAACATCCTCCAGCTGATGCGGGAGGCGGGCGCCAGGCTGGTGCCCGTGGCGATGGAGGAGGGCCTCGGAGGCTGGGACATGAACCGCTGGCGACAGGTCCTGCGGGACGCGGCGCCGAGGCTGGCCTACGTGGTCGCCGACTTCCACAACCCCACCGGGGCCCTGGCCGACGAACAGCAGCGCCGCGCCCTCGTCGAGGCCGCCCGGTCGGCGGGCACGGTCCTGGTGGTCGACGAGACCATGCACGAGCTGCACCTCGACGCGGATGTGGAGATGCCCCGGAGGGTCTGTACGTTCGATCCGGCGGGCAGCACCGTCCTGACCGTCGGTTCCGCGAGCAAGGCCTTCTGGGCCGGCATGCGGATCGGCTGGGTACGGGCGGCACCGGACGTCATCCGCAGCCTGGTGGCGGCGCGGGCCTACGCCGACATGGGGACGCCGGTGCTGGAGCAGCTCGCCATCAACTGGCTGCTGCGGACCGGCGGCTGGGAGCAGGCCGTCGCGGTCCGGCGTGGGCAGGCACGTGAGAACAGGGACGATCTGGTGCGGGCGCTGCGCCGGGAGCTTCCGGCGTGGGAGTTCGAGGTGCCGCACGGCGGACTCACCCTCTGGGTGCGCACCGGCGGCCTTTCCGGCTCCCGGCTCGCCGTGGCCGGCGAGCGGGTCGGTGTCCGCGTCCCGTCGGGGCCCAGGTTCGGGGTCGACGGGGCCTTCGAGGGCTATGTGCGGCTGCCCTTCACCGTGGGCGGCCCCTTGGCGGACGAGGCGGCGCTGCGGCTCGCCGCGGCCGCCGAGCTGGTCTCTTCCGGAGCGAGCGCGGGAGCCGAGGCACCCAGGACCTTCGTGGCCTGAGCGCCCGGTCTCACCCCTCCGCGACCGCGGGCGTCTTGACCAGCTGGTCCGTGTGCACGGGCACGCCGGCGGCCTCCGGGGCGGCTTTCGGCGCCTCTGCCGGCACGGCCCGCTCCACCGCCGGCGCCCCGCCCGGCAGCAGGCCGAGCACCGCCTGTCGGTGTGCCTCACTCGTGGCACCGTCGCAGGGGTCCGGGGTGGCCGGCACCTGCAGTCGCAGGACGGGCCCGCTGCCCAGCCGGGCGTAGCCGCGACCCGGCGGGACGTCCGGGACGGGCGTGGTGTGCGGCTGGGCGCCCAGGACCGCCTCCACCTGTCCGGAGTCCGCGGGCCCGAGGACGACGCGTGCCCTGGTATGGGTCCGTACGGTCTCGTCGAGGGCGTCGAGGCCGTCGAACTGGTCCGCCACGACGACCGTCACCCCTGCGGCGCGGCCGTGCCGCAGCGGCACCCGGAGGAGCTCCTGCGGGTCCTGCCTGCCGTCGGCGGCCGCCAGATGTCCCAGCGCGCTCGGGCGGTCCAGCAGGATCCACAGGGGGCGCTTGATGTCCTCGGGCTCGGGATGCCCGGCCTGGCGGGCCCGGTCGGCGGCGATGAGGCGCCGCTCGGTCTCGTGCGCCGCCCATTCGAGTGTGGCGAGGGCTCCGCCCAGGCCGCACTCCACGGCCAGTACGCCGTCCCGGCCGGTCAGGAAGCCGTACTCGCCGGTGCCGCCTCCCTCCACGACGAGGAGGTCGCCGTGCTGGAGGGCCTGCAGGGCGAGTGAGCGCATCAGGGTCGTGGCACCGGCGCCGGGGTGCCCGGCGATCAGCAGGTGAGGTTCCGTCGAACGGGCGCCGGTGCGCCAGATCACCGGAGCGGCGTCCCGCGTCTCGTCACCGTCCTGGACCGGAACGGTGCGCCGGACCGCGTCGGCGTCCGTGAACCCGAGCACGGTCTCGCCGGGCGCGGTGACGAAGCGCTGGGCGGCGATGGTGGTGGGAAGCGGGCCGAGCACGGTCATGAGGAGGTGGTTGTTCTCCTCGTCCCAGGTGAAGCGGTATTCGCGGCCCCGGCCCGACTTCGCGTGGAGCACCTGCTCGACGCGGGCGCGTGAGGCGGGGTCGCCGTCGCTGAAGTACGCCGGGTAGTTCACCTGGAGCCGGGTGAGCCGGCCGTTGCCGTCGAAGGCGTACGAGGTGCCGAACGCGTCTTCCCAGTCGCCGCCGTGGGAGAACAGCGGACCGGGGTCGTCGGGCACGGTGAAGTGGGGCACGAGTGCCTCGTACAGCGCCTGGAGCCGCGCGGCCTCCGCCTCGCCGGGGCCGGTCCTCGCGGGGATCCGGTCGCGTCCCCGCCACGCGGCGGCACCCATCACCGAGATGAGGGCCAGCAGAGGCCCGTAGGGGATGAGCGCCACCGCCAGGACGCAGGCCGTGACGAGGAACAGCACGTGTCCGCGCCGGTCCTTGGGCGTCGCGGACCATTTCTGGCGTCCTGCTCCCGCCAGCAGCCGCAGGCCACGGGTGACCGTGATCAGCGGATGGAGGACGTCGGTGGCGCCGTCGGCGGCCGTGCGTGCGATCTCGCGGCTGCGGGTGATCGAAGCGCTGCCACGCGTGAGGATGCGGGGGAGTGGTCGCCGGGCCACATCGGTCTCCTGGAGAAGTGGGAGCTGTGTCGGAGCGTCAGAACTTGATCCCGCTCAGCATGCCGGCGAGGCTCGCCCCGCCGGCTGTGATGCTCGGAGCGATGGCCGTGCCGGCCAGGTAGAAGCCGAACAGAGCGCAGATGAGGGCGTGGGACGCCTTGAGCCCGTCCTTCTTGAAGAACAGGAAGACGACGATGCCGAGCAATACCACGCCCGAGATGGAGAGGATCATGAGCGGTTCTCCTGGTTGAGGGGGCAGTCACCATGAGTACTTCCAGAATCACAAGATGTACCTATACGATAAAAGGTGCAAGTGGGTGAATACCTCCCGTTCCCGTCCGGGCGGCGGGCGGAAAACGTCCGCCCGGGGGCTCCGCCGACCGCCCGGACCCCTGTCCCCGCCGGAGAACGGTGCCCGTGCCGTGATCTTCCGCCGCTCCCGGGCAGGTTCACGACTGTCCGGGAGCAGTACTCTGTCGATTCACTCGTACGGCCCTTCTGCCGTACTCCCCACCAGGTCAGCGACGGCGACCACGGCAACGGAAGGCGGTCCGTCCGATGAGCGAAATCCCCGACCCCGAGGTGGTCGAGCTGGCGACCAAGGTCTTCGATCTGGCCCGCCGGGGCGAGAGTGACGCGCTGGCCGCCTATGTCGACGCGGGTGTCCCCGCAGACCTCACCAACGACCGGGGTGACTCCCTGCTCATGCTCGCCGCCTATCACGGCCACGCCCCTGCCGTCGTCGCGCTCGCCGGCCGCGGTGCCGACCCGGACCGGGCCAACGACCGGGGGCAGACGCCGTTGGCCGGAGCCGTGTTCAAGGGCGAGCGCGAAGTGATCGACGCGCTGCTCGCCGCAGGGGCCGATCCGGCCGCCGGGACACCCTCCGCCGTGGACACCGCGCGCATGTTCGGCAAGGGCGACCTGCTGGAACTCTTCGGTGCGCGCTGAGGCGCCGTGCCGGCCGCCGGCCGGCCGGTGCGCCGTAAATGTGGTCGCGTCGGCGAAATGGCTGGGTCATCATGACGTCGCGGGTCCGTTTCGGGCCACCGACGAGAGGCAGAGGAAGATGAGCACCAGGCAGAAGACGGCGGTCGGCCGATCATGTTGCTGCGCGGCCTAGGGGATCCCACCCCGGCACATGGAACAGCACAGTCCCGGTTGCGCCGACAGCTTGATGTGAGGCTTTCTTCATGTTCGATCCGTTCATAGCGCCGAGCGGCACCCTGCTCGGCCTGCTGCAGAGGGGCCGGGGCGACGGCACGCTCCACGCACTCGCCGCCCCGCGTCCCGAGGCCCTCGCGGCTCTCAACCACTGCGTCCTGAGCGATCCGCGTCACGACTGGCAGATCGAGAACCGCTCCCTCTACTACGCGCGCCTCTACCTCGATCTCGACGGCGGCACCGAGGAGATCGAGCGGCACCTCCGGGCTCCCGAGGACCACCTCGACACCGACGACTCCCGCACGGGTCTCGCGCTCGCCGTACTCGGGCACCTCGCCTCCTACGGGCGGGACGACGCCCTCGCACTCCTGCGCCGGTACGCCGCGACCGGGGCCAACTGGGCCTGGGCACTCGACGAGCTCGCCCTGCGCGACGACGACGCCGGGCTGCGTTCCCTCGCCGAGCCGGTGCTGGCCCGCTTCCCCGCGACCCCGGAGGGCGCCGCCGAGCTGGCCGCCGCCGTACGGGACGCCTTCGAGCCCCGCCCCTGGCGGCTCTGGGCCGACGACCCGCGCGCAGCGGTCGGCGCCCGGGTCAGGGCGGCGACGGAGCAGGGATCCTTCGACCGGTGGCAGCGGCAGATGAGGCCGGGCGGGCCGCGTCCCGGATGGAGCGTCCAGGCCGTCTTCGACTGGGCCCAGCAAGGGCTGGAACGCGGCAGCGTGCTCCACGTCCCCGCGGCCCGCTGCCTCTCCGCCGTCGCCGGGTCCGAGGACCGCCCCCTGATCATCGAGGCCGCCCGCAGCGGCTCCGAAGGCGCGCGCTGTGCCGCACTGCACTATCTGGCGGAGGCCCAGGAACCCGCGGTGCTCGACCTGATCGAGCAGGCCGCCGCCGGCCCGTCCCGCACCGTCGCCGAGGCAGCCGTGGCCGCCTTCGAGCGCATGTGCGGAGAAGCGGCGGTCGACCGGGCACGGCGCTGGGCCGACCGGCCCGACGCCCTCGGCGCCTCGGCGGCCGGAGTCCTGTCCTGCCGCGGCGCCGCCCAGGACGCCCCGCTCGTCCTCGCCGCGCTGCGCGAGGCGGTCAGGGGCGAGGGCCCCGACGCCCCGCGCCTGTGGACCCTCGTCGACGGAGCGGGACGCCTGGGCATCAGCTGCGCCGCACCCGTCCTGCGCCATGTGTACCGGGAGACCTCCTCCTCGCACCTGCGCGGCCGGGCCGCCCGGGCACTGGCCGCCACCGATCCGTCCTTCGCCAGCGGATTCGCCGTCGAATGCCTCTGGGACTGTGAGGAGACCACCCGGGAGCTGGCCGCACACCACGCGGAGACCGGGGACATCCGGGTCGCCGAACGGCTGAGGCGACTCGCCGCCGATCCGGCCGAGGAGGCCGAGGTGCAGACCGCCGTACGCAGCAGGATCGGACCGGACGCCCCCGCGGTCTGAGTCGGCGCTCCGCTGACACACGGAGCCCGGACGCCGCACGCCGTGGTCGTCGGGGACGGACCGGCGGGGCGCCGCCCGGTGCGGTCTTCCAGGGACGGCGTACGGGGAAGGAGCCCGCCCGCTTCCCCGGCTCCCTGGACGTCTTCGCGCGCACCGGGCCGCACGAGGCCTTCTGCCGGACCGTGCAGGAGGCCAGGGCCTCCGGGATCCCGGTGGTCGCCCCGGCGACCGGCGGACAGGGGAGCGGGCCGTGCTCCCCGGTCGCGTCACGCGGAGACCGGCGGCATCACCCCGGGGCCCACGCCCGCCTCCAGCCGTACGGTCGGCGAGAAGGGCGTCCTGCTCGACAACCGGCCGCTGGTGCGCGACGGGGCCCTCCGCGAGGCGCGGGCCAGGAACCCGCTCACCGCCGCCCCTCCCTCGCACGCCCCGGAGAACGACCTCGCCGGCCTGCGCGCCCAGACCGCGGCGCACGGGAAGGGCATCGCGGAACCGCGGCGCGCAGCCCGCCAGTCCGGGCAGGACGTGGCCGAGGCGTACGTGGGTCACCTCCAGGGCGACGCCGAGGTGCCCGTACCCCGGACCCGCCTCCTCGAACCGGCCACGGCGGCCCTCCCGCCGGGACGCCGCCGAGCCCGGCACCGGGGACGTCCTGGTGCTGCGCGCCCCCGCAGGAGGCGGAGACGGGCGCCCGTGACCGGTCGCTTCTGCGCCGTTTCGACCGTTGTCGGTGCGAGGACCTAATCTGTGCAGCGTGACTTCGCCTGCCGACACCCGAACCGCTGCGCCCCAGCTCAGCGCGGGACCGAGGCCCGCCCCGGGACCCGCCGCCGATGAGGGGCTCTCGCGACGGCTGCGCGCGCTCGCCTGCACCGCTCCGCTGCACGACCTGGACGTGCGCAAGGCCAATCTGGCCGGCGAGTACACGGTCTACGCGATGGCCGAGGTGGCCCTCGCCGCGATCGACCTCGTCACCCTCACCATGGACTTCGACACCGGCGCCGACCACGACCAGATAGTGGCCAGGCTCCTTCCGCGGGTCGCGGCCCAGGCGCCGCGCCGGCCCGCCACCGAGCACGAACGGGTCGCGCGCTGGGTCCTGGAGAACCTGATCAACGTCGGGAGCGTGGACCGCGGCTTCCGCGCCGTGTACGGCACCTTCGGGCCGGACGGCGTATACGTCCGCAGGGACTACGACTTCAAGCTCATCGAGGAAGTCCCCGGCCACGGCGGCAACGTCTATCTCCGTACCACCGACGAGGCGGTCAACGTCCTGGTCGGAGCCCTGGACACGGATGTCACCAGCGCCCAGATCGCCGCCGAGGTGAAGCTGGAGGTCCTCATCAGCAGGGGCCGCCTCGCCGACGCGCAGCTCGCCGCGGAACAGGCCCGCTACCGCACCGTGCAGTACGCCGAGACGCTCCGCAGGACCCTGGATGCGACCCGGCGCAACGTCCGCGCCGTCGACTGGCTCAACGCCGTACCTGACATGATCACCGAGGCGCTGGACCATGTGGCCGACCGCTACCGCCACGAGAACGCGATCCTCACCAACATCCGCAAGGCCAGGGACGAGGCGGAGGAGCCCGAGCACAAGCGCCGTGCCGCCGAGCTCGTCGACATCGTCAAGGACTGCATCCGCCGTCACACCCAGCTCCAGTCCAGGCTGCTGGAGGCGGGCCCCCTCTTCAGGGCCGAACAGGACCGGCAGGCATTCGCCGCCCCCACCGCACGATCGGGCCTCGACCTGTACGGCCAGCTCGTCGTACCGCTGCTGCCGCTGCCCGTCGAGCAGGCCACCCGGGCCACCGACGCGTTCTTCGCGCACGGCACCGGGCTGCGCACACCCACCTCGGTCCGGGTCGGTGACCTCGTCGACCTGCTTCTCATGCCTCCGGTGGAGCGGGAGCACCTCGGCGCCGAGATGCCCGAGCCCGACCTCATCGCCACTCCGGACGACAGCCGGTTCAGCGAGGAGCAGCTCGGATCCGCCATGGAGCTGCTCGACCTGGAGCACGACGCCCCGCGCCGGCTCTCCGGACTTCTCGCCGAGGCCCGGCTGCGCGACCCCGAGCTGCCCTACCTGGTCGCCCTGCTCGCGGTCCACGCGGCGAGCCCGCCGGTCGGCACGGCCTACCGCCAGGGCGAGCGACGGCTGTTGTTCGCCGTCGACGACGGCACCCCGCTCGAGGACCACGAATTCGGCGGGGCCGACCTGATAGTGGGCATGGCCCTGCTGGACGCGGCGGGCATGGCCGCGGACCGCAAGGACGCCTCATGAGCGTTCCCGGCCCGTCCACCCGCCCCCTGCCGCCCGGGAGCGGCATCCGTACCGAGGAGTCACAGAGTTGAGCGAGCAGCACGCCGAGCACACCGACGCGTGGGAGGGCAGGCCCCTCACGCACGCGGCCGACGCCGCACGGCCGGCCGCTCCCGCCGCTGTCACCCCCGCCGACGCGGCCGACGCGGCCCGCCTGGTCTCCTTCGGGCTGCAGCCCAAGCTGATGCCCGCCCGCGACGCCGAGTACACCGAGCTGCTCCGCCGCTACCGGGAGGAGCCCGCCTTCGCCCGGCTTGCCGACGCCGTCGCCACCGGCCTCGGACTCGTCGTCCTGGAGGTCTCCACCCGTGCCGGGATGGCGGTGACCGCCGGCGAGGACTCGGTCTTCGCCGTACGCATGGGTGACTACGCCAGGCGCGCCTCCTCCGACTCCGCCGACCGCTTCCTGCACGGCCTCGCCCACCTCGCCGTCGCCGCCATGGCCTTCCCCCGCCCCGAGGACCTGGCCGACGACTCCTACATCGGCCGCATCACCGTCAACGGCGTCGACGCCTTCGTCCGCCAGGCATGCCGGCGCCTGGAGGAGCGCGCCGAGGAGCAGGGCGACACCACCGACCCGGCCACCGACGCCCCCAACCTGGAGTCGGGGTGGCGGATCTACGCCCGCCGCAGCGCCACCGGAGCCACCAAGGACGCCCGCAGGCTCGCCGGCTCCACCACCGGCATCATCGGCAAGGCCGTCGCCTTCCTCACCGACTCGGGCTTCCTCCAGCGCACCGGGGACGACGCGGGCGGGGCCTACCGGACCACGGCCCGCTACCAGCTCCAGGTACGCGACATGGCAGGCAGCGCCGCCATGGCCGAGCTGCTCGAACTCGGCGTCGTACCGGTCACGGACGGCTCGGCCACCCTGCTCCCCCCGCCCGACGACGAAGGCCTGGACCTGGCCGCCGACGCGGGTCTTCCCTTCCACTCCTGAACCCCGGCCCGCACCCGCCCCGCTGCCGCACCAGCTGTCCCCCTGCCGCCTGAACGACGAGAGTCCGCCGCCATGTACGAGTTGTCCCGGGTCCGCCTCTACTCCATCGGGCCCGCCGGTGCGCGCTATGCCGACACCGTGCTCGACCTGCGCGGAGTCGGCGAGCCCGTGCCCAGGCCCGCGCCGGCCCAGGCGGAGTTCTTCGAGGACGAGCCCGCGGGCCCCCCGCGTCGCCCGGCGCCCGCGGGGGTGCTGTTCCTGGAGAACGGCGGCGGGAAGTCGGTCCTGCTCAAACTGATCTTCTCCGTGATGTTGCCGGGGCACCGCAACACCCTGGGCGGTGCCAGCTCCGGTGTCCTGCGCAAGTTCCTGCTCGCCGACGACTGCGGACACGTCGCCCTGGAGTGGCAGCACACGCTCACCGGTGAATGCGTCGTCGTCGGCAAGGTCAGCGAATGGCGTGGCCGCCAGGTCTCCAGCGACCCCCGCAAATTCGCCGAGGCCTGGTACTCCTTCCGCCCGGGCCCCGGTCTCAGCCTCGACAGCCTCCCCGTCGCCGAGGCCACCTCGGTGGGCCGCCCCGCCGAAGGCGCCTCCGGTGCCCGAGGCAGGCGCCGCACCATGAAGGGCTTCCGCGACGCCCTCACCGACGCAGGCAAGTTCTACCCGCACCTCGACGTGCACTGGGAAGAGATCCACGACCGCTGGAACGAGCACCTCGGCGACCTCGGGCTCGACCCCGAACTCTTCCGCTACCAGCGCGAGATGAACGCCGACGAGGGCGAGGCCGCCGGCCTCTTCGCCGTCAAGAAGGACTCCGACTTCACCGACCTGCTGCTGCGGGCCGTCACCGACACCCGTGACACGGACGGCCTCGCCGACCTCGTCAGCGGCTTCGGCAACAAGCTCGGACGGCGCGCGGAACTCACCGCGGAATGCGACTTCACCGCCGGCTCCGTCGACCTGCTGGGCCGGATCGTCGAAGCCACCGCGACCAGGGCCCGCAGCCGTGACGTGCACGCCGGCGCCGAGCGGCGCACCCGCACCCTCGCCCGCAGACTCTCCGGTCGCGCCGCCGAGGAGCGTGGCCGCACCGCCGAGCTCGCCACGCGGGTCACGGCCGCCGCCCACACCGTCACCGAGGCCGAAGCCACCCGTGGCCAGCGCGACCTGATCGCTGCCGAACTGGCCTACCGGCACGCCTCCCTCGCCCTGACCGCCGCCGAGAAGAGCGCTGCGGCGCAGCGCCGGGAGCTGGGGGAGGCACGCACCCTGCACGCCGCCTGGCAGGCCGCCGAAGCGGTCCTGCGCCACCGCGCCGCCGCCGACCGCTCGGCCCGCGTCGCCGTCGCCATCCGGGAGGCCGAGCGTGACGCGGCCCCCGCCCTGGCCGCACGCGCCACGGCCGCCGCCGACCTCGTGCGCGCCCTGCACACCGCCGCCGAGGCGGGGGAGCGGGTGGCCGAGGAGGAGGAGGAGCGCTCCGCGGTCCTCCAGGCCACCGGGGAAGCGGCTCACCGCGACGCCACCACCGCCGCCACCGAGGCCCAGCGCGCCCGCAGTGAGGCCGGCCACCTGCGCCAGCGTCTCGCCGAGGTCGAGCAGGAGACGGCCGAGGCCGTACGGGCGGGCTGGCTCGACGACACCGCTCCGGACGCCGACCCCGCCCGCGCGGCCCTCGCCGCGAACGACGCCGAGCAGGCCGCCGTCGCCGCCTGGGACACCGCGCGGGAGGCCGCCCGGGCCACCGCCGAACAGGCCCGGGAAGCCGCGGGAGCGGAGAGCCGGGCCGAGCTCGCCGCGGCTCGCGCCGCCGACGGGGCGCAGGCCGCGGAACAGTCCTACGAGGCCGAGCGCAGGGCCGCCGGGTCGCTCGCCGCCGACCACCGTCTCGCCGGCCTGCTGGGCCTCCCGACGGCCTCCGGCACCGGTGTTCCGCACCCCCGCAGCGCGGCCGCCGGAACGGACGGGGACGACAACGCCTCCGAAGGGCACGCACAGCCCCTCACGGCGGAGGAGTTCGACAACAGCGCCGACGAGCTGCGCGAGCTCCTCGACCAGGGCATCGCCGCCGCCGAGCGCAGGCTCTTCGACCTGCGCACAGCCGCCGCCGACGACTCCCGCATCCTCGGCGCCCTCGGAGACGGCGGTCTGCTGCCTCCGGGGCCCGATGTCCTCGCCACCGTCGAATACCTCGGTGAGCACGGCATCCCGGCCCTGCCCGGCTGGCGCTATCTCGCCCAGGCCGTCGACCCCGCCGACCACGCGGCGGTCCTGGCCGCGCGTCCTGAGCTCGTCGACGGCGTCGTCATCACCGACCCGGACGCGCACACCCGCGCCCGCGAGGTCCTGGCCGCCGCCGCCCTGCTGCCCCGGTCCGCCGTGGCCGTGGGCACCACGGCGGCCCTCCTGGCCCCCGTACCGGCACCCGGCGCGGGCGATGACGGTGTATTCCTCGTCCCCCCCAACCCGGCGATGCACGACGAACACGCCGCCGACGAGGAGCGCCACGCACTCAGGGCCCGGGCCGCGGCACGCGACGAGGACATCCGGACGCTCGCGGCCCGGCTCACCGCCGACCGCTCCCTCGCCGCCCGCATCGGCTCCTGGCGCGCCGACTGCCCGCCCGGCATGCTCGCCGAGCTCGGCGAGGCCGCCCGCACCGCCCGTGCCGCCGCGGAAACCGCTCGAGCAGCGCTGACCGAGGCCCGCACCGTGCGCGCCGAAGCCGACGAGGCCGCCGCCGACGCCGCACGGGTGCGGGACGAGCGCCAGGACGCGGCCCAGCGCGCCCGCCGCGCCGCCGACGCGCTCGCCGGACTCGCCCACCGCCTCCGCGACCGGGCGGGCTGGCAGGCGCGACTGCGTGAACTGACCGACGAGGCAGCCGAATCGGAGGCACGTGCCACGGTGTGCCTGGAGCGGGCACGCGCCGCCGACGAGGACCGCCGGGCCGCCCAGCGTGCCGCGGACGACGCCCACCGCACCGCCCGTGCCCTGCGCGCCGAACGCGCCGAGATCGCGGGAGCCCCGGAAACACTCCCGGAGACCGGCGTCCCCGACGCGCGCACCTCCCTGCCCGCTCTGCGCGAGGCGTACCGTGCGGCCTCACAGCTGTACGAGAAGGTGGGGGTCGGAGCCGACCTGCGGGCCGAGCAGGCGCGGGCCGAAAGTGACGAGAGCGCCGCCCTCGCCGAACTCGACCGCCTCACCAACAAGGTCCGTACCCGTGCCGCCCAGCTCCTGGAAGGCACCGACGGAGCCGACGGGCCCTCCCGGCAGGCGGCCGCCGCCCGCGCCGAGTCCCTCGTCCAGCTCCTGGAGACACGCGCTTCCGCGGCCAGCGAGCAGCTCGGCCGGCTCCGCGGCGAAGCCGAGCGGCTCGCACCCGCCGACGAGGCACCGCACCACACCGAACTCCCCGCCGACCTGGTCCCGGCCGACGCCGACCAGGCCCAGTCCCTGCTCCGTACGGCGACGGCCGAACTGGCCTCCGCCACTGCGGCACTGGACACCGCGCGCGCCGCCCACGCCGAGTTGCTGCGCGCCCACCGAACGGCCGAGGACTCCGCGAGCGGCTTCGACGAGACCGCCGCACTCCTGCGTGACCTGCTCAGGGACCACGGCGCGGAGGACGAGACCGAGACCCCCGACCCGTACCGGGGCACCCTGGAGGAGGCCAGGCAGTCCGCCGCCGAGACACGCCGCTCCCTGCGTGGCTTCGCCACCGACCTGTCCGCTGCGGAGAGTTCCCTGCGGGAGGCGAGCGACGTCCTCGTGAGGCACGCCAACTCCACCCGCTACGAACAGGTCCGCACCCCGGCCCGCCAGCAGATCCGGGAACTGCCGGCAACCGCCCTGCCCGACCACGCCGAGAAGTGGGCCGCTGCCTTCGCGCCCAGACTGCGCGTGCTCACCGACGAGCTGGCCCAGTTGGAGCGCAACCGCGACTCCATCGTCGACCGGCTCCGCGGCCTGGTGGAATCGGCCCTCACGACGCTCCGCTCCGCTCAGCGGCTCTCGCAGCTGCCCGAGGGACTGGGGGAGTGGTCCGGACAGGAGTTCCTCCGGATCCGCTTCGAGGAACCCGACCAGGCCACGCTCACCGAAAGGCTCGGCGAGGTCATCGACGAGGCCACGCACGCGGCCCTCAAGAAGAACTCCGACCTGCGCAGGGACGGGATGTCGCTCCTGCTGCGCGGTGTACAGGCCGCGCTGCAGCCCAAGGGCATCGCCGTGGAGATCCTCAAGCCCGACGCGGTGCTTCGCGCCGAGCGCGTCCCGGTGGGACAGATGGGTGACGTCTTCTCCGGCGGGCAGCTGCTGACCGCCGCGATCGCGCTGTACTGCACGATGGCGGCACTGCGGAGCAACGACAGGGGCCGCGACCGGCACCGCCACGCGGGCACGCTCTTCCTCGACAACCCCATCGGCCGCGCCAACGCCACGTATCTGCTGGAGCTTCAGCGCGCGGTCGCCGATGCGCTGGGAGTCCAGCTGCTCTACACGACCGGACTCTTCGACACCACGGCGCTCGCCGAATTCCCGCTCGTCATCCGCCTCCGCAACGACGCGGACCTGCGGGCGGGGCTGAAGTACATCAGCGTGGAGGAGCACCTCAGGCCGGGGCTGCCCCAGCAGGACCCTTCAGGCGAGACCGTCCACGGCGAGATCACCGCGACCCGTATGTTCAAGCGGTCCGGTGAGGCGGCCGGCACCACGGGCGGGCCGCCGGTCCCGCAGATGCGCACGGAGATGGCGCAGACGCCCGCGGAGCCGCCCCAGGCCCCCGGGAAGCGATAGGGGAAGACCGGGGCGCAGGAACTCAGGCCCGGGAGAGCCTGCCTTCGCCCCGGCGGCGTATCCGCGCTTCCTTGCGTCCCTGGGCCCGGGCGGCACGCCTGGCCGCCCTGCGCTCCCGGCGCATGCGGCGCGCCGTGCTGCTCGGCACGGAGACGACCCCGTTGCGCTGGTTCCACACCTGCCGGGTCACCCAGACGTCCAGCACCGCCCACGTCGCCACGATGGTGCCCGCCACGCCGCCCAGCACCATCGGGAAGGCGAGCCAGGACCCGGCCAGCGTGCACAGGAAGGCCACCACGGCCTGAATGATGGTCAGCGACATGATGAGGACGGCGCGCACGGCGGCGGTCCGGACAGGGTCCGGCATCCTTCGCCGTATCGCGGGTTCCTCCACCCAGAGCTGCCTCGGGATCCGGGCACCGTCCGCACACGCTGAGGCCGGCGGCGCACCGGCCTCAGCCGTACCTGCCGCGGACTCACCGGCCTCAGCCGCACGGGCCGCCGGTGTGGCCGCCGCGCTCCGGCGCTCATACGTGTCCAAGGACCTTCAACTCCCCACCACTGTCCGACTCAAGGGTGGCTGCCCGGTCCGCGCCCGTTCTACGCGGGCGGAGCCGCTCGCCTGTCGCACGTACCCCCGCGGGGTTCTTCTGCCCCGTACGTGTGGACGAACGCCAGGTCGCGAAGATTCCCGCCGGGGGCAGCAACCAGCCCCGAAAGGTCACGGAACGAAGAGTTCCAGCCAACTGCCGTGTGTGGATGAACCGCGTCGGGCCGGGAGGTCTCTGTCGCTTTCGCGAACTTCTTCGCCGGGAATACCGGGACAACTGGTGAGCAACTCGGGGGAGAGCGGCCGGAAAACGTCCGGACGGGTCTTCGAGTTACCGGTAGGTCAGTAGTAGGCTCGCGCCGTTTGTTGACGGAACACCGCCCGACGCCCGATGGGCCGGGGCGGGAACACCGGGACAACCAGGAGAACCGGGCGACCGGAGCCCCCGGGAGCACCGGCACAACCACCCCCGCGGTGCGGGGCCGAGCTGGGGGAGGCCATGCGCTTTCGCGGGAAGTCCATCCGCAGGAAGATCGTGGCGTTGCTCCTGGTGCCGCTCGCCTCCCTCACGGGTCTCTGGGTCTTCGCCACGTACCACACGGGCCGTGAGGCCGGTGAGCTGATGGGCGCGAGCGCCGTCGTGGAGGAGGTGGGCCACCCGCTGGAGGACACCATCCGCGCGGTCCAGGGCGAACGCCGCCAGACACTCGTCTTCCTCGCCGACCCCCGGGCCTCGGACGCCCTGCCCCTGCTGCGCGGCCGGCGCGCCCAGACCGACCGGGTCGTGGCCGAGGTCAGGCGGAGCGCGAAGAGCAAGGACGTCCGGGACAATCTGAGCCCGGAGGCGGAGGCCCGGCTCGACTCGATCCTCAGCGAGGTCGACGGCCTGGACGCGTTGCGCGGATCCGTCGAGAAGCGCACCATCGACCGGACCAGGGCCCTCGACTTCTACAACGGCCTCGTCGACCCCTGTTACCGCTTCCTGAACGGTCTCCACACCATGGAGAACGTATCGATGGACAAGCAGGTCCGGGCGCTGGTCGGCGTCTCCCGGGCCCGCGAGATGCTCTCCCGCGAGGACGCCCTGATCGCGTCGGGCCTCATCGCGGGACGGCTCGGCGCCCCCGAGCTCCGGGCCGTCTCCGACCTCGCCGCCAGCCGCAAGCTCCTGTACGAGGTCAACCTCGAGCTCCTGCCGGGAAGCGAGCGCGGGCGTATGGAGCAGTACTGGCGCAGCCCTGACACCGAGCCGCTGCGGACGGCTGAGCAGAGGATCATCGCCGAGGGCCCGGTCACGAAGCCGGCCGCCATCGACTCCGCGCGCTGGGAGGAAGTGGCTCCGCCGGTCCTGGAGCGCCTGGCCAACGACGGCACCGAGATGTCCAACCGCTTCCAGGACCGCGCCGAACCCGCCGGCTACCGGGTCCTGATCCAGGCCGGTGTCGCCGGTGTCCTGGGATTCGTCGCCCTGCTCGTGTCCGTGTCCGTCTCGGTACGCGTGGGACGCGAACTCATCCGCGACCTCTCCCGTCTGCGCAAGGACGCCCACGAGGTGTCCGGTGTGCGGCTGCCCAGCGTGATGCGGCGGCTGGCGGCGGGCGAGCAGGTCGACGTGGAGACCGAAGCCCCCCACCTCAGTTACGAGCGCGACGAGATCGGCCAGGTCGGGCAGGCCCTGAACACCCTCCAGCGGGCCGCCGTCGAGGCCGCGGTCAAGCAGGCGGACATGCGCCGGGGCGTCTCCGAGGTCTTCGTCAACCTCGCACGCCGCAACCAGGTGCTCCTGCACCGCCAGCTGACGCTCCTGGACACCATGGAGCGGCGCACGGAGAACAGCGACGAGCTCGCCGACCTCTTCCGCCTCGACCACCTCACCACCCGCATGCGCCGCCACGCGGAAGGCCTCGTGATCCTCTCCGGGGCCGCCCCGTCCCGGCAGTGGCGCAAACCGATCCAGCTGATGGACGTGGTGCGGGCGGCGGTCGCCGAGGTGGAGGACTACGAGCGGATCGAGGTCCGGCGCCTGCCCCGCATCGGCGTGGGCGGGCCGGCCGTGGCCGACCTCACCCACCTGATCGCGGAACTGCTGGAGAACGCCACGGTGTTCTCGCCCCCGCACACCGCGGTCCAGGTGCACGGTGAACGCGTGGCCAACGGCTTCACCCTCGAGATCCACGACCGGGGCCTCGGCATGGCGCCGGAAGTACTCCTCGACGCCAACCTGAGGCTCGCCGAGACACCCGACTTCGAGCTCTCCGACACCGACCGGCTCGGCCTCTTCGTCGTCAGCCGGCTCGCCCAGCGGCAGAACGTCAGGGTGTCGCTGCAGACCTCACCGTACGGAGGGACGACCGCGGTCGTCTTCATCCCGGCACAACTGCTCACCGACGCCCCCGACACGCACGGCACCGGCTTCCGCCTCGACCGGCGGGCCGAGAAGGCCATCGGGAGCGCCCGGCCGGGCAGGGGCGTGCCCGGCAGCGACAAGGCCCGCAGGGACGGGGTCGCGGACACGGACATCCCGGGCAGGCCGTCCGGGCTCTCCCCGGTCCCCACAGGCCTCGCCGACCCGTCCGTGCTCGACGGCCCCGTCGAACTCGAGGGCCCGGTGGGCACGCTCGGGTTCACCGACCCGGCACGCGACCGGGAGCTCGATCCGGCACTCGGTCCCGTCCTCGACGGCGTATCCGACCTCGAGGACACCGAGAGCGAGCGGGGCGGCATCTTCCGGGCCCGCGACCTGCGCAGGGAAGCGGACCGGGAACAGCACCAGCAGGCATTCGACGCGCCGGACAGCCGCTCCGCGGACGTACGGCCGATGCGGCCCGCGGGCCCCGTCCCGCTGCCGCGCCGGAAGTCGCCGAAGCTCGTCACCGACCAGGGACGCCGGATCGGCGACACGGGCCGGACCCGCCCCGGTCCACCCGAGGGCCTCTCCTCCGCCCCCGGCCCCGATGCCGGCACCGTGCGGCCCGCTCCGGGTGCCGCCCCGGCCGACGGAGCCCCCACGCGGCTCAGGCCCGCGCCCCGGCCGCCCGCGCCGGACACGGTGGGCGGCCTCCCGCGCAGGGTCCGGCAGGCGAGCCTCGCCCCACAGCTCCGGGAGGACTCCGCAGGGCGGACTTCCGGCCACGCCCCCGCAGGCACCGACGACGACCTCGAACGGGATGCGGAAGAAGTACGCAATCGCATGGCTTCGCTTCAGCGCGGCTGGCAGCGCGGCCGTCGGCAGAACGCCGAGGACGTGACCGGCCACGGCGAGACAGCACCAGGAACCACTCCGGGAGGGGACGGTCGATGACCGCACCGAACGCCGCAGCACACAACGCCTCACGCCAGGGCTCCGGCGAGCTCAACTGGCTCCTCGACGAACTGGTCGAGCGCGTCGCGAGCATCCGCAAGGCGCTGGTGCTCTCCAGCGACGGCCTCGCCACCGGCACGTCCCAGGACCTGACCCGGGAGGACAGCGAACACCTGGCGGCCGTCGCCTCCGGATTCCACAGCCTCGCCAAGGGGGTGGGCCGTCACTTCGACGCCGGCCGGGTCCGGCAGACGGTGGTCGAGCTCGACGAGGCCTTCCTCTTCGTCACGGCGGCGGGGGACGGCAGTTGCCTCGCCGTCCTGGCCGACTCCGACTCGGACGTCGGGCAGGTGGCGTACGAGATGACCCTGATGGTCAAGCGCGTCGGGGCGCATCTGGCCAATGCCCCCCGGACCACCGGTCTGCCCGCCGGAGGGTGAGGCGAGGGGATGAGCGCAGACTCCGTCCGGGACACCGCGCCCGGGCCACCGCCCGCCGGAGTGGGACCCTCGCGCTGGTACGACGCCGAAGCGGGTCCGGTGGTCCGGCCCTACGCGATGACCCGGGGGCGTACCAGCAGCGCGTCCCGTCATCGTCTCGACCTGATCGCGATCGTCGTCCCCGAACCGGCGGCCGACGATCCCGGCCGGGACCAGACGCTCTCCCCGGAACATGTGGAGATCGTCGAACTGTGCAGCGACATGCCCCAGTCGATCGCCGAACTCGCCTCCGGACTGGATCTCCCCGTCGGGGTGGTCCGTGTCCTGGTCGGTGACCTCGTCGAGGACGAGCTGGTGCACGTCACCCGTCCCGTTCCGCCGGCCGAGCTGCCGGACGAGAGCCTTCTCCGTGAGGTGATCAATGGCCTTCGGGCGCTCTAGCCGCAAAAAGCGGCACGTCGAGCCCGTCACCCTGAAAATCCTGGTGGCCGGCGGCTTCGGCGTGGGCAAGACGACCCTGGTGGGCGCGGTCAGCGAGATCAGACCGCTGCGCACGGAGGAGAGGCTGAGCGAGGCGGGCCGGCCCGTCGACGACGTGGCGGGGGTCGAGTCCAAGAACACCACCACGGTCGCCATGGACTTCGGCCGGATCACCCTGCGCGAGGACCTGGTCCTCTACCTGTTCGGGACCCCCGGCCAGGACCGTTTCTGGTTCCTCTGGGACGAGCTGGCCCTGGGCGCCCTGGGCGCGGTGGTCCTCGCGGACACCCGCCGACTGGAGGACTGCTTCGCGGCGGTCGACTACTTCGAGCGCCGGGGGATCCCGTTCACCGTCGCGGTCAACCTCTTCGAAGGCGCCGAGCAGTTCCCCACCGAGACGGTCCGGGCGGCACTCGACCTCGACCCCGAGGTGCCGGTGCTGCTCTGCGACGCGCGTGACCGGGCATCCGCGAGGGATGTGCTCGTCGCGGTCGTGGAGCACGCCATGGTGCGTGCCGACCGGCTCCGGGAACCCGCCAGGACCTGACAGCACAGCCGCACGTGACGCGGTCCGTACCCCCGCCGACCGGGGTACGGACCGCGCGTACGGTGCGGGGGGCAGCGGGTGTGGCAGGAGTCTTCACCACGGGTGACGGGCAGTCAACCCTCCGTGTGCCCCGGGCTCAGGGATGCTCGGCGAGCCACCCGGCCGCGATCCCGGCCAGCTCGTCGTCCCGGCCGGCGAGCATCATCCGGATCATCTGCACATCGCCGCGCAAGGACCACGCGGGATGCCCGAAGGTCGCCGGGTTGTTCTTCTCGATGAGGAAATGCGCGGGCCACGCGGTGCCGTATCCGATCAGAGGCAGGGCCAGGGCGTAGCGCTTGCGGCCGTGCGCCAGACCGTAGGCGGTGACCGCGAGGCCGGTCAGGGTCCCGGTCAGATGGACCCACCGGGTCGCCGCCCTGGAGTGCATGGCGACGTAGTAGGGCCAGAATTCGTCATACGAACCGAACGTCTGTTGTGACATAAGGGCACCGTAATGGCTCCGCCCGCAACCGGACACGGCAGTTCCGCGTCCGACAAGGAGAACGGGCGGCCGGAGCCCACGGGGGTGGTCCCGGTCGCCCGCTCGTCGCCCGGGCCGTCAGTGCCCCGCGACCGAGCGCCTCGCCACCGGGAAGTCGAAGTACGTGTCCGGGAAGAGCTCGGGCTTGTAGGTGAAGTGCCACCACTCCTCGGCCAGGTTCACGAACCCCAGGCCGGTGAGCGTCTCCTTGAGGAGCTGCCGGTTGGCACGCTGCGTCCCCTGCACCCGGGGGTCGTCCGTGTGGGACAGGGTGTCGAAACAGTCGTAACCCGTGCCCATGTCCACCGAGTTGTCGGGGAAGCGCTCGTCCTGCGGCGCATAGCACGCCGTCAGGTCCTCGCCCGGCTCGTACGGCCTGGTCGGCAGGGCGGGCAGCTTCACCAGGGTGAGGTCCACCGTGCTGCCCCGGCTGTGGCCGGACTTCTCCGCGATGTACCCGTCCTCGAACAGCCGGGTCTTGTCGACCGCCGGATAGAACTCGTCCTTCATGGCCTGGTCCTCGAGGTCCTGCGCCCAGCGCACGAAGTGGTCCACAGCGCGCTGCGGCCGGTAGCAGTCGTACACCTTGAGCGAGTAACCCTGACGCAGAAGACCCCGCTGGGCCGTGCGCAGCGCGCGGGCGACGGGCCGGGTCAGGATGCAGACGGGCTGCCGGTAGCCGTCCACCGGCTCTCCCATGAAGTTGTGTGCGGTGGTGTAGCGCATCTCCGTCAGGATCGTCGGATCGACGGAGCGGAGGTCGACGAACTCCGGCGGGGCCTTGGGTTCGGGTCCGGCAGCCGCCCCCGGGGCAGCGGCGGTGACGGCGAGCAGAGCGGCGCCGGCAGCGGCCAGGGCGCGGAGAACACGAGCAATTCCTGTCATGGGCACACCGTCTATCAGCTTCGGGGCCGCAGGAGAAGAGTGACCGGATACAGTCCGCCCGTGAAGGACTCCCACTGCGGCAGCTGCGGCACCCCGTACGCCTCCGACACCTGGCCCCGCACCTGCACGGCCTGCGGTCACACCGCCTACCGCAACCCGCTGCCCGTCGCGGTCGCCCTGCTGCCCGTCACCGGACCGCACGGCACCGGCCTCGTCGTCATCACCCGCACCGTCCCTCCGCACGCGGGTGGGCTCGCGCTGCCCGGCGGCTACATCGACCAGGCCGAGGACTGGCGCCACGCCGTCGTACGCGAACTCCGCGAGGAGACCGGCATCCGGGCCGACGAGACCGACGTACGCCTCGCCGACGCACTGAACTCCCCGGACGGTCACCTGCTGCTCTTCGGACTGCTCCCGCCCCGCGCCGCCGGGGGGCTCCCGCCCTCCACGGCGACGGACGAGACCTCGGGATACGACGTGCTGCGCACTCCGGACGATCTCGTCTTCCCGCTGCACACCCGAGCCGTACGCTCCTGGTTCGCCGGCGCCTACGGCTGAGGCGGGCCGGGCAGCCCCCGCACGCGGACCGGACAGGACACCGGCCCCTCATCGCCGTTCCGCTCGACCACCACGCGTCCGGCCTCCAGGCGCGACGTATAGCGCTCCACCTCGGCCGCCGCCCATCCGTCGCCCGCGTCCCGCACGACCAGCCCGCCCCCGGTACGCCCGGCAGCCGGAGCCCACACCTCCAGTTCGAGGCCCCCGTCCGGACCCCGCACCGGGATCACCGCACCCGCCCGCGCCAGTACCGGGATCCGTGACAGCGGCGCTTCCACCACCACCTGACCCGGCCCCTCGTACGCCCGCCCGGTGGCCGTGTCGTACCACCGCCCGCGCGGCAGCCGCACCGGTCTGCGGTCCGCTCCCTCCTCCAGCACCGGCGCGACCAGCAGCGCGTCACCCAGCAGGAACGCGTCCTCGCAGTCCCGCAGCCCACGGTCTCCCGGCGCGCCCCACCACACCGGCCGCACATACGGCGCACCGGTCAGCCGCGCCAGCTGCGACAACGTCACGAAGTACGGGTGCATCCGCTGCCGCTCCTCCAGTGCCCGCCCGGCGTGCCCCAGCACCTCCGGCCCGAACTCCCACGGCTCCCTGCGCTCCGCGCCGATGGCCGTATGAGTGCGGAACAACGGAAGGTACGAGCCCAGCTGGAACCACCGCAGATACAGCTCCGGCGACGGCGGCCCGCCGGAACCGCCGACATCGGGTCCGGAGTACGGCACCCCGCAGAGCCCGAGCCCCAGCACCAGGGACAGCGAGGCACGGAGCCCCGGCCACCCCGTGGCCACATCACCGGACCAGGTGCCGCCGTACCGCTGCATCCCCGCCCAGCCCGAACGGGAGAAGAGGAACGGCCGCTCGTCCGGGCGAAGCCGGCGCAGCCCTTCGTAACCGGCCCTCGCCATCGCGAGGGCGTACACGTTGTGAGCCTCCCGATGGTCCCCGCCACGGCCCTCCAGAGAGTGCCGGGACGAACGAGGCAGTGACGGGTCCCCGAAGGCGGAGAACGCCACCGGCTCGTTCATGTCGTGCCCCACCCCGGCGAATCCCTGGCCGAGCCGCTCCTCGTACAGCGCACCCCACCACTCCCGTACGAGCGGATCGGTGAAATCCGGGTAGGCGCACTCACCGGGCCACACCTCACCGAGCACCAGGGCACCCTCCGGATCCCGGACGAACGCCCCCTGGGAACCGACCTCCATCCCGCTCCCGAACACCGCGGTGCCCGCCGACGCCCTTACCGCCGGACCGACGACCGACACCAGCCGGACACCGTCCTCACGCAGCTCCTTCGCCAGGCGGGGGAGACCGGGGAACCGCTCCCGGTCGACCGTGAAGACCTGATGAGCGTCATGGTGGTCGACGTCCAGATGCAGCACCGACAGGGGCAGGCCCCGCTCCCGGTACCCCGCGACGACCCGCCGCACCTCCTGCTCGCCGCCGAACCCCCACCGGGCGTGCTGAGGCCCCAGCGCCCACGACGGGGGCAGCGCGGGGGCCCCCGTCAGGGCTGTCCAGCCCTGCAGCACCCGGGCCGGCGTACCCGCGACCACCCAGCAGCGGAGCGGACCGCCGTCCATCCGCACCTCGCAGGTGCCCGGCCGGTCGTGCCCCGAGCCGGCGCCCTCCTCACCCTCCTGGAGCGTCACCGCACCCGACCAGGAGTTGTCCTGGAACGCCAGATGGGTCCCCGCGTCGGAGACCACCACCTGCACCGGCATCGTCACGTACAAAGGATCGTCCCCGGGACCGAACCGCCCACCCGGGTCGGTGTTCCACAGCCGGTACGTCCCCTCCCTCAGCCGCGGGCCGCCGGCCCGCCCGCCCAGCCCGAAGAACCGCGCGTCGGCCGGGACCTCGGACCGCTGCACCCACCGCGCCCCGCCGCCCTCCACCGGTTCCCACCAGCGCGGCGGCAGTTCCCGCCGCAGCAGCACCCCGCCAGGCGTACGCAACTCCACCGCCCCGTGCCGCGACACGACGACCGTCAGCCGCTCCGACACCACCTTCCAGCCGCCGTTCGCGTCCGGCTCGAGGCACGCCCGCGGATCAGGCTCCGGCCCGCCCCCCGGCAGGGCGTACGAGGGCAGCGGCCCGGCACCGTCCCAGGACCAGAACACCGCACCGCCCACCGCCACCCGGACCAGCAGCTGCGAGCGGGCGAACCGCACGACTCCACCGCCCGGCCCGGGCTCCGCACTGATCAGAAGACCGGGCACGCGCGCGCGTTCCGCGCGGCGCGGCGCAAGCGCCCGCGCATCCGCGCGCCGGCGCCGCCAGGCCGAGCGCACCGCGCGCATCCCCCGAACAGAACCGACCATCTTCACCGAGCGCACCAGGTCACGACCATCCATGCGGGCCACCCTGCCATCCGCCGCGACGGAAGCGTGCTCCGTTCAGCTTCCGTTCACCTGTGGCCGCACCACACAGCGGGACACGCAGCCATGGCCGGGGGACCCTGGTGCGCAAGACGATCACGTGGCATCGTCCGTGAAAGCCGTTCACGCGCACAACCCCAGCCCGTGCGCGGACGCACGCACACCCCGCGTACACCACGAAAGGCCAGGGAACCTCCATGACCTCAGCAGCCGGCGAAGCCCCCCTCTGGCAGCCCGGACCCGAGCGCGTCGAGGCCGCGGCCGTCACCCGCTTCCAGCGATGGGCGGCCGGACACCACGGAGCGCCGGCCGACGGCGGCTACGCCGCACTGCACCGCTGGTCGGTCGATGACCTCGACACCTTCTGGCGGGCCGTCGCCGAGTGGTTCGACGTACGCTTCTCCACTCCCTACGAGACCGTCATCGGCGACCGCACCATGCCCGGCGCCCGGTGGTTCCCCGGCGCCACCCTCAACTACGCCGAGCACGCCCTGCGTACGGCCGACGACCCGCTCCGCGCGGACGCCCCCGCCCTGCTGTACGTCGACGAGACCCATACGCAGGTCTCCGTCAGCTGGGCCGAACTCCGGCGCCAGGTGGGATCACTGACGGCCGGACTCCGCGCTCTCGGTGTCCGGCCCGGGGACCGGGTCAGCGGTTACCTGCCCAACATCCCGCAGGCCGTCGTCGCGTTCCTCGCCACCGCCGCGGTCGGCGGTGTCTGGACCTCGTGCGCTCCCGACTTCGGCGCCCGCAGTGTCCTGGACCGCTTCCAGCAGGTGGAACCCGTCGTCCTGTTCACCGTCGACGGATACCGCTACGGCGGGAAGGAACACGACCGCACCGCCACCGTGGCCGAACTCCGCAGCGAACTCCCCACCCTGCGTGCGGTCGTCCACATCCCACTCCTCGGCACGGACGCCCCCGCGGGCGCCCTCGAATGGTCGGCACTCACCGCCTCCGACACCGGACCGGTCTTCGAACAGGTCCCCTTCGAGCACCCGCTGTGGGTGCTGTACTCCTCAGGCACGACCGGACTGCCGAAGGCGATCGTCCAGTCCCAGGGCGGGATCCTCCTCGAACACTTCAAGCAGATCGGGCTGCACTGCGACCTCGGCCCCGACGACCGCTTCTTCTGGTACACCTCCACCGGCTGGATGATGTGGAACTTCCTCGTCTCCGGCCTGCTCACCGGCACCACCGTCGTGCTGTACGACGGCAGCCCCGGGTACCCCGACGTCCAAGCCCAGTGGCGCGTCGCCGAACAGACCGGCGCGACCTTCTTCGGCACGTCGGCCGCCTACGTCATGGCGTGCCGGAAAGCGGGTGTCCACCCCGGCCGCGACCACGACCTCAGCCGTGTGCAGTGCGTCGCCACCACGGGCTCCCCGCTCCCGCCCGACGGTTTCCGCTGGCTCCACGACGAGTTCACCGGCACCGGCGCCGATCTGTGGATCGCCTCCGTCAGCGGCGGGACGGACGTCTGCAGCTGCTTCGCGGGAGCCGTCCCCACCCTGCCGGTCCACATCGGTGAGCTGCAGGCCCCCTGCCTCGGCACCGACCTCCAGGCCTGGGACCCCCTCGGTGAACCGCTCATCGGCGAGGTCGGCGAGCTCGTGGTGACCACACCCATGCCCTCCATGCCGGTCCGCTTCTGGAACGACCCGGACGGCAGCCGTTACCACGACAGCTACTTCGACACGTACCCCGGAGTCTGGCGCCACGGAGACTGGATCACCCTCACCGAGCGCGGCTCGGTCGTCATCCACGGCCGCTCCGACTCCACCCTCAACCGGCAAGGAGTCCGGATGGGGTCCGCCGACATCTACGAGGCGGTCGAGCGGCTGCCGGCGATCCGCGAGTCCCTCGTGATCGGCCTCGAGGAACCGGACGGCGGCTACTGGATGCCCCTGTTCGTCCACCTCGCAGAGGGCGCCGAGCTCGACGACGAACTCCGCGACAGCATCAGACGGGTCATCCGTGAGCACCTCTCCCCGCGACATGTGCCGGACGAGGTCATCGAGGTCCCGGGCATCCCGCACACCCTGACCGGCAAGCGCATCGAGGTGCCGGTCAAGCGGCTCCTCCAGGGCACGCCCCTCTCCGAGGCGGTCAACCCCGGCTCCGTCGACGACCTCGAACTCCTCGGCTTCTACGAGGCCCTGGCCCGCCGACGCCGCTGACCGGACAGCCCCCACGAGCCGTTGTCAGTGCCCATGATTACGCTGAGTGAGCATCGATCGACAGCGCACAGGGGGATTCATGGCGCACATCAAGCAGACCAAGCGGAGCCGGCAACGCTCCAGGGCATCCATGCGACGCACCCTGCGCCGCGAAGCACCCAGTACCGTCGGCCTCCTGGTCGACCCCGAGGACTTCGCGGCGATGCGTCACTACCGGAGCTTCACCTTCGACGACCACTCCGTCTACCTGCAGCAGGTCGAAGGCCTGCTGCGCGCGCTCGCCGCCCAGGGGGCGCACACCACCGTCGCCCTCTTCGACCCGGAGGACTACGCGGAGTTCTGCACCGAGTCCGGTCTCGACCCCGACGAGCGGACGAGCCGCAGCCGCTTCACCGCCGAGATCGCTGCGGCCGGCGCCACCGTGGCCTACACCGGTCAGCCCATCGACACGCTGATCCCGCTGCTCGTCTCACGCGCCGTCCGCCGAGCGACATGGGAGTACGCGACGATGCTCCTGGCCGGCCTCGGCGACTGCGCGGACTGCGGGCAGGACATCGGCCGGGCCGCCTTCGACCGGGCCTCCCACCTGCTGATGCGTCTGCTGGAGACGGCGGGACAGGGCACCCATCACGTCGTCTGCAGCATGCCCACGGAGAGCGAACAGCTCCTGGCCGTCCTCCACACCGCCCGGGACTCGGCCGGTCCGGCCCGCCTCGACCCGTCGGAAGGGGCGGAGTTCGCCACGGTGCTCGCCGTGGGCGTCGCGCTCGAGACCCGGGGAGGCGTCGTACTGCGCACCACGGCGCCCGGCACCCCGGACAAGGTGCACGGCTGGCGACTGGACCGGGGCAGCCTCCTCCCGCTCACGGCGGGCGAGGTCTTCAGCGCCTACTGCACCGACGCCGACACGGGCGAACCCGTGTCACCGGAGTCCGGCGTCGAGTACTGCGCGGGGTTCGACATCGGCGCCGATGAAGCGGAGGCCCACCGCTGACAGAGCTGACAGACCGAAGGGGTTCCCGCCGGAACCGTGGAACCGGCGGGAACCCCTTCAACCCGGCCGCACCCGGAGGACGATGTCACTCGCCCGACAGCACCGCCTGCGCCGCGATCCGCGCCTCGTCGGCGGAGTCCGCCGCTCGCGCGGCGGAGGCAGCACGCTCGCACTGAGCGAGCGTGTGCTTCGCCAGTGTCGCCCGGACGTAGGGAATGGATGCCGCGCCCATCGACAGGGAGGTGACACCGAGGCCGGTCAGCACACACGCCAGCAGCGGATCCGACGCGGCCTCACCACAGACACCGCAGCTCTTTCCCTCGGCCCTGGCGGCCTCGGCCGAGAGCGCGACGAGGTCGAGCAGCGCGGGCTGCCAGGGGTCCTGGAGCCGTGACACGGCTCCCACCTGACGGTCGGCCGCGAAGGTGTACTGCGCCAGGTCGTTGGTGCCCAGCGACAGGAACTCCACCTCCTGCAGGATCGAGCGGGCCCTGAGCGCGGCCGACGGAATCTCCACCATCGCCCCGAACTTCGCCTGCAGTCCCGCTTCGCGGCAGGCGTCGGCGAACGCCTTCGCGTCGGTCCGGTCGGCCACCATCGGGGCCATGACCTCGAGGTAGACCGGCAGCCCCTCGGCCGCCCTGGACAGCGCCGTCAGCTGGGTGCGCAGCACGTCGGGGTGGTCCAGCAGACTGCGCAGCCCACGCACACCCAGTGCGGGGTTCGGCTCGTCGGCCGGTGTCAGGAAGTCCAGCGGCTTGTCGGCACCGGCGTCCAGCACCCGCACGACGACACGCCCCTCGGGGAACGCCTCCAGCACCGCGCGGTACGCCGCGATCTGCTTCTCCTCGGACGGCGCCTGCTTGCTGTCGTCCAGGAAGAGGAACTCGGTGCGGAACAGCCCGACGCCCTCGGCACCGGCCTCCACGGCCGCCGGCACGTCGGCGGGACCGCCGACGTTGGCGAGAAGCGGCACCTTGTGACCGTCGGAGGTGGCCCCGGGACCGGTCACGGCCGACAGCGCCGCCTTGCGCGCCGCCGAGGCGGTCTCCATCTCGGCGCGCTTGTCCTGACTCGGCTCGACGAAGATCTCACCGGTGCTGCCGTCCACCGCCACGACCGTGCCCTCGGCGATCTCGCCCGCTCCGGGCAGGGCCACGACGGCCGGCACCCCGAGTGCCCGCGCGAGAATGGCGCTGTGGCTGGTGGGCCCGCCCTCCTCCGTGACGAAGCCGAGCACGAGCGTGGGGTCGAGCAGGGCCGTGTCCGCGGGAGCCAGGTCGCGTGCGATCAGCACGTACGGCTGGTCGCTGTCCGGTACACCGGGCATCGGCACACCGAGCAGCCGCGCCACGATCCGGTTCCGTACGTCGTCGAGGTCGGCGACGCGACCCGCCAGGTACTCCCCGGCATTGGCCAGCAGAGCCCGGTACGCGGCGAACGCGTCATAGACACCGCGCTCGGCGGTGCTGCCGACGGCGATACGACGCTCGACATCGGCGATGAGCTCGGGGTCCTGCGCCATCATGGCCTGGGCCTCGAGCACGTGCTGTGCCTCGCCCCCTGCCAGATTGCCCCGCGCGACGAGGTCGGCCGCGACAGCTTCCACGGCCTGGCGCGCACGCCCCTGCTCGCGCTCGGCTTCTTCCGCGGGAATCTGTTTGGCCGGCGGCTCGAGCACCGCCGTACCCATGTGCCGAACCTCGCCGATGGCCACACCGTGGCTCACGCCGACGCCTCGCAGCGTTGTCTCCATTTCACCCGTCTCCGATTGTGCGGCGGCTGCGCCGCCGCGGTGGATGCCCAACTGACTCGTCACTGCGCCGAAGGTGTCACTGCCAGCCGAACAGCGTTTCGCCGACCTTCACGTCGCCGTCCTCCCGGACGTCGGAGAGGGACTCGGCGGTGGCCTCAAGAGCGACGACCGGGCAGATCGCGGACTTTCCGGCCGCCTCCACACCGGCGGGGTCCCACCGGACGATGCCCTGACCTCGGGTCACCGTGTCCCCCTTGTTCACAAGGAGCTCGAAGCCCTCGCCGTTGAGCTGCACGGTGTCGATGCCGAGGTGTGTCAGTACTCCGTGGCCCTGGTCGTCGACGACCACAAAGGCGTGCGGGTGGAGGGAGACGACGATTCCGTCCACCGGGGAGACGGCCTCCGAAGGCTCGCGCACGGGGTCGATGGCGGTGCCGGGACCTACCATCGCTCCGGAGAACACGGGGTCGGGAACCGAGGTGAGCCCGATGGCGCGGCCGGCAAGAGGGGACGTCACTGTGGTCATGGGGGGCCTCTCAGGGGTGGGGATCCGTAGGTCACCGCCACGGCTGATGAAGGGCGGCGTACTGATCAGCAGCGTAAGTCATATGAAGTCCCGGTTCCGCCCGAGAGCTACCGGTTGACCGACCTAGGGGTGCACCGGAAACGATTTGCCTCGTCTCTCAGCGGCCTGTAGGGTCGTACCCCTGCCTGACCCCAAAGGGACTTCATGAGTCCGGAGTAGGCAGCGACTCCCGAGCCCAGACCGTAACTCTTGATTATGTTCCCGCATGTTCGCGGGACCTCGGTCAAGGAATGGGAAAAGGCCTGATAGAGTCGGACTCGCCGGAAAGGGAAACGCGAAAGCGGGGAACCGGACGGCGGAAGAGCAGGAACCCGCTTCGGCCGGGAATCGGACACGGAAGAGTCTGATAGAGTCGGAAACGCAGGAAAGAAGGGAAGCGCCCGGAGGGGCCCGGTGAGACGGGACCGAAG